>CAJOLI010000072.1 GCA_905235285.1 uncultured Bacteroidaceae bacterium
CAACAACACCGACAGCGGCGACACCGACAAATATACGCGCCTGCACACAGCCATGGCGGCCGATGGCATAACGCCACTGACTGCCTATGCCTACCTCCTCTTCATCCTCCTCTACTTCCCTTGCATAGCAACAATCGTAGCTATCAAGAACGAGACTGCCTCGTGGCGATGGGCTCTCTTCGCCGCCGTCTACACCACGACACTGGCATGGATAGTCTCGGCAGCCGTAGTGCTGATAGGAGGTTTGCTATAACCAACGACAATCTACGGCACACTTCAACCCAAAATAAATCAAGGACAGCACGCGCGCCATGATTGCCCGCGCTATCGAACGCAGCTCGGGCTTGCGCAACAAGGAAATGGCCGAGATGGACACGCTGAGCAGCGAGAAAGCAGTCAAGTTCACCGTGCGCGGACAACGTAACAACATGGTTCATGAGTATGTGCCCTTCCTGCTGAAGTACATCGACCGTCCCACCACGAGCGTGGAGATGCAAGTGATAATCATCGAAGCCCTCGGATGGCACGCGCTCTCCTACCAGACACCGCTCATCGCAGAGCGCACGCTGGCAATCTCGAAGGACGAGAAGTACGACCCTGCAGTGCGCGCCGAAGCCCTCAAGACCTACAACAGGCTCCATGCACGCTAAGCGCTTACTGATACTTATTACAACTATTACAACTGTGCTGCTGCCCCTCACGGTGGCAGCACAGTTGTTGCCGCCCCACCGCTCAGCGGGTCCTAAGCCCAAGCTGACGCCTGCCGTGGAACAGACCCGCCGCGAGCGGACGCCTTTCCGCGTAGAAGCCGGTGATGTACAGCTGCCGTTGAGCGTTGACAACTCCCGCGAACGCTTCTTCCCCCCGCTCATCAACCAGACGGGAGGCTCGTGTGCTCGAGCCAAGGTAGCGGCCACATCGTCCGTATTGACAGGCGTGGAAGTATTGATGAAGATAAAGATTTCTTTAATCGTCGGCACTTCCTCGAAAAAATAATATATCTTTGCGGCGAGAAACAAAAAAGAGGGAAGAACGTGAGTAAACATTTGGCGAACAGAAAGGGCTTAAGACGGCTTCTACTCTTAAGCGGCTTAAGCTGCCTGACGGCTGTGACGGCCATGGCACAGGAAGAGAGCGCGAGAAGCGACGTACTGAGCAACGCAGGTAGCACCGTACTGGACGGCGCGGGGAGCGACGCAGAGAGCGGCGAGAAGCGTAAGCCATTGCCCCTGCGCGTACTATTAAAAGTTAAGGAGTTCGTCGACTCGTCGGCCATCAGCGGTCTTGACCGCCGCTACGTGGGACAGCCCGTGCGACCTTGGTCGGCAGAATTGCGCACCGACATCAACAACTCTAACCTCCACATGAAAGCTGTCGACCACGACCTGGACGACGGCACTATGTGGAGGGTCATAACGCACAGCGGCCCCACCGTAAGCGTAGGAGCGTGGGCGGGCTACCGCGGCTACGGTCTCGGATACTCGCGTGCCATCATAGGCAGCGACTGCAAGACATTCTCCTTCGGCGCCACTGGCGGCAGCTATGGCATTAACTTGCGCATCAACAGCTACCGTTCGGGCAAGCCTGACATCAGCGCCAAGGGCGAGAACTATTCCAACGAGCTCGAATGGAGCACCAACAACCCGATGCGCATGCGCTCGCTCTTCCTCGACGCCTATTATATGTTCAACCGCAAGCGCTTTTCGTACGCCGCAGCCTACGACCAGTCGCTCCAGCAGTTGCGCTCGGCCGGTTCGCTCGTAGCAGGAGCTATGTACTACCACTCGCGCGTAGCCTTCGCCGACCCTCATAATTTCCTTCTACAGCTACTGATGAACGACGTCGGCAAGTTCAAATTCACGCAGGCCAGCGTGGGTGCCGGCTACGCCTACAACTGGGTGCCTGGCCGCGGCTGGCTCATCAGCGCCATGGTCGTGCCGATGTTGACGTTCTACAACCGCATCACCGTTTGCACCTACGACATCGACATCAGCGATGATATGCAAGAATACGAGTTGGAGCTGACCGACGAGGAGAACATCAACAACCACGTCAGCTGGAACTTCGACACGCGTCTGGCCGTCAGCTACCAATGGCACCGCTACTACCTGCGTGCCTACTGCCACTACAACAATTTCCGCTACAACAACAAAAGCGACCACGGCTACACCTCCTACCTGACCGTCTACACGGCCTTCGGCGTCCGCTTCTGAGAGGAATAACAATAAACGCCCACTCCAATCGATGGAATGGGCGTTTTTTGAAAGCACCGATGTATTTTCGATGTATTTTCGATGTGTTTTAGATGAACTTTATTTGCCGAGGATGATGTTGACGAGGGCCGTGACGTCGGCAATGGTGATGGTGGAGTCAACGTTGACGTCAGCAGCAACGTGGTCGTAATCGTCGTCGGCCGTTTCCTTGCCAAGGATGATGTTGACGATGGCCGTAACGTCGGCAATGGTCACCGCGCTGTCTCGGTTGACATCTCCGATGATTCCGGTGGCCTTCGGCAGCGGCGTCTGGAAACCTATCTCGCAGATGTAGCTACAATAGGTGGCAGCCTCAACCTTATAGACCTTCGATGCATCAAGGTCTGTTGCCGTCAGGACGAAAGTGCCGGAGGTAGCCGAATTAGTTGCGCTCTTCACTGCTGTCGAAGAAGCCGTTGGCACGCCTTCATCACTTACCGTGCACTCATACACATTCAGCGATGCGGGATAGTTGTTGCTCGTACGACTCTGACCGGTGCCCAGCAGTTTTACGGCAGTGGTATTAGTGACGTAGAAGGTTACTGTTTCCTTAGTTCTGTTATTTCTTGCATTATAGCCCATGGCCCTTGGTGCGCCATTGCCGTTTGAAGCAGTGAAGTAGGGCGAGTTACCGAGCAACTCGTCGCTGCTGTTCCAAGAAGTTCCGGCATATTTGTTGTTTGTATTGGTTACATCAGTCGTAATCCAGGTCTGTGCTTTTGGGGAATAATAGACAGAGCTCCAAGCGCCATAGAGCGGCATCGTGAGCCAGGCTACCTCTTCATCCTCGTACTCGGTGTATTTATATAATGTATTGACGTAGGTATTGTCCCATCCTGCCTCGTCGATGGTGGCATACTTGGCGATATCCAGGAAGTTGTCGCTGGCAGTGCCGCCGTCGTTTGCCGTAGCCGAGAGGGCTATTGACAGGCTCGCAGCTCCTGTGCTTGCAAGCAAGAGGGTTCCAGTGTATGTGCCCTCCTCCTGAGCGTTGAAGGTCACCGTCAGCTCGACGCCCTCCTCAGTGGCCTCGATGCTGGTCTTGTCGACCGAGAAGACGCCGGCAGCATCGGTGAGCGCAGCTGTGATATCACCCGTGAGGAAGCGGCTGCTGACGTTGACGTTCTGTGCAACGGTGTTACCTATCAAGGCATCGAACTCGAGAGCCTCCTTGTCGGCAACGATGGTGGGCGTTGCAGCCGCTGCAGTACCTGTGAGTGCAATCGTGACAGTCTCGGCGCCTGAGCTGGAGAGGGTAATAGTGCCTGTCTGCGTCCCTGCAGCAGTGGGTGCGTAGGTGATTGTCAGCTCGGCCGAAGCTTGTCCGTCAGCCTGAGTGATTCGCGTATTGTCGATGGTGAAGACACTGCTGCCGCTCTTGGCAACGGTGATATCAGCCTCGAGGTTAGAGCCGGTGACGGTAACCGTCTTGGTGTAAGTTCTTGTGGCATAGCAGTCATCAAAGCTCACCTCCTGCGGGTTTGCCGCGATGGTGGGGTCGCTGGTAGCACCGAGGATATACTTGATACCGGCCAGCGCGTCAATCTTTCCATTGCCGAAATGGTCCTTGTTGGCCCCGGAGGTGTAGGCGTCGGTGATGGCCGTTTCCTTCATGATGGTCTTCACGTCGTTGACGGTCAGGTTCTTGTGCTGTGCGTTAGCGTCAAGCGAGGCCTGCATCCACAGGGCCACGATACCGGCCGCCACGGGCGTGGCCATCGACGTGCCTTCCATCATGGCGTATGGGTTGGTGCTGCTGTTGACTACAAGGTCTTCCTTGTATGTGTCGTAGTAGCTATAGTCATCTACCGATGCCGTATGATTGTGATTGACACCGGCGGCCAGACGTGCGCCAGGGGCCGTTATCCAAGGAATCATCTCACCGGAAGCGCTGTTCGCAGCCGTACCCCAGCTGGAGAAGTAGGCTATGTCGCCCATCGTATATTCGTCGGCCATGCTGTGGGACGTACCGCTGTAGTCCTTCCATGCGTTAGTTGACACGTAGGCACCGATGGGGATGACATTGGAAATTGTGGCCTCGTCGCTGAAGCAGCCATCATCGGTGCCTGCCTTCCATGAGTAGCCGCTCGTCGTCAGATAGTTGGTGAAGTAGCCATAGGTGCCACCCCATACGTCAATGACCGCAGTGCCGCTGCTGGGAGCGAACTCAACGGCCAAGGTGTATTTACTAACATAATAGGTGCTTCCGTCTTTTGTCGTAGTATTATACCCCTTCGCCTCCAAGCCGGTGGAGGTATAGAGCATAATCTGTGTCTTGTTGGAAGTAATATAGTCCTTATAGGCATATAAAGTGCCATCATAATAGTTGGTCAAGCCTGATACCGTGGTACCACGAGTCGTAGGATTAACAGTGACGGTAGTCTTCACTTCTCCCGTACTGCTATCGAGAACATAGATCTTACAAGTCATGGTGCTGACACTTGTCGAGCGGCACCAGGCACTGGCTATAGTGCCATAATAGCAGTAGCCTGCATCGGTGTTGATATATGTGTCTGAACGCAAGATAGAACGTAGCGGGCTACTGCTGGAGGCCGTGCCCATAAGATGGTAGCCGCCACCTTCGTTGTCTTTAGGCTTCCCTCCGTCGTTAGAGGCTGCAAACAAGCATACACGGTTGGGATGGCTGTCGCCGAAGAGCGAGTTATAGACGTCAGCCACATCACCAGTACCATCATGCGGACCGACCTGCGAGCCCCAACTGTTGCTGACCACCAGCGGTTTGCCCTGGCTGTCGGCATAGGTACACATATTTTTTACGGCATTGTCCAGATACGTAGAATTCAAGCTATTGATACCAGCAAGGTAGAGCTCTGCGCCGGGTGCCATGCCTCCGTATGTGGCGTTGGCATGGTCGTTGGTCACAGCCGCCGTGGTGCCGCTGACTTTGACGCTCGAACCGCCCGCTGTCGATGCAGTGTGCGTGCCGTGGTCCTCGGTGTCGTCGTCGGTCAGGGTGCTGGTGATTTGGCTACCATTATAGGTCGTGGCTTTACTTCCATTATAGACGTAAGCCTGCTTGATGCGGCTGTTGCCGCTGGCATCCTTGAAGGCAACATGGTTGAAGTCGATGCCCGTGTCAATGATGCCGAGCACGACGCCCGTGCCGTCGTATTTCTGCTTCAGTCCGGCCGCGATGGCATCAGCAGCGAGCGTCAGGGCGTCGTCGGTATTGGTTACCTGCCGGGCCGTATTGGTGAAAGCCCTCTTCAAGGGTGAGACGTTAATACGCTTCACGCCACTTACGGCAGCCACCTCGTTGATGTTATCAACAGGGATGAGAGATGTCCACAGGCCGTTGTTGAACTCCTCCTGAAGCACAACGCCCAGAGCCTCTACCTCGCTGACGGCCGAGGCGTCGGCCAGTCGCAGGTAGGCTGCGATGTAAGCCTTGCCGTCGACGGTGTCGGGGGCGGCATAAAGGCGACCATCATCCTTTCGCTCCTTCACGACCCGTAAATGTTCTGCCGGATGAAGTCCCAGCTTCTGGCTCGACACAGTGTTTCGCTCGAACGAGAGTTCTCCCCTCTGCTCATTGAGGAACATCTGTGTCGTAATAGACAATTTGCTGCTGTTGTCATCCTGTGCCATGCCATTGACGGCTGCGCTGCCGATGAAAAGTGTCAACAAAAGTTTCTTCATCATCATTTTAATATCTGTTGTTATTTTTATAGACTTTATTATTATAAGCATCAATACTGCAGGCAAACCTCCGCAAACAGGTTAAAAACGGCGCAAAGGTAACTATAAAATATAGAATGATGAATAAAATAGACAAGAAAACTCAATTAAAGGCTGAATTTAACCCAAAGCGGTTCTTTAGAATTCATGTCGGTGCGCTATTTGTTTTGAGCATATTTTCGTTATCTGTAAGGGAACAATGCGGGCATTGTGACCGCGCAGATGGCGGAAAGAGGCCAAAAGAAATAGCGCAACAACGTGGATAAAAGCATAAGAAGCATAGCTTAAAAGCCATCTTTGGTCTAATGACCGATTTGGGTTTATTACAGTTCTCAACCAAAATCCGCAAGCCGACCATCAACACAGAAAGCTAAACGATTGATAACACAACAAAAGTACCCATTGACTTTTAGCAGCTATGCCAAAGGTTGGTGGGTTTGGTGTTCCCAAAATGTATCACACAAGCCATGAAGGGAATATTAGATGTTGAGCCAGACTGACAAATTATTGTAAAACGTTTTGTTTGAAAAAAAACACCTTTTGAGTGAACTTTTTATCGAAATATTCATAACTTTGCGGCGAGATAGGCCGAAAAAAGGATATGAGACAAGGATTTGGAGTAAAGATACTATGGGTTGCACTGGCTGCCGCTGCCTTTGTCTGTTGCACAGGCAGAGGCGACAATGCAACAGCGTATTCCCATGGAAAGCAAAGTATTAAGTCAGGCACCAAAGCCAGCACAGGCGCAGGTACGCTCTACAGCGAGCAGGCCGTCTTGGATATCTATGCCCAAAATCCCCAACAGGCTTTGGCCATCGTGGACTCGGCTGAGATCATAGGCAATATTTCTGATTCCCGCGCCAACATGCTGCGCATAAAAATCATGAGCGAGACCCTGGAAGGTAATTTTCTTGACTCGGCCATCATCCTCGGCGAACAACTGCTCATCAGCCCTGAGGCTATCTCCGACAAGGCCTTCCGGCAAGACATACTGGAGGCATTAATCTCAGCTTCACGTATCAAAGAGGATTATGAGCTCTACCTGCGCACGAGCAGCGAACTGGCCAGCCTCTGCCGCGAGCAAGGGCTCACCACCGAGGCACTGCGCAACGAGGCCGAGGTGGGATTGGCGCTGACACATCTGGGCGAACAGGAAAAGGGACTGGCCAAGATTGAGGGAGTGATGCAGGCCCTCGCCGGCAAGCGCCATTTCAATGAGCTCGATGCCTACATCGTCGCTGCCAAGCGCAAGTACAACATACTGAACGACAACGAACGCTATGCCGAAGCCATCGACCCATGCGAGCGCATCATCGAAGTCCTCAACGACTACGAGCAGCATCCGTCGGATTATCACGACGACACCTACCGCGAACCCAGCGACGAGGACCGCCCTGGTTACATTGACTTCTACCGCATGCAGGCCTACGGTTTCCTGGCCAACATCCATGCCCGCCTGCATGATAAGACAGCGGCTCGCCATTACCTCGCGCTTTACAACCAAAGCCCTTTTGCCAAGACCTTTGACTGCCGCAAGTCCATTGCCTCAACACTTTGCCTGCTCGGAGACTACGCTGCGATGGAGACTATATATAAAGATGTGGAACGCAATATGGGCAACGACACTATCAATGCCTACTATGCCACGATGCTCCTGAACCGCTCTCAGGCCGCCCTCGCCCAAGGACACACGGCAGAAGCTTTCCGTCTGCGCGAACGTTACGATATCGTAAAGGATAGCATCCACGAACGCATCCTCGACAGTAAAGCACAAGACTATGCCGCCCGCTACCATGGACAAGAGCTGCAGATGGCACTTCAGAAAGAAAGTGCGGCAAAATCCCGGAGCACATTAATTATTATCATCATCGGTATCGCCTTCTGCTGCACACTCGCGTTCCTGCTCTATTTCTTCCGTCAGCGCCACTTGCTGAAGCATAAGAACCGCATCCTTGCCCGCCAGATTGAGAAGTTGCTGAATTATAAAGAAGACACAGCACCCTCCCCCAGGAGACAGCCCGCTGAAATACCTCCCACTGAAAAACAGCCCGCCCCAAGTCCGGCGGAACAGCAATCCACCAAACTATCCTTAGAGAAGGAAAAACAGGCGGACGACGTGCAAGCTCAGACGAGCGCCCATCCCCAGGGAGGCGTTGGCGATGAGACCACCCCCACCGCCCTCTTCCGTCAGCTCAGCCAAGCTATCATCGACGAGCAGCTGTTCCTCAATCCCAACTTCGACCGTCAGGCAGCCATGGAACACTTCCACATGACTAAGGAGCGCATCGGAACGGTGTTCGCCCAGGGCAGCGACTTCGCCTCGTTAGCAGCCTTCGTCACAGCGTGCCGCGTGGAGTATGCTGCCCGCCTGCTGTTGCAGCAGCCGACACTCAGCATAGTACAGGTCTCCGCTGCCAGCGGTTTCTCCAGCGCCAACCACTTCGGCCGTGCCTTCAAGACTACCTACGGACTCTCGCCGACGGAGTTCCGTAAGCAACGCGAGCAGACTTAAGCAGCCACTCTGACGCTGCAATTTGTCTGATAAGACCCTGCAATTTGTCTGCAAGGTCTTTTATTTGTCTATATTAACTCATCAATTTGTCTATAACTTTGTTCAATAGCGCAAAAGACATTAATTTTGCGCCGTTTTTGTTGTATGTGCGCACACGCGCAGACCTTAATTAAAAGTAAAAGAAAAGAAACATACAAACATGAGAAAGAAAGTATTTTGCATGATTGCAGCCCTATTCACCATGGTGGCAGGTATGTACGCACAGACCGACGAGCCAGCTACCAGCGGCACGTGCGGCGAATGCACCTGGAGTTACGATTCTGAAAACAAGGTATTGACCATCAGCCCGACCGCTGCCGGCGGACGCATGGAAGACTACACCGACTTTGAGGAGCTTGCAGAATCCGGAGTATCTGGACTTAACAGGCCCTGGGAATCTTTTGCCCAGGAAGTGGAGAAATTGGTCATCGAAGAGGGTGTGACCCACATCGGGCAAGCATCTCTTGCATTGATGGGCACAAAAGATTCGATCATCATCCCCAACAGCGTAGAGACCATTGGAAAAGGTGCTTTCTATTTCAACATCTACGTCCGGGAGAAAATCGTCATTGGCGAAGGCGTGACGAGCATTGGCGATATGGCGTTCTATGTTTGCCCTGCCGCAGCAATCACGGTAGGATCTAACGTGAAGAACGTGGGCATGGGAGCATTCACGTTTTATAACACAACCATGACATGCCTCGGAAAGCCGTTTGAGACATGGCTTAATCCGCCATTACCAGAGGACACCAACAATCGTGGAGAAAACCACATCGTCGTACCGGAAGACTACTGGGATCTTTGGGTCAGTGCTTATCCCGGAGTGGGCAACTGGCTTCAGTATACTGCAGAAAGCAAAGAATGGACTTCGGGCGACTGCACCGTGACGCTGAACATCGACAATACTATGACCGTCTCAGGCACCGGGGCAATGGCCGACTACGCCAGTACGGACGAGGTGCCTTGGAAAGATTATAGCCGAAAGGTGAGGCAGGTCACCTTCGAAGACGGCGTCACGAAGATCGGCCTAAACGCCTTTGCCGACTACGATATCGTAGTGGATGTCATCATCAACGGAGACATAGACACTTGGGAAGGCTCAGCCACCGATTTCCGGGATGAGACCATCTTCCACTTCATGAAGGATGGCCAGTGGCTCAAAAAGTTCCCCGCCATGATTGACCGTCCCTACGTGATGACCTGCGGCGGCGGCATCACCTGGAGATACGACAAGGAGCAGAAGACACTCGTGTTCCTGCACGAATGGGAAGGCGACGGTGTAATGAACGATTACACAAGATTCGACGACGGACAACCAGGTTGGTTTCCCCTCCGCGAAGAGATTGACAGTGTGAATTTAGGTTTGCAGATTGCGCACGTCGGAAACTACGCCTTCTACAACTGCATAAACTTAAGGAAGATACATTACAGCCTCGTTGGTTCTACCGACTTCGGCGAGGGCTCGTTCATGGCCACAAGCCTCGAGCGCTTTGAGTTTCCGTCGGGCATAACGACCATCCCAAAAAATATGTTCAACATGGCTAACCTGGGTGAGGTCGTCGTCCCCGAAGGCGTCGTTGCCATTGGCGAGAGGGCGTTCCAGTTCTGCAGCCGTCTGGAAAAATTGTATCTGCCCAAGTCGCTGACCTTCATCGGCGAGAACGCCTTTAACCGTGCCCTTGACGATGAAGTCGACGTCTACGTCTATTCGGCAAATCCCAATGGCATTACGTGGACATCATCCGCAACGGACTTTGGCTCCAACACCCGTTTCCACGTCCTTCAAGATCAGGCAGCGCTCTGGAAGGAGAAGAACCCCAATGCCCTGGTGCAGTTCATCGAGGACCAATACACGAAAGCCTTGCCCTTCGAGATGAGGACCGCCGACGACTGGCGCTTCCTCTGCGACGTTGTCAACAATGGCGCCCAGAACATCTATGCCAAGATGATGAACGACATCGACCTGGGCACCATGAACACTTTTGTCGGCACCAAAGAGCACCCGTTCAAAGGCGTGTTCGACGGACAGGGCTACACGCTGAAGGGCGACACTGAAAAACAGTATGATGGCAATAACTACCGCGCTCCGTTCCGCCATATCGACGGCGCCACCATCCGTAACCTCCGCATAACAGGCATTCAGCGCAACTACCAGACGTCTGGAAACGAATGGAAGTCAACGGGCAATGGCTGCTATGCACGCATCTGGGGCTCGCAGTGGTGCGGCGGCATCGTGGGCAGAGTGGTCGGCGAAGGCAACGTCATCGAGAGCTGCACCATGAGTGGTGACTTCCGATATGGCAACTACTACAACGGCGGCATCGTGGGCGAAGTGTCGCCCGGGGCTACACTCGACATCCGCAACACGCTCTTCAATGGTGTCGTCCAAGTAGGCCAGAAGAACTATCATTATGATGGATTATTCTATTATGACGCTTATTATGTCGAACACCAGCCTAACCCAGGCAAGAGTTCTCCCTTCGTGGGTCACAACAACGGCGGAACCCTGAATATTTCAGACTGCTTCTACGCCGGCAGCTTAGTGACAAAAGGTTTCAAAAACGATAACGTCGTCGTGGGCGAAACCAGATCGGACGGAAAGAACAACATCAACGGTTTCTACTACATCTTTACAGACGAAGGGATGACCGCACCCGAAGGCACCACCGACGCCCGGGAGATGCAAGCCCAGCAGCTGTTCAACGAACTTGGCGCCATGTGGAGGATGAGCGGTGATGGAACCACGGTCTATCCCTACTATGTCGACGAGTATTTCGAAGGCAAGGGAACAAATACCGAGCCTTACCTTATCAGCTCGGAGCATAACTGGCGCGAATTCATCTATTTGTCGAACTTCTATCCTGATTATGCCGACAAGACTTGGAAGCAGACGGCCGACATCACCACCACCAAGTGGGGCGCCAAGCTCATTCAGAACAGTAGTGTACCCACATACGACGGCGACGGCCACACGCTGACCGTCGATATTGAAACGGCAAAGCTGTTTGCCGCTCCTTTCAGGCTTGTTGACAACGGAACGATCAAGAACCTGAAGGTGAAGGGCAGCGTCAAGGGCGCCCTGCATACAGCCGGCCTTCTGGGCGAATGTATGGACGAAAGCTATGCCACGGTCTACAACTGCGCCATTGAGGCCGACGTCACCTTTGGCGGCAGCTCCCAAAGCAATGCACACGGCGGTGGCATCATTGGCCATGCCAGAACATCCACGACTCATCTCTACGATTGCATTTACAGTGGCAAACTGACGGCCGTAGACAATGGCATCAGCGACGGCACATGGGCCGGAGCCCTTGTGGGATGGGGAGAAGCTGATGCCGACGTGCGCTTTGACGACTGCTATGAGTTGTGCGAGCTTGACGAAAATGTCATGTATGCCGACTTCTACTGGCTCAACAACCAGGGTCCCACCGAACACAACCCCGCAAAGGGAGCCTCGCTCAACAAATGCTTCCACGTCAATTGCCAGACTGAAGGTGCCGCAAAGGTTACCCGCTGTGGCGACAAGGATGCATTGAAAGACGTTCAGGGTGCAACACATACGTGCTATCCTCTGCTCGGCATCGACCTCTACGTGATTAAGGAAGGTAATCCCGCCTTGGGCTATCTGACCTATGGCGACAACACCTATATAACGGATTGGAAAGGCTATCTGTTCAACAACGTCGACAACACATATTTTATCAATAAGTACATAGAGGAAGGCCAAGCCACCGATATCACCATCTACGGTCGCACGCTCTATAAGGACGGTTCATGGAACACTCTCTATCTGCCCTTCAGGCTCGAGAGCTTCGACGGCACCCCGCTCCAGGGGGCCACGGTGAAGGCACTTACAGGCAGCAGCTTTGCTGACGGCACGCTGACGCTCACCTTCACCAATAAAAACACCATCGTCGACGGCGTCCCCTACATCGTGAAGTGGGAGTCGGGCGAGGACATCAAGAACCCCGTGTTCAAGGACGTCACCATCGTCAACGTCCCCGGAGCCTCTTCCTTCGACGTAGTTGCTTTCAAGGGCAGCTACTCGCCCGTTACGCTCGCGGCCAACGACCGCAGCGTGCTCTACCTCGGGGCCGACAACAAGCTCTACTACCCCTCGGCCGACGTGACCATCGGGGCCTTCCGCGGCTACTTCCAGCTGAAAGGCCTCACCGCCAGCGACCTGAAGGCAGGTGCCAAGAGCATCGTGCTGAACTTCGCGTGCTGAACTTCGATGGCGACATCACTACAGGAATCGAGACTACGAATTTCACGAATGACACGAACGGGGCCGACGACTGGTATGACATGAGCGGCCGCAAGCTGAACGCTGCGCCGTCTCAAAAGGGACTATATATTCATAATGGAATAAAAACAATCATAAAATAAAGGATTTCATGTTTCGCAAGTTATTTTTTTTATCAAGAATTAGAGAATTAGAGAATTATTCACATACTCCGGAACTCGAATGTATCGGAATTATAGAATCGTTT
>CAJOLI010000073.1 GCA_905235285.1 uncultured Bacteroidaceae bacterium
TTTTTCTTTCCGGTTCATAATAGTTCTACTTTTCACATCTCTCCTTCAATACTTTATCTCAATCATCTTAATCTCCAGGCGATAAGCCCTAAACGGTAAACCCAAATACACGTTTCACACTCCTTTTTTCTCTTTTCACTTTTCACTTTTCTCTATTGTGTCCTCTGTGTCCTCTGTGCCTGCGAAGCAGAATTATTTCAACTTTTAAATAAAATTGTCCCAAGGGTTTTGGCGAATTGTCTTAACAGATTTTGCAAAAAGTCCCAGGAGGTATTGATGATGCATGCAGTTGCGTGAGGTGGATCACCTGGGTGGGACACCTTATGCAGCCGGCTGAATATGGCGGTGCAGCCGGTTGAGTTTGGCGATGCGGCCGGTTGACTATGGCGATGCAGCCGGCTGCTTTCTCACAGGGCTTGGCGTGGGCATTATCATAGATTTGCTGTCATTTTCATTTTATGCTTTCCATTTTTCTTCCTTTTTTCTTCTAATTTCAAAAAAAACTCCAATCTCTAATCCCTAATCCCCAATCTTTTACTACCTTTGCAGTCAATATGGAAATTCCATCGGTTTACTTCGAGAGGGCAGTGGGGCAGATGTCGAGCCTTCCAGGCATCGGGCGCAAGACAGCTATGAGGTTAGTGTTGCACCTGCTGCGGCGTCCGCAGGGCGATGTGGAAGCGTTGGCATCAAGCCTTAGCGAGCTGGTGGCCAACGTGCGCTACTGCCGCGTGTGCCATAACATCTGCGACGGCGATGAGTGCGAGATATGCCAGTCGGCCTCGCGCGACCACAGCCTGGTCTGCGTCGTAGAAAGCGTGGAGGATGTCATGGCCATTGAGGCTACGGGCAGTTTCACTGGTGTCTACCACGTGCTCGGAGGAATCATCTCGCCTATCGATGGTATCGGGCCTTCAGACCTCGAGATTGACTCGCTGGTACAGCGTGTCGAGGGTGGCGGCATCGCCGAAGTGATCTTTGCCCTGAGCCCCACGATGGAGGGCGACACTACGTGCTTCTACATCTTCCGTAAACTGGCTCATACGGCCGTGAAGGTGACTACGATAGCGCGTGGCGTGGCGCAGAACGAGGCTCTGCACTACACCGACGAGGTGACGCTGGGCCGAAGTATCGTTGACCGCAGGCCGTTTGATCGTTGATAGTTTAAAGAGCATGGCCTGGGGCCATCGTTGAGAGTTGATAGTTCTTGAAGTACCGAGCGAGTAAGCTCGAGTGTAAAGTTTAATAATAATGTCGATAAGTAAGATTACATATATTGCTTCATTGGTCACTGCAGCCTTGCTTACGGTGGCTTTTGAGACAGGGCTGTTGCCCACGGGCGTGCTGGCCTCGGGCACCGCTGATGAGTACTGGGTTCAGATTGTGTGTGTGGCTCTGACGCTTATCTCGCTTCCCTTGGTGTTGAAGTGGCGTCGGATAGCCTTCATCAACAGGTTATTCTCTGCTGGAGAAAACGAAAACATTGGCGTTGACGCAAACGCTTATGCAAACGTTGACGAAAACGAGAACGTTGACGCAGAGGCTAACGTTGACGGCGTGGAGGGTGTCGCAGGCCTGCGTTCCGATATCTGCCGGATTTCGGTGCTGAGTGTGCCGTTGTACCTTAACGTCATCTGCTACTATCTTTTTGGCACTGAGCCTACCTTTGCCTACATGGCGCTGATGGTGCTTGTGGGCTTCGCCTTCATCTGGCCCCAAGGCTCGCGCTGACAACTCTTGAAAGAATGCAACTGTCAATAATAATTGTAAGTTATAATGTGCGGCCTTATCTGGCCCAGTGCCTCGAGAGCATAGTGCCAGCCATCGAAGGCATCGATGCCGAGGTGTGGGTTGTCGACAACGCCAGCGAGGATGACTCCGTAGCGTATGTCCGCCGTGCCTTCCCCTGGGTGCACCTTGTGGAGAACAAGGCCAACGTGGGTTTCTCGAGGGCCAACAATGCCGCCATCTGTCAAGCTCAGGGCGATTTCATTCTCCTGCTCAACCCAGACACTATCCTCTCTAAGGTGACGCTACGCCAGGCCCTGAACCTCATGGACAGCCACCCGCAAGCCGGGGCTCTGGGCACTATGATGGTGAACCACGACGGTTCCTTTGCCTTAGAGTCGCGCCGCGGCATCCCTACGCCCGCCACGGCGTTCTACAAGATGTCGGGCCTCTGCTGGCTCTTCCCCAAGCACCGCCGCTTCGGTAAATACTACATGCAATACCTCGACGCCTCGCAGGCCTCGCAGATAGAGGTTATCTCTGGCGCTTTCATGATGATGCGCCGGCAGACGCTCGATGAGGTAGGCTTCCTCGACGAGGACTATTTCATGTACGGCGAGGACATTGACCTGAGCTATCGCATTCTGAAGAACGGATGGCAGAACTGGTACTTGCCGTCGCCCATACTCCACTACAAGGGCGAGTCGACGAAACTGACGAGCATGCGCTACGTATATAATTTCTACAACGCGATGCTCATCTTCTTCAATAAGAATCTGCGGCGCACCTATCGCGGGCTGTCGTGGTTGGTGAAGATTGCTGTCTATGTCTGCGGTTTTCTGGTCATGATAGCCAAGTTCGGCCGCCGTCTTATGGTGTTGACTTCGTGCGGTACTCCGCGCGAGCGTATGCTATTCGTGGGTAGCGATGCAGCCTGGGAGGCCGTAGAAGATGTCTGCCGCCGCAACCACTTAGAGGCTTATCGCTGCACTGACCTCGATGCGGTGGCTGCCAGTCCCCATACGCGCAAGGCCCTGTACCTCACCTTAGAGACCGACACTGACAGCGAAGCGTACACCCGCGTGATAGAGACCTTGCGCGCTGCCAATGCCAGGGGGCTGAACCTGCACATAGGGACCTACTCGCTGAAGCATAAAACCCTGATTCTGCCCAATGACTGCTTCGAATGACATACGCCTCAGGGCAGCCGAGCCCGAGGACCTGGAACTGGCCTATAAGCTCGAGAACGACGTGACGCTGTGGCAGTACGGCAGCGCGAGCGCTTTCTTTTCGCGTTTCACGCTCCGGCAGTTTCTTGAGCAAAACACCGCCGATATCTTTGCCGACAAGCAAGTGCGCCTGACCGTAGATGTCAGGCAGACAGAGGCTGCCGAGACATGGACACCGGTAGGCTTCGTAGACCTGACAAACTTTGATCCCCTTCATAACCGTGCCGAATTGGGCATGGCACTGCTGCCCGGATATGAAGGGCAGGGCTTAGGGCAACGCGCATTAGCGTTGCTTATCGACTATGCCGGGGCCATTCACCTCCACACCCTCTATGCCATCATTGCCGTAGCCAACAAAAAAGCCAGCCGCATCTTCGAGCTGGCTGGCTTCACGCCTTCTGCTCCGTTATGCGACTGGCTTTATGATGGCACCGCTTACCACGATGCATGTCTGTGGCTTCTGACTATCGGCCGCGACCGCTGTGACCGCCGCGCGAGCCGCCCATAGAGCCTCCGCCGTGCGAGCCCATCGAACTGCCTCCACGAGAGCCCATCGAGCTGCCTCCACGCGAGCCACCCATTGAACCTGCGCTGCCTGACGAACGGGTGGCGATGCTCGGGCGGTTGGCACCGCTGGAGCTGCGCGTCGAGCTGGGATGGCTGTAGGAATTGCTGCTGCTGCGTGAGAAACTGCCCGTACGTGCATCGTTGCTTACCGAGTGGCCACTGGTGCCGAAGCTTGAGCGGCCTGCGTCTGAAGCTGAGTGGTTATTGCCGAAACTTGACGAGTGACCAGCGTCTGAAGCTGAGCGGTTATTGCCGAAACTTGACGAGTGACCTGCGTCTGAAGCTGAGCGGTTACTACCGAAGCTTGACGAGTGACCAGCCTCTGCTGAGCGTGTGTGGTCGATGTCCGAGCGGCCTGCATCAGACGAGTGGCGTGTGGCGCCGAACGAACCGGTGCGGTTTCCACGGGTGTGGCTCTGGCTGCCCAGGCCGTAGGCATCGTCGTGGTGTGCGGAACGTGTGCTGCCGAAGCTGCCGTTGCGACCGCTGCGCGTGTGGCCGATGTTGTTGTGTGCGTTGCCATGTCCTCCGCGTCCGAAGTCACTACGGCGAGTCACCGGACCGCGGTCGTGGCCTCGCAGGCCTCCGTTCCAATGGGGACGGCGGCTGCCATAATATCCCCCTCCGTAATAGAAGCGCCCGTGTCCTCCGTGATAGGTGAGGTAGACGTGTGGACGATGGTAGAAGTAGTGGCCGTAGGTGTAGTAGCGATAGATGGGGAACGTCCAGACACCGCGGTTCCAGAGCAGCGGATGGAAGAAATAGTCTGTTGCGGCAAAGATGGTGTACTGCCAGTCGAAGAGAATGTGGCGCAGGTCAGCGTTGCGGTATGCAAGATAGTTGCCGTAGACATCATCGGCTGTCTCTACGCTGAGAAGGTAATCGAGGTTTATCTCGTAGCAGTACTCATACTGCTCGTCGTTGAGGTTGAGCTCGTAGGCCATCTTGTCGGTGAGGAAGAGAGCCTGCTCGCGGGCCTCTTCGTAGCTCATAGCAGCTGCTGAAAGGATGCAGCCGAATGCCATTGCGAGGGTAGCTAAAATCTTTTTCATAGTCGTATGTCTTTAAGAAGTTAATAGTGTCTTTTTCTTTATCTCGCTGCAAAGGTACGACTATTCACAAAGCCTGCAAACGGATTTCACCTAAACGCAGAGGGAATTTCCCTACAGATAAAAGGAAAGCCTGCTACTGAGCTCAGTAGCAGGCTTTTATGTTTGTATGCCAAGTCTCGCAATTACAGCTATGACAGGCTAAGTTTGCGCGACATTGGGTGTCGGAGAGTCTCTCACTCAATGATTCGTGTCAGCACTACGGCCGAGCGGGCAGGCAGGTAGAGCTTGAGCCATCCCTTGTTCTCGCGGGCGAGGATGGGATCGAAGTTTGTGAGGTGACTGAGGGTGTCGTCGTTGAGCCCGTGACCTCCGAAGGCCGTGTCGTCGGTGTTAAGCAGCACGTTGTAGCTGCCCTGGCGTACGCGGAAACCATAGCCCGTGTAGCTGCGGTTGTAGGAGAAGTTGAAGACGAAGAGCAGGTCGCCACGCTGGTAGGCGAAGACCTGGTCGCCGTCATTGGTGATAATCTCCGTGACGGGTGTCTTCTGGATATCCTTCTGCATCTTCAGGACTCGGAGCATAGCCTTGTCGAAGTCGCCGAGGTAGTGGTAGCAAAGGTCTTTGTCATCGACGAGGCTCCATTGACGCCGTGCGTACTTGTAGCTCCAACCATTGTCTTCGCGGGGGAAATCAATCCACTCGGGATGTCCCCATTCGTTACCCATGAAGTTGAGGTAGCCGCCGTTCATCGTAGAGGCGGTGAGCAGGCGTATCATCTTGTGGAGAGCTATGCCGCGCTCTGCGTTGTAGTTCTCGTCGCCCTTCTTGAAGTGCCAGTACATGTCGGCATCGATGAGCCTGAAGATAATCGTCTTGTCGCCCACGAGAGCCTGGTCGTGGCTTTCGCAGTAGCTGATAGTCTTCTCGTCGGCGCGTCGGTTCTTGACTTCCCAGAACATGGAGCTGGGTTTCCAGTCCTCATCACGTTGTTCCTTGATGACCTTGATCCAGTAGTCGGGGATGTTCATGGCCATGCGATAGTCGAAGCCGTAGCCGCCTTCCTTGAACGGCATGGCCAGTCCGGGCATGCCCGAGACCTCTTCGGCAATGGTTATGGCTTTAGACTTCACCTCATGTATGAGCAGATTGGCCAGCGTGAGGTAAGCGATGGCATTGTCGTCCTCATTGCCGTTGTAGTAGGCACTGTAGTCGAGGAAATTGTCGCCGAGTCCGTGGCTGTAGTAGAGCATGGATGTGACGCCGTCGAAGCGGAAGCCGTCGAAATGGTACTCCTCGAGCCAGTACTTGCAGTTGGAGAGCAGGAAGTGCAGCACCTCGTTGCGTCCGTAGTCGAAGCAAAGGCTGTCCCATGCCGGATGCTCGTGTCTCCCGCCGGGGTAGAAGTATTGGTTGGGGTCTCCGGCGAAGTTGCCGAGGCCTTCATTCTCGTTCTTCACGGCGTGGCTGTGTACGATGTCCATGATGACGGCGATACCTTTCTCGTGTGCTGCATCGATGAGCTCTTTGAGTTCCTCGGGTGTGCCGAAGCGTGAGCTGGCAGCAAAGAAGCTGGAGACGTGGTAGCCGAAGGAGCCGTAGTAAGGATGCTCCTGAATGGCCATAATCTGTATGCAGTTGTAGCCGTCGGCGATGATGCGCGGCAGCACGTTCTCGCGGAACTCTCGGTAGGTTCCTACCTTCTCGGCATCCTGTGCCATGCCGATGTGGCATTCGTAGATGAGCAGCGGCGAGGTGTTGGGCTTGAATTTCTGAACCTTCCATGTGTAGGCCTCTTGTGGAGCCCATACTTGTGCGGAGAAGATCTTTGTCTGCTCGTCCTGTACGACTCGTGTTGCCCATGCGGGAATGCGTTCGCCTTCGCCTCCGTCCCAGTGAATCTTGAGCTTGAAGAGGTCGCCGTGGTGCATGTTCTTCTCGGGCAAGCGCAGCTCCCAGTCGCCGGTTCCTTTGATACGCTTCATGGCATAGGCTTTCTCTTCCTGCCAGTTGTTGAAGTCGCCGATCACGTAGATAGCTGTTGCGTTGGGTGCCCATTCGCGCAGGATCCATTTGCGGTCCTCGTGGTGGAGACCGTAGTAGAGGTAGCCTGTAGCGAAGTCAGAGAGCTTGCGAGCACCCTTGTTGGTGAGCTCGTCCAGCTTTGCCTGTACGAAGTTGTGTCGCCCTTCGATAGCATCGGCAAAGGGCTGAAGCCATACGTCGTTCTTGAGGATCTTGAGTGCCGGAGCGGCCGCAGCCTGTTCTTTGGCGCTGGCCGTTGCTTTCTTTGCAGTCTTTGTCTCAGCCTTCTTCGTAGAAGTGCTTTTCTTGGGCGTGGCTTTAGCCTCCGCCTTACTGCTTTTCTTTTTCTCTGCCATGAATATTTTTTATTAAAACTTCCGGGGGGATTATATTCGCACTTTGATGATGCCCTTGCGTAAGCCAGTAGGCGTGATGGCGGGGGCATGGCCGTCGGATGGGAAGTAGATGGCAAACTGCCCGGGGCAAAGTGTGAAATAGGTGGTGGCCAGGGAGCCGTTGTCGCTCTCGGCGTAGCCGTGGAGTGTCATGTCGATGGCTTCGTCGTAGTCGGCGGCAGGCAGCAGGTCTGCGGGCGCCCATCCGTGCTCTTCGGTGTCGGAGATAGGCACTTGGATGTCTATCATGCGGCGGTGCGTCTCGAAGAGCGTCTCGGTGCGTGCCTTGGGTGCTGCTTCTTGTATATTAATAAAAACGTCGTCGCCTTGAATCGTCGTTTTCCCAACCGGCAGTGTGCTCAGGTCTGTGTGACGAAGAAATTCGGCAACAACGCTGAAGAGCTTGTTCAAACCGACGTAACGGTCAAACATAGCTACGCTATCAATAATCATTTTGCTTCTTGCGGATTAATGTGTTGAATATAGACTAAAGCCTCGCAGGTGTGTTAACGAGGGGTTAGTTCCTTTCGCGCGGCAAAGGTACGTTTTTTTTTTGTACTGACAAAATAAAAGTGCAAGAGAATGGCTGAAACTCTTGCATTTAGTCAATAAATGGACCTTTGAACACTAAACGCCACGACAACAAAACATTAAAGGTGTGTTCTGTTAATTATGTTTTAAAACCCCAAAAAGCTCGACTTGATTAAAAGAACCCACTTAAAATCTAGGTTGGGACAAGGTGCATCAATTCTCCTCGATGCGTCCGTTGGCATAGCGTCCGCGGCGTATGACGTTGCCGTTCTTGTCCTTTTCTACGAAGTCGCCGTGGCGCACGCCATTATTGTATGAGCCTTCGAAGCGCACGCCGTCGGCTGTCTCCATGACACATTTGCCGTGGCGCTCGCCACCCTTGAAGAGTCCTCGGAATTTGCTGCCGTCGGCTCCTCTGAAGATGCCTTCGCCGTCCATGACGCCGTCGTGCCATTCCCCGTCGTAGACATCGCCGTTGCTCCATACATAGCGGCCTCGTCCTTCTTTTTTGTCGTTGCGCCACTGGCCGGTGTAGCTGGTGCCGTCGACGCCGGTGAAGACTCCGCTTCCGTGTTTGAGCCCTCCCCGGAACTGCCCTACGTATTTGTTGCCGTTGGCATAGACGAAGACGCCCTCGCCCTCGCGCTGGCTCTTGCGGTAGCCTCCTTCGTAGCGGTCGCCGTTGTTGAAGGAGTAGATGCCGCGCCCCTCGAGCGAGTCGTTGACAAAGGTGCCTTTGTAGACGTCGCCGTTGGCGTAGTGGTAGGTGCCTGTGCCATTCATCCGCCCGGCCTTCCAGGTGCCGTTGTAGCTGGCTCCGTTGGACCATACGAACAGGCCTTGCCCGTCCTTGAGGTCCTCTTTCCACGAACCTTTGTAGTAGTCGCCGCCGGCGTAGGTGTAGATGCCAGTGCCTTCACGCTTGTCTTCCACCCAGTCGCCTTCGTAGGTGTCGCCGTTGAAGTAGTGCATCGTGCCTTTGCCCTGCTGGAAGTCGCGAAACCAGAGGCCGTCGTATCGGTTGTTGTTGCGGAAGTAGAAGACGCCTTTTCCGTGCTGCTGATCCTGATACCACTCGCCTTCGTAGCGTTCGCCGTCGGAGAAGGTGTAGATGCCGTAGCCCTGGCGCTTGCCTTTGTTGTATTCGCCCTCGTAGATGTCGCCGTTCTTGTAGTGGGTGACACCCTTGCCCCACGGGCGCCCTTTGAATATCTCGCCTTCGTATTCGCCGCCGTCCTTGAAGGTGTATGTGCCGACGACTATCTCCTGTGCGAGCGCCGCAGCGGGCGCTGTGGCGAGGCATAATAATATTAATATGTATATGAGTTTTATCTTGTTTTCTGCCATTTTCTTTCGCTTTGTCATGCAAATGTATAGCTAATAATTGAAATGGAGAAATAACTTAAGACCTTTTAACTTCCGTTTTTCAATTTTCAACTCTGGAGTTAACGTTCGATTTTGCTCGCCCTGACACTTCGAGAACTCTCTCCCCCTCACATCCTCTCGACGTTCTTGACGCCTCTGACGTTCGACAGTTTCTGGATGAGGCTCTTGAGGCGGGCAAGGTCGTCGAGCATGATGGTGAGAGTGCCTGAGAAGAGTCCGTCGTGGGAGTCGATAGAGATGCTTCGCAGCAGTATCTTCTCGTCTTTAGAGATTATAGAAGTAATGTTGTTTACGATGCCGAGGTCGTCCTGCCCGACGATGCGTAGTGTGATGCCGTACTGGCTGTTTCCCTTCCCTTCCCATCGTGCGTCAATGATACGGTAGCCGTAGCGTGAGCGCAGTGCCGGGGCGTTGGGGCAGCTGACGCGGTGCACCTTGATTCCTCCGCCCGATGTCAGGAAACCGAAGACGTCATCGCCGTAGACGGGCTGGCAGCATCGCGCCAGCGTGTATTCTATGCCTCGCATGTTCTGGTCTATGACGAGCACGTCGCCTTTGCCAGCAGTGGCTGCTGCGTTTGTTGTCGCGTTGAAATTGTCGGCGCTGATGGCCTGCGCTGCCGTCTCTCCCCGCTCGTGCCGCTGCTGCATGACGTAGGTCGAGAGCAGGGTGTTCATGTCGAGGGTGCCATCGGCCAGCGCTTTGTAGAACTCGGTGACGATGCGGTAGCCCAGGCGCGTCATGGTGTGCATGAGTGTAGCCTCTTCGAGCTCTATCTTGCGATTGCGCGCTTTGCGCACCAGCTCCTCTTTGGCGAAGGCGGCGTCCTTGGCAGCCATCTCCTTGAGGGCCTGACGTATCTTAGAACGTGCACGTCCCGTCTTCGCTACATTGAGCCAGTCCTGCTTGGGCACTTGATTGACGTGGGTCATGATTTCCACCTGGTCGCCGCTCTGCAGCACGTGGCGCAGTGTCACCATGCGGCCGCCGATGCGTCCGCCGGTGCATTTGTTGCCTATCTTGGTGTGTATGGCGTAGGCGAAGTCGAGCACGGTGGCGCCCTGCGGCAGTTTGAAGAGGTCGCCGTGGGGCGTGAACACGAAGACCTCGTCCTCGTACAGGTCCATCTTGAACTGGTCCATCAGCTGCAAGTCGTCGCCCGACTCCAAGGCTCCACGGATGCTCTGCAGCCACGTCTCTACGGCAGCCTCGCCTCCCTTGACGCCTTTGTAGCGCCAGTGGGCAGCCAGTCCGCGCTCGGCAATCTCATCCATGCGTTCGGTGCGTATCTGTACTTCCACCCATTTGCCTTCAGGGCCCATGACGGTGATGTGCAGGCTCTCGTAGCCGTTGCTTTTGGGAATGGAGAGCCAGTCGCGCATGCGCTTGGGGTTGGGCTGGTACATGTCTGTGATGATAGAGAACACCTGCCAGCAGTCTTGCTTCTCGTGCTCGAGGGGCGAGTCAAGGATGATGCGGATAGCGAAGAGGTCATAGACGCCCTCGAAGGGGCACCGCTGTTTTTGCATCTTCTGCCAGATGCTGTGGATGCTCTTCGTGCGCCCCTTCATGTGGAACTTTAACCCCGTGGCCTTAAGTCTCTCGTCTATTGGCTTTATGAAACGCTCGATGTAGGCATCGCGGCTCTTCTTCGTAGCGTTTAGTTTCTCCTTGATATGGTAGTAAGCATCGTGCTCAAGGTACTTCAACGAGAGGTCTTCGAGTTCGCTTTTTATCTTGTAGAGACCGAGTTTGTGGGCAAGCGGAGCGTAGAGATAAGCGGCTTCGCTTGACACCTTGCGCCGCGCATTGTCGTTCTCCGACTCCTTAATATTACGCATTACGCATACGCGCGAGGCAATGACTACGAGAATGACGCGCATGTCCGTAGCCAGCGAGAGCAGCAGTTGCTTGAAATTCTCGCTCTCGATGATGGGGTTCTTCTCGTAGAGCTCGTTGATGCGTGTGAGGCCTTTGACGATGGTTGCTACGTCATCGCCGAATCGGCGGCCGATCTCCTCGGCACTGATGAAGCCTCCTGCCAGCAGGCGGTTGGTGAGCAAACCGAGTACGGCAGCGCGCGAGACGCCTATCTCTGTGGCGAGCACGATGCCCGTCTCCACGTCGCTCAGCAGAGGGTGCATCCCGAAGGCATCGCGCTGCAGGGTGCCGGCTTCGAGAGCCTGCGCCCATAGTTCGTTGAGGCTCTCCTCGTCGCTCTCCTTCAGTTCATGTCTGAGCAGTGTCTTCAGTTCGGCAGTGCGTTTCCGCAAGAGCGCCTTTTCGCGTGCAGAAAGAATATCTTTAGAGTCCATTTTTGAGTGAAATCGATTATTTTTATTTGCGAAGATAATCTTTTTTCCTCAATCGCGAATATTGTTTCGACAATTTTCACTATTTTTGACCGCAAATTCATAACAAATAACATTTCTACAACGTAAAACAATTGTTTACTATGTTCACTACAGACGACCTGAAACAGCTCTCAGCCAAGGGCATCACGCCCGAGCAGGCCGAGCACCAACTACAGCAGTTCAGGCAGGGATTTCCCTACCTGCGCTTGCGCTCAGCCGCCGCCGTAGGAGCCGGTATCAAAGCGCCATCCGGTGCCGACTGCCAAGCCTACGTCGAGGCCTGGACCGACTATAAGGCCGAGGGCCACCACGTCACCAAGTTTGTGCCGGCCAGCGGCGCTGCCTCGCGTATGTTCAAGAATATGTTTGAGTTCCGCGACGGCCAGAACGACGTTCCTACCACCGACTTCGAGCGTAACTTCTTCGCCAACATTCATTCATTCGCCTTCTTCCCTGCACTCGACGATGCATGCACCGTGCTCTACGGCAAGGGTGTCGATGACCTGATGGCCGAGGGCTCCTGCCGCAAAGTCGTTCATGCTATGCTCGACGAGGACGGTCTGGCCTACGGGCAGCTGCCTAAGGGCCTGCTGCAGTTCCACGCTTACCCCGACTGCGCCCGCACGCCCCTCGAGGAGCACCTCGTAGAGGCTGCCCTCTACGCTACCAGCCAGGGACGTGCCGACGTCCATTTCACCGTCTCGGCTGAGCACCGCGAACTCTTTGAGGAGCTTGTGGAGCGAGTGCTGCCAGACTATGAGGCAGCCTACGGCATCAAGGCATCAAGTACAACGTCAGCTTCAGCGAGCAGAAACCATCGACCGACACCCTTGCGGCCACCATGGACGACGAACCTTTCCGCACGGCAGACGGGCGTCTGCTCTTCCGCCCAGGCGGCCACGGAGCACTCATCCAGAACCTCTCTGACCTCGACAGTGACATCGTCTTCATCAAGAACATCGACAATGTCGTCCCCGACAGCCTCAAGCCGGCCACTACGCTCTGGAAGCAAGTCATCGCAGGCATATTGGTGACCACGCAGCGCCAGGCTTTCGACTACCTGCGGCGCCTCGACCAAGGCGGACTCGGCCACGCCGAGATAGACGAGATAGAGCAGTTCGTGCGCAATACGCTGTGCACCGAGCTACCGGAGTTCGACAGCCTGAGCACCGACCAACGCCTCGAACTGCTGCGCACCAAGCTCAACCGCCCGCTGCGCGTCTGCGGTATGGTGAAGAACGTAGGCGAGCCCGGTGGCGGACCGTTCCTCGCCTTCAACGTCGATGGCTCCGTGAGCCCACAAATCCTCGAGAGCTCGCAGATTGACACACACAACCCTGCCTACATGGCTATGTTCCAGGGCGGCACACACTTCAACCCCGTGGACCTGGTATGCGCCATTCGCGACTACCGCGGACAGCCTTTCGACCTGCCACGCTATGTAGACTCTGCCACTGGTTTTATATCCTACAAGAGCAAGGACGGCCGCGAGCTCAAGGCCCTCGAGCTGCCCGGTCTCTGGAACGGGGCCATGAGCGACTGGTCCACCATCTTCGTCGAGGTGCCTCTCGAGACGTTCAACCCCGTCAAGACCGTCAACGACCTGCTACGCCCGCAACACCAGTAGGCTCATACTCCCTCAAGCAACCATGTCAAAAAAACGAGGCCAACGGTTCATGAACCCCTGGCCTCGTTTTTTGTCACTCTATTGAGTTCCTGCTAAGATTTCTTGTTTTTATCGTCCTCGAGCAATTTGTCAATCTTAGCCTCTAACTGCTTGATGTGCTCGAGCACCTCATCGTTGTTGTCGCTTACCATGGCGTCGACGAAGACTGAGTTGATGAGCGAGAGCCCTATGACACCGCCGAGGATGAGCAGCACAGTGAAATAGAGGCGTACGCCTATGATGCCCCACGTGCCGTAGGTCTTGGCCACAGCATCGGGTATGTCATACCAACCCTCGATGGTGAACAGGCGGAAGACGCTGTAGATCGACTCCAAGGGTGTGCCGAAGTACTGCGGGGCCACGTGCCCGAAGAATGACGTGGAGAGCACGGCAAAGACCAGAATTATGAGCAGGTAGCCAGCGAAAAGCGACATGCTCTCGCGCATGGCCTTGCGGAAGTTGCGCCCAATCTGCTCGGCACCCGGGAAGAAGTGTATCACGCGGAAGAAGCGGAACGCCCTGAGCAGGCGCAGGATGAGCAGGAAGGAGAGGTCCGTCACAGGCAGTAGTGTCGCTGCTATGGAGGGCAGTGAAAGCAGCACGAGTGTGCCGTCGAGGATGTTCCAGCCACGGTGCCAGTAACCGAGGACGCCGTCGTGGCGCATCTTAATCGCCATCTCTGCTATGAAGAAGAGCGAGCACGCGACGTCCAGAGTCAGCAGCCAAGGCCACTTGAAACCGGAAGCCAGCAGCAGGATGACTACGGAGTTCACGAGGATGACAGCCATCACGAGGCGTTCGGCCCGCGGGGAATAAGGGTTGATGGTTTTCATATATTCTTGTCGTCTGTAAGTCGTTTGTACATGCGGAACAGCTCCGCCACGCACATACTTTCGGTGAACTGAGCGCTGGCCTTCCATCCGTAGGCGGCCATGACGGCGCGGTCGTTGTCCTGGTGTGCCCGCTGCAGGTCGGCGGGCATCGTCAGCTCGTCGTAGAGGTCGGCCAGCGACGAGTCGGGATATTTGGCGCGGGCGTCAAGGATACCTTGTGCCGTCTGCTCTATGCGCTGGCGCTGCTCGGCGGAGGGAGCGGGCCAAGGGAAGGTGTTATACACCTGTTCCTTTGAATAACGATAATCGGACTTTAGCCTTCCGCAAACCACTCGCATCCAAGCCATGTGAACATTCGAGGTGAGTACGCCGAAATGGTAAAGCGTAGCTTCAGGGACAATCTGGACAGCATCCGAAGCAACTATCCCTGCTTTGATAAAGCCCATCGGTGCATACTTTCGTCGTTCTGATGAAACGCGAGGCACAAGCAGGCAGTCTACCCCTTCGGGTTGTGTGATTTGAGCAAAGAGGTGTGGCACCTTGGCATAGCCAATAGTCGTTTTTGCGGATGAGGCAAGTCGGAACTCGCGCACAGCGTTTACCTTATCATAAAGTATGCGGCTATGCTTGATGTCTGCCGGTTGTGCTTCACGAAGCCACAGACACCAACGCGATTTCTGTTTGATAAACTCCTCGGCACCTATATATGGGCGAATCCATTTCTCTAAGTAAGGCTCACGAGCCAGTATGTCTGCACGTTCTTCATCGCTAAGCACAAAGTTTCCGCCATCTCGGGGCTGGCATCCGAAGTTCATCTTCGGGACGTCGCACAGAGGTGTCTTTTGGCTTACGGCAAAGGTGTCGTCACCTTCGAAAAGGTATGGACTGATGTTGCTCACTTTTAGCTTTTGTCCGTTGGTAGAATAGATGAACTTTTCGGTGAGGTTTACAGGGGAGAAGCCGACGATGACGCAGTGGACTGCGGCTTTCTCGTTCGCCTCGCTATTCCATTTAAATGTCTGATAGGCATAATTGATATGTACGTGGAAATCGTTTAAAAGGACGTTCCAAAGGATGGGTACTTGTGAACCTTGACAGATGGAATTGGTGGAGACAAAGCCCGTATAGACAGACCTGCCCTGCATCAACTGTGCTGCTTTCTTGTACCAACAGCAGACGTAGTCTAAATCCTGCACGTCTTTTATCTTTCCGAACAAGTCTTCAACATCACGCTTCTGCGGGCTCCCTTGAGCCATCATTCTTGCCCCAATGAACGGCGGATTACCCATAATATAATTAAGGTGTTCCTTGGGCGCTACGCTTTCCCAGTCCATTCGCAGAGCATTACCCTCACGTATGTTGGCGTAGCTCTTAAGCGGCAGGAACTCAATGTCGTGGTGTATGATGCGCTCTGTTTCTGTCAGCATTTGTGCCTCAGATATCCAGAGCGCCGTTGTGGCTACGGTGACGGCAAAGTCGTTGATTTCGATGCCGTAGAACTGCTGGATGCTCACCTTGATGATGTCCTCGGCGCGGAAGCCCAAGAATGTCTGTCCGTGGTAACGTTCGCGGATGACTTCATTTTCGAGGCGGCGCAGCGAGAGGTAGGTCTCCGTCAGGAAATTGCCGGAGCCGCAAGCGGGGTCAAGGAAG
>CAJOLI010000074.1 GCA_905235285.1 uncultured Bacteroidaceae bacterium
GTTGACACTCCTTAGGGGGCTTGTCTAATAATGCTAAAAGCCCTAAATTTAGGCACAAAAGTACAGTTAGCGGACAGTAATACTTGTTTTACTTCTACACAGCTGGCTGAATCTGACTACACAGCAGGCTGAATTGGCTTACACAGCTGGCTGAATCAGCTTATACAGCAGGCTGAATCTGACTATACGACTGGTCGCATCAAGAAAAACTACTTGTGAAGACTGCTGTGACGCCTGTGACAGAGAGTGACGGTAAAAGATTCACTTACACTCCACCCAATGTGCATACGTCCAGCTTCGTTCAAAATCATTCAAACACATTTTGTTGAAAGATTTCGATAGAATAGCAAGTATGAAAATTTGCTAAAGCTCGAGTTATTTATTGAAATTGATTGATGTGACGATGCTCCCTCAACAGCTCTTCGAGCTTAATAAAAAGCTTTCTACGGTCGGGGTCAAGCTGATCGTGATTGAGTAGCTTGCGATTGTACTTCAACCAATTATGCATAGCCCGCTCGTCAGGGCGATATTTAGAAGGCCGCCGTTTGTTTGTCTCAACAAACCTCAATATGTCTTGGTAACTGTTGTCCCAATGTTCTGCTTGCGTCATTTTACAGGCTTATAACTTATTTTACAGGCTCTTTATTAACTTACTGCGTTATTTCAGATAATCCTCGAAGTAGCGGGTAATGCGCTCGTGTAGGTGAATTTGGTCGGTGCCGAACATATTGTGTCCGTCGCCGGGATAGGTGAAGAGGTCAGGCTGTGTACCTGCATCGATGCAGGCGCGCACGAAGGAGAGCGTGTGCTGCGGCACGCAGGTGGGATCGTTGTAGCCCAGGATAATCTGCAGGCGTCCTTTGAGGTTCTTGGCCTTGGGCAGCAGGCTTGAGGAAGCATATCCCTCGACGTTCTCGTCGGGACGATCCATGTAGCGCTCGCCGTACATCACCTCGTAGTACTTCCAGTCAATGACGGGACCGCCTGCTACGCCGACCTTGAAGACATCGGGGTAGGAGCACATCAGGTTCGTCGTCATGAAACCTCCGAAGCTCCAGCCGTGGACGCCAAGGCGCTCGGCATCAACGTAGGGGAGGCTCTTCAGGAACTCTACACCGCACATCTGATCGCGCATCTCCTCATCACCCAGGTGCCGGAAGGTGGCTTGCTCAAAGCGGAGGCCTCGATACTGCGAGCCGCGGTTGTCGAGCACGAAGACGACGTAGCCCAGCTGCGCCATATATATTTCCCAGCCTCGGAAGTAGTAGCCGCGCGAGGCCTGTACGTTATGAGCGTGAGGTCCGCCGTAGACGTAGACGACGGTGGGATATTTCTTCGCCGCATCGAAGCCTACGGGCTTGATGAGGCGGTAGTAGAGGTCCGTTGTGCCGTCGGCAGCCTTGATGCTACCGCCCGTGATTTCGGGCACTGCATAGTCCTTCCACGGGTCGTCGGCAGTGAGCAGGGACGTCCCCTCGCCGCCATGAGTGAGAGGAGTATAATGTAATAGGGTTGATGGCTCTTTAGGAATAGATATTCCTTTATTTGTAGGAAGTAGAGAGAATTGACGAACGACGGTTGGCGACGAGTAGGTGTCGATTATCTGCGAGCCATCGGCGCTGATGGTGGCCGAGTGAACGCCTTCGCCGGCACTGATGAGACGCATCTTTCCCCGGCCGCTGACGGGAACGCTCCAGACGGTGTGGTGAAGCGGGTGTGTGACGTTGCCTATGAAGAGCGCCGCCTTCGTCTTCTCGTTGAAGCCCAGGAAGTCGCGCACGACGAACTTTCCGGGCGTCAACAGGCTGACACTCTTGTGGTTACATACGGTGCCGCCGCCCTCGGCATTGCGCCATTCGGGATAAACATTTTTATTGAAATCAATAAGGTAGAGGTGGTTCCAGTTGTCGCGCTGGCTCTGCATCACCGCTTTCGTCTGATCCCACGGCAGGAAGGTCAGGCCGTGAAGCGGTTCTACATATTTCGGGTGGCGCTCCTCGATGACAGGCTCTGTGTCTTTCTTGCCCGTGAAGGCGTCGTAGCCGAAAAGCTGCATGAAGTTCTGATCGCGGTTGAGCTCGAAGACAAAAAGCTTCTTCGAGTCAGGAGCCCAGGAGAGGTTGGTCATATAATCGGTCAGTGGCTTGTCGTTAGCCAGCCACACCGTGCGGCGGCTCTCGACGTCGTAGACAGCTACGCTGACGTCCTCTGTCTCGCAGCCTGCCATAGGATATTTGTCGACATAGGTGGCAGCTATGCGCTGCGTGATGTCGACCTGCGGATACGAGGGTATGCGGCTCTGATCCTTCTTGTAGAACGCCAGACGCCGGCCGTCGGGACTCCAGAAGAGTCCACCTGAGATGCCGAACTCATCGCGGCTGACGCTGTGGCCGTAGACGATGTCGTCGTTGCCGTCGCTGGTCAGCTGGCATCGCTCGCCGTCGGCCGTCTGCACGAACACGTTGCTGCCGATGCAGTAGGCCAAGGCGCGGCTCTCTGCGTTCCACGTCAGCTCCGAGGCGCCGTCCTGAATATCGGCACGCCAGACGATGCTTTTCTTCTGAAAATCAACCAGGATAATCTCCTTTTGTGTCTGAATCTTCACTATCGGCTGTGAGGCATAAGGAAAGGTCAGATTAGAGCACGTGTGCACCTTCTTCTCGCCGAGGATGGCGTTGAGGTCGTCGGTCGTGAACAGCGTGCTGCCCCGCGAGCCGTCGGCCTCGATGCGCTGCACTTTCTCAACGCTCAGTTCCAGCGGCTGCTCGCCCCACCAGGCTGAGAACATATACTTAGGCTGCAGGTTCCAGAAGGTGGAACCGCCACTGAGCAAGTCATTAAGCGTAAAGCTCTTCTTCGTAGTCTGTGACATAACTAATGAGGCAGTTATCAGAGCAGCTGCCAACGTGTAGACTCTTTTCATTATAAGTTAAGAATTATTTTTGCAGACACAAAGATAAGGTCTCTTTTGATGTTTCTTGTCCCTTTCAGGGATTTATTTAGCCGGCGACCTATATTTTCTCTTTTTTTTAAATGTAAATGTCCTAATTATTAAAACTTTTAGCTACCTTTGCGCCCGAAAAAAAGTATAATAACACATTTCGTAAATGGAATACAATTTCAGAGACATTGAGAAGAAGTGGCAGCAACGATGGGTTGCTGCCCAGACGTATAAGGTGACTGAAGACGAGACGCGCAAGAAGTTCTATGCCCTCAACATGTTTCCCTATCCCAGCGGTGCCGGCCTGCACGTAGGTCACCCGCTCGGATATATCGCCAGCGACATCTATGCCCGCTACAAGCGTTTGCAGGGATTCAACGTACTCAATCCTATGGGCTACGATGCCTACGGCTTGCCCGCCGAGCAATATGCCATTCAGACGGGTCAGCATCCCGCCATAACCACCGAAGCCAACATCGCCCGCTATCGCGAGCAGTTAGACAAGATAGGCTTCTCGTTCGACTGGAGCCGCGAGGTGCGCACCTGCGACCCTCAGTACTACCACTGGACGCAGTGGGCGTTCCAACAGATGTTCGGCTCGTTCTATTGCAACAAGTGTCAGAGCGCTCAGCCTATTGAGAAACTCATCGAGCATTTCGAGAAGCAGGGAACCGATGGTCTCGACGTAGCCCAGAGCGAGGAACTCTCGTTCACGGCAGACGAGTGGAAGGCCATGAGCGAGGTTGAGCAGCAGCAGGTGCTTATGAACTACCGCATCGCCTACCTCGGCGAGACGATGGTCAACTGGTGTCCCCAGCTGGGCACTGTGCTGGCCAACGACGAAGTGGTTGACGGCGTCAGCGAGCGCGGCGGCTTCCCTGTAGTGCAGAAGATGATGAAGCAGTGGTGCCTGCGCGTGTCGGCCTACGCTCAGCGTCTGCTCGATGGTCTCGAGACTATCGACTGGACTGAGTCGCTGAAGGAGACGCAGCGCAACTGGATTGGTCGCTCTGAGGGTGCCGAGATAGAATTCAAAATTGCCCCTAACCCTTCCAAGAAAGACAAGGAGGAGATGAATCCTCTCACTTCAGGGGAAGGTTTGGAGGAGACTAAGAGCTTCACCATCTTTACCACTCGTGCCGACACGATGTTCGGCGTCACTTTCATGGTGCTGGCTCCTGAGAGCGAGCTGGTGGATGAACTGACGACGCCCGAGCAGCGCGCCGCCGTGGACGAATACCTAGCCTACGTGAAGAAGCGCACCGAGCGCGACCGCATCAGCGACCGGAAAGTCACGGGTGTTTTCTCAGGCTCCTACGCCATCAACCCCTTTACGGGTGAGTCCAACCCCATCTGGATTTCAGAATACGTGCTTGCCGGCTACGGCACAGGTGCCATCATGGCCGTGCCTGCTCACGACTCCCGCGACTACGCTTTTGCCAAGCATTTCGGCCTGCCAATAGTGCCGCTGGTCGAAGGCTGCGACGTCAGCGAGGAGAGCTTCGATGCCAAGGAAGGTATCGTCTGCAACTCTCCGAAAGCAGGCGTAACACCATATATCGATTTCTCGCTCAATGGCTTGACCATCAAAGAAGCCATCGATGCTACGAAGAAATATGTACGCGAACACAACCTCGGCCGCGTGAAGGTCAACTACCGCCTGCGCGATGCTATCTTCTCGCGTCAGCGCTACTGGGGTGAGCCCTTCCCCGTCTACTATAAGGACGGTATGCCCCAGATGATTCCTGAGGAGTGCCTGCCTCTGGAGCTGCCCGACGTGGACAAGTTCCTGCCCACCGAGACGGGTGAGCCACCCCTCGGCAATGCCAAGCGCTGGGCGTGGGACACCAAAACAAAGACAGTTGTCGATAATTCAGTTATCGACAACGTGACCGTCTTCCCCCTCGAGCTGAACACAATGCCCGGATTCGCCGGCTCCAGCGCCTACTACCTCCGCTACATGGATCCGACGAACGACCAGGCCCTCGTTTCGCCCGCAGCCGATGCCTACTGGCAGAACATCGACCTCTACGTCGGCGGCTCGGAGCACGCCACGGGTCACCTCATCTACAGCCGCTTCTGGAACAAATTCCTCTTCGACCTCGGCGTGAGCTGCAAGGAAGAGCCCTTCCAGAAACTCGTCAACCAAGGCATGATCCAGGGGCGCTCCAACTTCGTCTATCGCATCAAGGACACCAACACCTTTGTATCTCTCGGACTTAAGGACCAGTACGACGTCACACCATTGCACGTCGACGTCAACATCGTAAGCGCTGATATCCTCGACATCGAAGCCTTCAAGACCTGGCGTCCCGAATATGCCACCGCCGAGTTTATCCTCGAGGACGGGAAATATGTCTGCGGCTGGGCCGTTGAGAAGATGTCGAAGTCGATGTTCAACGTTGTCAACCCCGACATGATTGTAGAGCGCTTCGGCGCCGACACGCTCCGCCTTTATGAGATGTTCCTCGGCCCTGTGGAGCAAGCCAAGCCCTGGGACACCAACGGCATCGATGGCAGCCACCGCTTCCTGAAGAAGTTCTGGAATATGTTTTGGGCGAAAGACAAGCTGTCCGTCACCGACGAAGAGCCTACGGCAGCCGAGCTGAAGTCGTTGCACAAGCTGATTAAGAAGGTGACCGAGGACATCGAGTCATTCAGCTACAACACCGCTATCCCCGCCTTCATGATAGCTACCAACGAGCTCTCGCAGCTCAAGTGCCAGAAGCGCACCATCCTCGAGCCGATGGTCATTCTCATTGCTCCCTTCGCCCCGCACATCGCCGAAGAGCTGTGGGAAGCTCTCGGCAATACGACCAGCGTCTGCGATGCCCAGTGGCCTAAGTTTGAGGAGAAATATCTCGTCGAAGACACGGTGAAGATGATGGTAGCCTTCAACGGCAAGACACGCTTCGGCATCGACTTCCCCGCCGACGTTGACAACGCCACCATCGAGGCCGCTGCCCGAAACCACGAGCTCACGCCTAAGTACCTCGAGGGCCGGCAGATTGTAAAGGTCATCATCGTGCCCAAGCGCATGATTAACATCGTCATGAAGTAAACCATAAAGAAAGCCCACCCCGCATAGCAAAGACTATGCGAGGTGGGTTTAACTATTCCAAAACAAAGCTATGAAAAATCCAAAAAACAGTTGGATCATCGACGAAATAAAAGACTATGTCTTCATCGCACTCGGATGCCTCGGCTACTGCATAGGTTTCTGCACCTTCATGCTTCCCTACGAATTCACTCCGGGAGGCATGACGGGTGTCTCTGCCATCGTCTATTATGCCACAGGCTTCCCTACTCAGTACACCTATTTCATCATAAATACCATCCTGCTCGCCATAGGCCTTAAGATTCTCGGTTTCAAGTTCTTTGCCAAGACTATTTATGCTACCCTCTGCATAACATTTTTTCTGGGCATAGTACAGAAAATCATTGTGCTACCCGATGGCACCCTGCCAAAGGTCGTGGGCGACCAACCTTTCATGGCTGCCGTTCTCGGCGCATGCATCGAAGGTGCGGCGCTGGCGGTGGTGTTCATCAACAACGGCTCTACAGGCGGCACAGATATCATCGCTGCCATCGTCAACAAGTACAAGAACTTCTCGATGGGCCGCGTACTGATGTGGCTCGACTTCATCATCGTCTCATGCAGTTTCTTTGTCTTCCACGACTGGAACAAGGTGGTTACCGGTTACGTCATACTGCTCATCTCAATGTTGCTGCTCGACTACACAATGACCTCTGCCTCGCAGAGCGTGCAGTTCACCATCATCTCTGACAAACATGAGGAAATAGCTCAACACATTAATAAGGAAGTGCAACGTGGCGTCACCGAGCTTTATGGCGAAGGTTGGTATTCGAAACAAGAGCGCCGTGTGCTCATCGTCATGGCCCGCCGGCGCGAGAGCCAGCAGATTTTCCGCCTTATAAAACGAATAGACAACCGCGCCTTCGTCACGATGACAAAAGTCGTAGGCGTCTATGGCGAGGGATTTGACCATATTAAGACATGAAACTCGTTTTTGCTACAAACAACGTACACAAGCTCTCCGAGGTCCGCCAAATCCTGGGCGAGCGTTTTGACGTGGTAGGCCTTAAGGACATAGGCTGCTACGAGGATATCCCCGAGACCTCCGACACGCTCGAAGGCAACGCCCTGCAAAAGGCACGTTACGTGAAAGAGCACTACGGCCTCGACTGCTTTGCCGACGATACAGGCCTCGAAGTTGCTGCTCTCGGCGGCGCTCCCGGTGTCCACACCGCACGCTATGCCGAGCTTGCTGCTCAATCCCTTGACAGCGGCGAAAGGTTTACCCCTTCGCAACTCTCACACGACAGCAATGCCAACATGGCCCTCCTTTTGCATAATTTAGAAAAAAAATCCGACCGCAGCGCACGATTCCGTACTGTCATTGCGTTAATATATCAGGGTGAGGAACATCTGTTTGAAGGCGTATGCGAAGGCGAAATCCTCTGCGAACGCCACGGCAGCGAAGGTTTCGGCTACGACCCCGTCTTCCGTCCTACCGGCTACGACCGCTGCTTTGCCCAGATGAGCGCCGCCGAGAAGAACGCTATCAGCCACCGCGGACGCGCCACCCAGAAGCTCGTGCAGTTCTTACAAACACTATGATATCATCAAAGATTATAAAAAGCAAAATGCAAGGAACCGGAAGATGGGGCCCTATTTTGGCTTGTCTGCTATTTATCTTCACTTCGCAGCTGACATTCTTCACTGACGCATACGCACAGTCAATAGGCTCGTGGGAGATTTATCCTGCATACACCTGCTGCACAGATAACATAATAGTAGGACATCGCATCTATGCCCTCAGCGAGAACAAACTCTTCGCCTACGACAGCGAAGACGGCAGCGTTGTGACCTTCGACTGGACACGCCAGCTCAATGATGTCAGCATACGGCTCATGCGCTACAACGAGGCTGTGAAACGCATTATCATCGTCTACGACAACGGCAATATTGACCTGCTCTCGACTACCGACGATGACGACGTCACCAACCTGGCCCAGCTGAAAAACAACACAGCTTATACCAAGGCCGTCAACTATATCCAGACCGACGGAACGAAAGCTTATCTGTGCACCAGCTTCGGCATTGTTGTCGTTGATATGGAAAAGTGCTTCATAGAAACCACTTATCAGCTGGACATGAATGTTCTCTCGTGTGCACTCACGCCTACGAACATCTATGCCGGCACCGACTCGGGCCTATGGACCTGCCAGCTCACATCAAACCTGATGGACAAGAGCAACTGGCAGCGGATAAACGCAGACCTAAAAGCCGAACATCTCGAATATTTCTCCGACCGTATATGGGCTCTGGCCAGACGCTTTATGTTTGTCAGCAAGGCCGACTATTCGGATTTCACATCGCTCTGCTCGCCTATGGCCACAACGCCTTCTTATATGAAAATCAGCGATGGCAAACTGCTTCTGAGCAGTTCCATGAAGACCTACATCTTCTCGTCAGCAGAAAAGTATGAGGAGTATGACGGCAACTTCACGTGGAAAGCACTCTCAACCGACGGCAAGCTCTTCTGGGCTGCCGACAACTATTACGGCCTGCAAGCCTACACCCTCAACGGTAAGACGTTTGAGAAAGCAGTGACCTCAATACAACCCAACAGTCCGCTCCACAACTACGGCCTCCATCTTCGCTTCGCCGGCGACCGCCTGCTTGTTGCGGGTGGCAACTGGAACTATGCCGACACAGAACTGCCAGGCACGGCCATGATGCTTGAGCCCGATGGCTCTTGGATCAACTTCGACTATAATTCTGTTCTGACGCAGTGTCCGAATGAGAAATATGTCGACGTGACAAATATAGCTCAAGATCCCAACGATGCTAACCATCACTACGTAGGCACCGCACGCAGCGGTATCTTTGAGTTCCGCGATGCCAAATGTGTCGGACACATAGGACTTGAGAACAGTCCACTGCGCTCCATACTCCCTGACGTGGCCAAGCCGCAGAACTTCGTCTCGGCCGACGGCCTTATCTATGATGCCGATGGCAACCTATGGATGCTCAACTGCATTGAAGAGAAGGGCGACTCGGTAATACGCATCATGAAGCCCAACGGTTCGTGGATAACGTTGCCCACGGCGGCTGAACTGCCCTCAGTGACTACTGCCGACAAGATATTCTTCGACAGCACCGGTCGCATATGGATAAACTGCCGCAGAGCCGGCTCACGAGGCGTTTACATGCTCGACACCAACGGCACCCTCGAACGCTACAACGACGACCGCCGTTTCCTGCGTTCTACCATAGTCAACCAGGACGGCGCCGTCTACATGCCTGACCAATTCTATGATATTGCCGAAGACCACCAAGGCCAAATATGGATTTGCACTAACTTAGGACCTTTCCTTATAACCAACCCTGACGATTTTCGCTCCTCGTCCTTTAACTTTGAGCAAATAAAAGTGTCGCGCAACGATGGCAGCGGACTGGCTGACTATCTGCTGAGCGGACTCACCACGATGTGCGTAGCCATCGACGGCGCCAATCGTAAGTGGTTCGGCTCTATGAACAACGGTGTCTATCTCATCAGCGACGATTGTCAGGAAGAGATAGCACATTTCACAACAGCTAATTCCCCTATGCCGTCAGACAACGTCTACGACATTAAGATTCATCCACAGACGGGACGTGTCTTCATCGCCACCGACAAAGGTGTCTGCAGCTATTTTTCCGACGCCACCGAGGGCGAGCAGGAGCTCAACAAAAATAACTTCATTGTCTATCCAAATCCAGTAGAACCAGACTACAGCGGCCCCATCGTTATGCGCGGTTTGGTCGAGGACAGTGAGATGAAGATAATATCACCTAACGGACAGCTCATAGTAAGCGGACGCTCCAACGGAGGCACTTTCACATGGAACGGATGCGACAGTCGTGGCCGCCGCGTAGCCTCTGGAGTTTATACCATCATGGCAAACACGCCCGATGGTAAGAAAGCAGCATCAGCACGTATAACAATTATAAGATAACAGCTAATCCATAATCCTTTATTCCTGTCAATAACTCTATAATAATTCTGCAATAACTCACAACAACTTTTACGAAAGCAGCAGAAAACACCAACATGTAATTCTCGCAATACTTCAAAAAAAGTTAGCATAAAGTTATAAAAAAGTTTTCAACAGTTTCCTTGTATTTATAAACAGAGTAACTTATTCATAAATAAAGACATTACTAAGTTATAAACAGAACTGACAGAATATAATCATTATCATAAACGCTTTTTTTCGAAAAAAGAAATGAACACATATAATAATACAATGACGAAAACTCAACTGAAATACGAGATTCGTAGGCTGGCACGTGAGAAGAATGCCATCATAATGGCCCACTACTATGTAGATGGAGCCGTGCAGGACATAGCCGACTTCATAGGCGACAGCCTGGCCCTGGCCCAGCAGGCAGCCAAGACCGACGCCTCTGTTATCGTGCTCTGCGGCGTACATTTCATGGGTGAGACGGCAGCCATCCTCTGCCCTGATAAGAAAGTGCTGGTGCCCGACCGCAATGCCACATGCTCGCTGGCCGAGAGTTGTCCGGCCGACGAGTTCAAGGCTTTCGTAGAAGCACATCCCGGTCACACCGTAGTGAGCTATGTCAACACTACGGCAGCCACGAAGGCCGTGACCGACGTCGTCGTCACCTCGAGCAACGCCCGCCAGATCGTAGAGTCGCTGCCTGAGGATGCCAAGATAATTTTCGGTCCCGACCAAAATTTGGGCAACTATATCAATTCGCTCACTGGCCGCAATATGCTGCTTTGGAATGGTGCCTGCCACGTCCACGCCCGCTTCAGCGTAGAGAAGATTCTCGAGCTCAAGGCCGACTATCCCAACGCCAAGGTGCTTGTGCATCCCGAGTGTAAGGGTCCCGTTGTGAAGCTGGCCGACAAGGTAGGCAGCACTGCAGCCCTGCTTAAGTTTGCCATCGCTGACGAAGCCAAAGAGTTCATCGTAGCCACCGAGAGTGGCATCCTGCATGAGATGCAGAAGAAAGCTCCGCAGAAGACGTTCATAGCAGCGCCCCCCGACGACAGCACCTGTGCTTGCAACGAATGTGAATACATGAAGATGGTCACGCTTGAGAAAGTCTATGCCTGCCTGCGCGACGAGCAGCCCGTAGTAAGCGTCGACAAGGAGATAGCCGACAAAGCCATCCGCCCCATCGAGCGCATGCTTGATATCAGCCGCAAGCTTGCATTATAATGTCTCGTTCAAAGGCTACATTATCTTTTCTGATATTTCTGTCTGTACTTCCCCTTAATGCTCAGACAGGAACACTGCCTATTATATATATTGAAACAGATAATCATCAAGCTGTCGATTCAAAGACAGTATACGTAGGCGCAACCTTTTACATTGTCGACAGCCTTAATTCGAATAATAATTTAGGTTCCAAAGAATCTCCTTTAAATCTCGAAATACGCGGCCGCGGTCATTCATCGTGGCGAAGTACTAAGAAGCCCTACAAGATACGTCTGGCCGAGAAGCACCCGTTGTGTGGCCTGCCTACTCACAGGCACTGGGCACTGCTCAAGTTCTACGAGCCTACCGTCGCCGGCCTGCAGTTAGGCCGTATAATGGATATGGATTGGACTGCATCAGCCACGCCCTTGGAACTCGTGCTCAACGGCGATTATCTGGGCCTCTATCTGCTCACCCAGACTAACCGCATCAGCAGCAACCGACTCGATATCTACAAACAACCTGACAACAACGAGGACGAGTCCACCATACCATACGGCTGGCTCGTGGAGGTAGACAACTACAGGGAAAGCAACCAGATAACCGTCAAAGAGGGAAATAGTTGGAATCTCAGCATCACCTATCATTCGCCGGAGGTGCTCTCGCAAGCCCAGAAATCGTGGCTGACGAACGAGTTCATAAAGATAAACACCGCCATTTATGCCGAGGACAAGGCCAACAGCACTTGGGAGGAGCTGATAGATGTCGGCGCCATGGCACGCTATTTCATCATTCAGGAAGTCATGGACAACACCGA
>CAJOLI010000075.1 GCA_905235285.1 uncultured Bacteroidaceae bacterium
TCCTGCTCCGTCAGGTTCTCGTCGATGACCTGCCGCAGTTGTCTGATCTGTTCCTCGCGCTCTTCGTCGCGACTGTCTTGTGCCGCCAGCTGCAACTCCGCCTCCATCTCGCGCTGCAGTTGCCGTTGCCGCAATAGGTGAAGGCATTGGTTGCGGGTGGCGGCCAGGAGGTAGCCCCTGACGCTGCCGTCGCTCACCTGGGGTTTGCCTCGCCACATCTGCGTGAACACCTGACTGACCGCATCCTTAGCGTCGTCGGCATCCTCTACGATAGAGAATGCCATGCGATACATGTGCGGATAGTTGTCCTTGAACAGGCGCTCGAACGTAGGTTTAGTGTAATCCATAAATGTCTTTTCTGGGTTTCAATAGGTGCTTGTTGGAATCCCGAATCACCTATAAGACCCACGGGAGGCGAAATCAAATACCCCTCTTTGCAAATAAAGTTTGTGCTGGACTTGAAGTTTTGTGCTGCAAAGGTACTTTATTTTGAGGCAATGAGCAGAAAAAGGAATCAAATTGTTGGCAGCAGGCAGCAAAATCGAGAGGAATTTGCTGTGCAATCCCAACATTTTTGTAACTTTGTGCCACGAACAGCAACAAGCCGCGCAAGGTGTTGTGGCTATCCAAAACCTAAAGACCCATCATCATGAAACGAACCATCATCTTTCTGACAGCCATCTGCCTTGCGCTGGGATGCAAGGCCGCCGACATCGACAACACCCCGGTCAAGACGTTTGACCTGCAGCGCTTCCTCGGCAGCTGGTACGAGGTGGCGCGCTACGACCATTGGTTTGAACGCGGCATGGAACGGACGAAAGCCGCTTACAAGCTGCGCGCCGACGGCAAGATAGAAGTGCTGAACACAGGACTCAAGAACGGCAAGCCCAAGGAATCGAAGGGCAAGGCCAAGACCACGGACACCACGGGCCTCCTGCGCGTCTCGTTCTTCGGACCATTCTACTCCGACTACCGCATCCTCCTCATCGACAAGGACTACCAGTATGCCCTCATCGGTAGCGGCAGTGACAGTTACCTCTGGATTCTCTCGCGCAAGTCGCAGCTCACCAAGGAAACGAAGGAACTCATCTTGAAGGAAGCACAGCGACGCGGTTATGACACGAGCAAGCTCATCTGGGTGAAGCATAACTGAAACAAGCGAACATTATGGCACGTCACAATGAATTTGGCAAATGGGGCGAGGACTTGGCTGCCAAGTATCTGGAGGAGCAGGGCTTCGAGATACTGGCGCGCAACTGGCGGCATGAGCGCAAGGAGGTGGACATCATTGCCCAAAAAGACGACACGCTCTATTTCGTCGAGGTGAAGACGCGCCACGGCGAGGAGTGGAAAGCCGAAAGGGCCGTCGACACTAAGAAGCGCACGCTCCTCTGGCGCGCCATGATGGCTTGGAAACTGCAGCATCCGTCGGCCATGCCCGTCCGCTATCCCGTCATAGCCATCGTCATCCACGAACCTGGCACACCGCCCGAGATCCGCTGGCACGACAGTATGTGGGAACTGTGATTATAAACTGCCCCGCTGCATCATCACGACGCAGCGGGGCAGTGTGCCTATAGGACTTTCAGCGTTTACTTATTCTGTTGCTGTTTGTTCTCGTGAATGATCTCCAGTGCTAGTATCAATTATACCAAGCGCTTCGAGAAAGACTTAAAAACGTTGCAAGAAGAGAGGCCTTAACATTCAACTCATAAAGGACGCCGTAACTTTGCTTGCCGGAAGGGCTCCATACAGCTCTTCTTGAACCGAATAATCGCATTTATAGAATCGCTGCTTAAGAAGGTGCTATTACAATGGAAGAGGATGTGTTAAGACAAAAGAGAGGTCGTGTCTGGTACTTTTGACACGACCTCTTGGCGACGCCAATCCCCTCGGTGTTTTTCATAGTTTATTACAAAATAGCATATTTCAGCCTGCAAAATGAGCTATACGCCTACTTGTCGCCTTGCACCTACAAGGCTTCCTTGATTAATTGCTCTTTTGTCTTTCTATGATAGGGCTGTTTGTACGGCTATTGCTTCTCGGTTTTCCAAGCAGTTGGGAAACTGCTAAGTTCTATTTATAATCGGTTTACCAAGCAGTTGGAAAGCTGAAAAGGTATGGACGTATCGGCCCGGGGCTGTACTGAAGAGTAGGCTATGAATTAGGCATGGACAAACTATGGATAAGTCGTTAATCAGTCGTGGACAAGCAGCGTGGGAGTGAGGCTATCGTCAGAAGAAGCCGCGGAAGAGGGAGAAGAAGCGTGCGGTGATGCGATGACCGAGGTTGAACTGACGGCGATAGTCTGAGGCATGGAAGCGGGTGCAGTGCTGCTTGTCCTGCTCGAAGATGTCCTGCAACTGGCGCGTGGTGGGCTGGTCGAGGATGAAACTGTTGACCTCGTAGTCGAAGAGGAACGAGCGTGCATCGAGGTTGGTGCTGCCTACGGTGCAGAAACGGCCGTCAATCATCATCACCTTGGAATGGTGGAAACCGGTCTGGTTGTAGTAGACCTCGGCGCCTCGCTTAGCCATCTTCTTCATCTCGAGTCCCACGACGTCAGGGGTGATGGGGACGTCGCTCTTGGCCGACACCATGATCTCAAGGCGTATGCCGCGCTTCAGGGCGCGGCGCATGGCTCGGCGCACGCTCTTGACGTTGACGGGATAGGGGTTGACAATCTGTATGTGCTCTTGGGCGGCATCGAGGGCGGCGACATAAGCCCGGCGCATGTTCTTGGGGGTCTCGCGCGGACGGCGGTCGACGACGCCTACGACCTTACGGCCGGCTGTCGGGGTGAGGTCGGGGAGGACGGGGATGGCCGTCGGGATGTCGGGGTCGCTGTTGTCCGAGGGGCTGTTGACGGCGCTGCCCTTCGCGCTCGCCGCCTTTGTGTCGTCGAGGGGCGAGAGGCCGTCGTAGAGGATGACCTCGCCCGTCTGCTGCCACCACATCCGGGCGAAGATGCGTTCGTAGTCGTCCACGGCGTCGCCCGTGAGTTGCATGTGCATGTCGCGCCACTCGCCGTATTCGGGTCGACCGTGGATGTAGTAGTCTGCCACGTTCATGCCGCCCGTGAAGCATACCTGCCCGTCGATGACGACTATCTTGCGGTGGTCGCGATGGTAGGCGTGGTTGATCCAGGGGAAGCGCAGAGGATCGAACTCCTCGACGTGGACGCCCGTGGCCCGTATGCTGTCAAGGTGCTCGCGGCACAGGGGCGAGTCGTTGCTGCTGTTGCCGAAGCTGTCGAACATGGCGCGCACCTCGACGCCCTGGCGCACCTTCTCGGCCAGGAGGACGAAGAGGGCTCGGCCGATGCTGTCGTTGCGGAAGTTGAAGTATTCGAGATGGACATAATGCCGCGCACTGCGTATGGCGGCGAACATGGCATCGAACTTGTCGCGCCCCGTGTGGAGCAGGACGACGCTATTGTTGTCGGTGAATTCTATGCCGAGCTGCTGCTCGAAGGCGCGGCGCACGAGCTGGTCGGAGGGGGTGTCTGCGGGCATATCGGGCAACGACGACCGTCCGATGGTTGAGTCTTCTATCTCTACGGCGAGCAGGCTTAGCGGCACGACCAAGAGCGAGACTATTATCAGCAGTTTCAGAATCAAGTCTTTCAATATAATTATAGACAAGGGTAATTACTTTTGGCCGGCAAAATTAAGCTAATTTGCCCGCTTTTGCAAGTTTAATAGTAAAAAAGCTGTAAAAATGCGGAAGTTTCAGCCAAATTTATTACTTTTGCAGCGCAAAAGAAAAGCTCGACCAAAGGTCGCTTCGCTTATAAAGAGAAAAGAAAAGCCTCTCCTAAATCCTCCCCTAAAGGGAAGGACTTTTGCAGTGGTACTCCCCTTCCTTTCAGCGGAGGGGCTGGGGGAGAGGCTATAAACGGTAAACGGTAAACTATAAACGGTAAACTAATTCCAATATGGGCAAGATTATCATCAACAACTACGAGGATTTCGAGCAGCTGCTGGGTCACGAGATCGGAGCATCTGACTACCTCAGGATAGAGCAAGAGCGCATCAATCTGTTTGCGGATGCGACGCTCGACCATCAATGGATTCACGTCGACGAGGAGCGCTGCCGCGCCGAGAGCCCGTTCCACCAGACTATCGCCCATGGCTACCTAACGCTCTCGTTGCTGCCTTACCTGTGGGAGCAGATCATCGAGGTTCGCAACCTGGAGCGCCTTGTCAACTACGGCATGGACAAGATGAAGTTCGGGCAGCCCGTGCTCGCGGGGCAGAGCGTGCGCATGACCACCTTCATGGAGTCGCTGGCCAACCTGCGCGGTGCCATCCGCATGAGCATCCGCTTCAAGATTGAGATCAAGGAGACGGGCAAGACGGCCCTCGAGGGCGTCGCTACTTTCGTCTACTTCTTCAAGAAGGACGCCTAAGCGACTATCTTACCTACACGACAAGAGACCATTATGGCACAAAAAACACAAAATAAATTCCGGGGGATGGGCGTAGCCCTCATCACTCCCTTCCACGCCGACGGCAGCATTGACGAGGGTGCCCTCGTCCGTCTCGTGGAATACCAAATCAGCAGCGGTGCCGACTTCCTCTGCATCATGGGCACTACGGCCGAGACGCCGACGCTCTCGTCCGACGAGAAGCGCCACCTGAAGGAGCTGCTCGTAGAGCGCGTAGGCGGCCGCGTACCCTTGCTCATGGGCTGCGGAGGCAACTGCACGGCAGCCGTCATCGCCGACCTGCAGTCGACCGACTTGACGGGCATCGACGGCGTGCTCTCTGTATGTCCCATGTACAACAAACCGTCGCAGGAGGGGCTCTACCAGCACTTCAAAGCCATAGCTCTGGCTTCGCCCGTGCCGGTAGTATTATATAATGTACCCGGGCGCACGGGCGTGAACATGACAGCGGAGACCACGCTGCGACTGGCGCGCGACTTCGACAACATCGTGGCCATCAAGGAGGCCAGCGGCAACATCACACAGATGGACGACATCATCAAGCAGAAGCCCGACGGCTTCGACGTCATCTCGGGCGACGACGGCATCACGTTCCCTCTGATTACCCTCGGGGCCGTGGGCGTCATCTCTGTCATAGGCAACGCCCTGCCACGCGAGTTCTCGCGAATGGTGCGCCTGGCGCTCAATGGCGACTACGACTCGGCTCTCCGTATCCACCATAAATTTGCAGAACTCTTCAAGCTTCTCTTCGTCGACGGCAATCCGGCCGGCGTCAAGGCTATGCTTCACGCCATGGGGATGATAGAGAACCAGCTGCGCCTGCCACTGGTGCCTACGCGTCTCACCACGATGGAACAGATTTCCTCCATCCTTCGCGAACTCGACATTAAATATTAGCTTTGCCTGAAACTCAATAATCTATACGTACATTTACCTTTTTACGACAATGAAATCAAACAATCGAATGACACGTCATCTGCACTTGCTTGCTCTTTGGCTTGCATTATTCTCACATTTTTTGAGCGTCTGTGCTCAGCTTAACGATGACAAGTACTATCGCATAGTATCAGTCGCCGCACCCGACAAATCGCTGATGACACTTAACTCTTCGCTCGACAACGGTGTTGACGTCGTCCTATGGACGACCACCGATGTGGCCTCCGAACAGTGGAAGCCCACGACCACCTCGTCAATAGTCTTCCAAAACGCTTACACTAAGCTGCCGCTTACTGCCACCTCATCATCGGTAGGCGCGAAACTGCGCCAGGCGCGCGCCGGCAGTGGGCGGTGGAAGCTCGAAGCTGTAGACGAAGAGGCGGGTATATACAAGATTAAGAACGGATTCAACTATCTGACAGCAACCTCAACCGACGAGGGTAGCATACCCGAGTTGCAGGAAGACAGCGATGACATCCGCCAGCAGTGGATCTTTATCGAGGTGGAGCCGAAGAACGCCTTCACCAAAGCCATGCGCGAGGAGATGATGGACGCCTACATAAAAAAGGCCATCGAAACGAAGGGCACCAACCTCAAGACCTTCGGCAACGGAGGCTGGGGCGAGAGTGAACAGATGGAAGTGCTGCTCGATGCCTACGAGACGACGGGACGTGAAGACTATCTCGAGCTCGCAGAGTACATCTATAATTGGTTTAACAAGAATGTCGGAACCACATGGGATAAACTCGTCTGGACCGACGACTACCATTGGTTCGGCCACGACTTCAACGATGACGTCATGTGGCAGATAATTGCTGTGGCTCGCTTAGGGTTGTTAACACAGAACAAGGATTTTATAACCTACGCCAAGCGTAACTTCGACGTCATCTATAACAGGTCATACATCTCCTTCACGGGCCTGCTGCGATGGGCACAGGACAGCGGCGACCGCTACGGCACTAACTCATGCGTCAACGGGCCGGCCGAAGTGGCCGCCTGCTACCTCGGCTTTGCTGGATGCGGCGAGAAATACTTCGAGAGAGCCCGCTCGCTCTATGCCGCGCAGCGCTACGTTCTTGCCAACAACATGGCCAATGGCAAGGTGTGGGACAGTGTCGTTTGGGACCCTTCGACAAGGACCGTCAAGAGCGTGAACGACTGGGGCTCGACCTACAATCAGGGCACCATGCTCGGAGCAGCTTGTATGCTTTATAAATACTACGGCGACGAGCAGTACCTCGACGATGCAAAGAGAATCATGAACTGGACGAAAGCCAACCTTTGTGACAGATATGGCATCGTCAATGCCTGCCAAGGGGATGTCCAAGACCTCGTCGGATTTAAAGGTATTCTCATGCGCTACGTCAGGCGCTTCATTCGCGACTGCGATGCCACCGACTATCAGGCGTGGATGCTTAACAACGCCCTGCACGCCTACTGCAACCGTTCGCCCGAGGGCGTAACGTCCACAGCATGGCTCCAGAAAGGCACCGCCGACAACACCAACAACGACTTCAGCATCTCAACAGCTGCCAGTGCTGCCGTTAACGTGATGTTTGACGACGACCCTGCCCTGCCCTACGAAGAAAAAGCCAAGGAGAAAGAAGAGGAGCCCGATGCCATTGACGTCCCCTACTTCGATGCCTCCACAGCCTTCGATGCGCCAGCCGCTTTCGACCTGACCGGCCGCCACATAACCTTGCCCACACGCCCCGGCATTTACATCATCCGAGGCAAGAAAGTGGTAGTGCAATAAGCCAAGATAGTGGCATCGGGGAATTGTACGGTAGTAAACTATAGCATTTACCAGACTACTTTGACGGTGCGGCGGCGCCCATCGAGAGTCCAGCTGACGAGGTACAGCCCTCGGGGCAGCGCGGCGAGCGATGTTCCCTCGCTTGCTCGGAAGGTGGCGATGAGATGCCCCGCGCCGTCGAAGAGGCGCACAGCGAAACGCAGTCCGTTCGGGTTGTCGGCACCGAAGTGGAGGCGACCGCTCTGCGGGTCAAAGGCCAGGGCAAAGTCGAGTTCGGCGACATCGATGCCATCGGGGTCATCAGGATTATCTGGGTTATCAGTATCATCCGGATTAACTTGCCCTGCCTCTTCGATGAGCCAAAGGCGGTTGGCTGAGACGGCATTGCGCTCGTCGCTGGTGTAGCTGAGCACGGGGGTGCCGTCGGCGGCGTTGCCTCCGCTGAGGTTTGCGGCGTGCTCGCTAAAGCGACTGACGAGGTTATAGCGCCCGTCGGCCTGCACCACGAGGTCCCACTGCTGGCGCACGTCCAGCGAGTCGGCGGGAGCCGTGGTGAGTTGGGCTCCGGTGAGCGTGGTGGCCGTAGGCTCGCCCTCGGTGGGGTCGCTGAGCGCCTGCCCGCTGAGGACATTCACGATGAAGAGGTAACCGTTGGCGAGCGGGTAGATACGCCAGCGCTGGCTCTCTGAGGCCTCGTCACGGGCATTGCAGACAATGGCTCCGGTAGCTGCATCGACGTCGATGCAGGTTGATGTGCCAACATTGCTGAGGGCGTAGTAGAGCAACGTGTCGGCAGCGAAGTCAGGCACTTTCACGGGCGTGTCGGGGTCATCAGGATTATCGGGATTGTCAGGATTGTCGGGATTGTCTGGTTCATCAGGACACCGCTCCGCAAAGGCTTCGCCGAGGAAGGCGAGGTGACGGTTGATGTATGAGCGGAGGTCGGCCACGTACTCATCGTAAGTTGAGTAGAGCACCCGCTCGCGTAGCGCGCCGCTGTTGATGCCCCATCGCTGGTAGTTGAGGTCGATGCTTGCGTTGAGCAACTCCGTGAGGCTGTCAATCTGCTGGTTGAGGTAGTCCTCGATGCCGCCGTCCACGACTTGGCGGAAGCGGCGGTTGATGAGGCGGGCGAACCAGGGGTCTTCCCACATACGTTGCATCCAGGACTTGACGTTGCCGTAGCTGGCGTCGCTCATGAGCTGACGCTCGGTGTTGTTGGTGCCGAGGCGGTCAGTGCGGTTGTCGTTGTTGTAGGCTATGTCGTAGTCCCAGAGCGGCCCCCAGAAGATGTGGTTGTCCTGCTGATCCTTGTAGAAATATGTGCTGTACATGCCATCGACATTGCCGCTCATCTCTGTGCAGAGATACCAGTTGGCCAGCGAAGTGGAGTCTACGTAGGCGCGATAGCCCTCGTCGGCATCCATGAAGTTGTCGGCGAAGAGGCGCTGCTCAAATTCTGAGAGGAAGGAGCGGGCGTAGTCGACCTGCTGCTGCTCGAGCTCGTCGGCGTCGGGGTAATGAATGCGCACGGGCACTCCCCATGGCGTGTAGAATCCGTCGGGCGGCAGCGGGCGCTGGGCATCGTTGTCCCAGTAGTCGTAGGTATGGAAGTCGCCTGAGCCGTCGGCCTCAAAGAGATAGCCGCCCGTGATGTCGGCTCCGGCGGGCACAGGGTAGTCTTGCTCAGTTATGTTGACGCGGTGGGCGCGCACGTCAATCTGGTCGGAAATCTGATAGTTGCCTACGAACTGGTCATTGAGCGTGAGGTCAACGAACTTGACCGCAGGGTTGAACTTAAGGCCTACGCGCTCGCCCATCGCCATCGTCACGGCGTTGCGTATGAGCGTCTTGTCGCCGTGATTGGCCAGCAGAGTCCACTTCTTGGCCTTGGCGTAGCCCTTGCCGAGGAATTTCTCCTTCTCGCTGAATTTTAACTTGTAGGGCTTCTTGGCCAGTCCCCAGGTGGAATTGCCCCGCCCACGAATGTCGAGCGAGTCGTAGAAGGCAACGCTGTCGGCTTCGTCGACATACCAGAGGCGCGCAAGGACATACTGCGTCTTGCTGGTTATGGCACGTCGGTTGAAGGTGTTGATATAGACGTGCGGCAGGTTTGTCAGCCGCTCAACATCTTTCATGCTCGGGTCTGTAGGATCGGGGGCATCCGCAATTTTCTCGAGACGCCACGTAAAGAGTGGAGTGAGAGAGTAGTCGGCGTTGGGCTGCCCGTCACCGTCGGTGTCAGGCACTACCGTCCAGAAGCTGTTAGCGCCCCATGAGTCGGAGGGCGAATTGGTAGCTCGCACGGCGAAGAGATCGCCCTGCTTGTACCACACCTGACCCTCCCAATCGTCGCGAGCCAGGGCGGCGTTAGTGCGTATGTGCCCCTCATGCTTCATATTTTCGGTCCGCCCGCCCTCACAGTCGGGATTGGTGAAATACTGATCCACCTGCCAGCCTGGGACGCGGTAGAGGTTGCCGTCCTCGATGCGCCGGAAGATGAAACGGCCCGCATTGTCAACGTCAGCCGTGAGCCAGCCGCCGTCGTTGAGATAATACTTCGTAGAACCCTCGCCATCGCCGTCGTTGTATGTACAGATGCGATAGGTGGCCTCAGCTATGATGGCAGAATTAGCGGCCTCGTTCTGCTCGTCGGTAACCTCTTGAGCCACTACCTGAAGAGCCGTGGTCAGAAGCAATAAGGCATTAATAAACTGTTTCACTTCCGTATGCTTTACTTTTGTCTTTTATATTATTCCTAATGCTGCCATTTTTTCTTATCCTTAGGGAAGAGGATTGCGCGGTCGCGTGCGATGGCTGCGGGCGCCCAGGCATCGGGCGTGAAGCGCCAGTTCGCACGTGTCCGAGGCGTTATGCGCCCCCGCGTACGTATTAGCTCAATGAGATGGTAGCGCAGGTCGTGCTCGGTAGAAGCCACGACTCGCGAGGGCAGTTCTGCCAACGGAATGCCGGCGCCGCGCGTGAGCAGCTCGCCTCCGCCGTTGCCTCGGTAGCTGTTGATGGCAACGAGGTAGTCCTTGTCCTCAGCGAAGGGCGTGCCATCTTCCATCGAGAGTATCGTCACCTTCTGCCCGTCGGGCTTCGAGGCATCTACTATATAGTTGATACCCGCTGCTGAGTCGAAGTTGAAAGCCATGTTTTTGAGCCCGAGGCGCGTGTTGCCGTCGAGCACGCTGTCCAATAGCAGGATATGGTCGTCGGGAGAATGCATTGTGTTGCACCAGAGGTCGTAGCTCATCTCAAGGGCATCGTGCACCTCACGCCCGCTCAGACGCATGGTGTAGAGAAGGTTCTCGTACTTGTAGAGCGCAAACATATCCGAGACGTGAGTCATGCCGGCATTGATTGTAGCATCGAACGAGAGTGGCGCAGCAAAGGAAATTTGGGCGCCCTGGCTGAGGTCGAGCTGTAGGTCGTGGATGAGGTCGATGAAAGCCGATGGCCCGAAGAAGGCGTCGCGCTCATGCACGGCGGATGAAAACACGCCTACTTCTTCCTGCATGTAGGCCTGGACGCTCGCTTGCGCCTCCGCAAACCAGTCGGCAGGAATCTCCACGCCGTGTCCCTCTTCGGCCGCCTGCTGCAGGGCGGCGTCAATATCGGCGGTGCTGAGCTGTTGGCCGGCTATCTGTTTCTCTACGACACGCCCGCGCCTGTCCTTACGCAAGGTGATGTCGACCTGGCAGAGACATCTGCCTGTACTTGTCGGGCCCATGACAAGGATGCTATCGCCCGACGGGTTCGCTACGCGCTCCATGTTACGGCGATGGTCGTGACCATAGAGGATGAGATCCAAACCACTAACTTGCTGAGCCACCAGACGCGCTTCGTTCTCGCTGTAGTCGGATGTCTGGATGCCACCCTCCTCGTCGATGCCCGAGTGGAAGAGCCCTACGATGAGGTCCGGCCGCTCGCGCTTCTGGATTTCTTCGACCCAACGTCTTGCCGAGGACACCATATCGTCGAAGCGAAGGCCCTGCCACAGCATCTCAGGCACCCAGTTGGGGATGGCTGGAGTAATCAGCCCGAGCACTGCTATGCGCACGCCCTGCCGCTCTATGACCTCATAGGGCTTCAGGTAGGGCTCGCCCGTCTGCTTATCCACGACATTAGCTCCGAGCACAGGGAAGCGGCACTGGCTTATCCAGCGGTCAAACACCCGACGCCCGGCTTCGATGTCGTGGTTGCCTATCGTTGCTACGTCATAGCCTATACGATTCATCGCTGCCGCCACGATATGCTCCGAAGTCGTGTCGACGAAATTATAGTAGTAGGCTGCGGGATGCCCCTGAATGTCGTCGCCGCCGTCGGTAAGGACGACTCCCTGCGTGCCCATCTGCTGCCGGCACAGCCCTATATAGGCCGCATTCGGGGCAACGAATCGAGCACATGGCCGTGAACGTCGCTGGTATGCAGTATTCGAAGGCTGATGGTCTCGTCTGGTTGTGGCTTACACGATGTCAGGATCATAACTAAAGTTGCCAATGAAGCAGCAAGGTACTTATTCATAACGGTTTATTTCTCTTAATATCTATTCCTTAGCCCTTGTCGGGCGGAACTCTTGCCCCTTCTGGGCTAATTTCTTAACCTCTAATCCACGCTCACGCCCGGCGTCGCGCCACCCGCTCCTCGAACTCAGCCCGATAGCTGTCACCGATAGGAAGTTCGGTGCCGTCAGAGAGAGTGACCCGCCCCTTGGCGAAATGTGCAATCTTATTGAGGTTGATGACATAAGACCTGTGGATGCGCATGAAACGCTCGGGCGGCAGTTGCTCGCACAGGCGCTTCATCGAAAGCAACGTTATCAATGGGCGAGGCGCCGAGTCGACATATAACCGCAGATACTCGCCCATAGCCTGCCCATAGCGGATGTCGCGCAGCTGCAGGGCATGCGTCCGATGGTCGGCACGCACGTAGAAGACCTCATCGCTGCCGGCATCGGCCGAGGGGTGGCTCTGGGCCTCCTGCAGCGCCGAGAGCTGCTGCTTGCGCTCGATTAGCCTGTTGACGGCGCGCTGAAAATCGTTAATGCTATAGGGCTTGAGCAGGAAATCTACGGCCGCCACCTTGAAACCCTCGATGGCATACTGCGAGTAGGCTGTAGTGAAGACCACCAAATGCGGCGTGCCACCGTTCAGCAGTGAATGTACAAAATCAAGGCCGCTCAAGTCGGGCATGTTGATGTCACAGAAGATGGCATCGACATCCTCGCGGGCTAGCACGCCGGCGGCCTCGACAGCGCTCTGACACTGAGCCACCAGCACCAGCTCGGGCACACGCCCTATGTAAGCAACCAACTGACGCAGAGCCAGCGGTTCGTCATCTATGGCTACAACTCTTAAACTCATTGACTTACAAACATATTAAGTTATTTCCCGACAGAAGAAGGCAACCCCTCAAGTTTCAGCGGAATATCAAGGAGCACGGAGTAGGTGTCGGCGGTCTCGGAGATCTCCAGCGTGTGATTGCCCGGGAAAAGCAAGTTCAGGCGCTGGCGCGCATTGCGCAGCCCTACCCCACCCGAGCTCTCGGCCAGAGGCTTGCTGTAGGTGTGTTTGCTGTTCCTGCAGTGCAGGCACAGCCGCCCCTGCCCGGTGCGTATGCTGATATCGACGAACGAGCGGGCGACGTAACTCACGCCATGCTTGAAAGCATTCTCAACGAACGTGGCCATCACCAGAGGCGGTATTCCAGCAGAGGGCTGCGAGAGCTCCACGTCGAAGCGCACGTCGACATCATCGGTGAAGCGGATGCGCATCAGGCGGATATAGTGGCCCAGGAAATCCACCTCGCGCTGAACAGGCACATACTGGTGGTCACCCTCGTAGAGCACGTAGCGCAGCAGGCGCGAGAGCTCCACGATAGAGTCCTGTGCCTGCTCGGGGTCTATGGCGATGAGCGCGTGAATATTATTGAGCGTATTCATCAGGAAGTGAGGGTTGATCTGATAGTTCAGAAAAGCCAGCTGCTGCTGAATGCGCTCATATTCTAACTGCTGCTGTAGTTCGTCGCGGTGCTTGCGCATACATTAAAATATTTGCGGGGCAAAGATAACTATAATAATGAAAAATGGAAAAGGAAAAGAGAAAAAAGCTGAAAAGTATGAAATCTTTATTCTTTACCCCTATTCTCTAATCCCTAATCTCTAATCTTTTATTACCTTTGCAGCAAACTTTGAAACACTAAACTTACATCTGAATATAAATATGAATAGCGAATGGTTTGAATGTAAAGTCCGTTTCGACAAGACAATGGAAAACGGGCTCCTGAAGAAAGTCACGGAGACATATATGGTAGACGCCTTGAGCTTCACCGAGGCTGAGCGCCGCTTCATAGAGGAGATGACGCCTTACATCAGCGGCGAGTTCACCGTGACCGACATTAAGCGCGCACGCCTCTCAGAGGTTATCGAAGCGCCCGGAGCCGATGCCGACCGCTGGTTCAAGGCCAAGATAGCCTATATCACCCTCGACGAGAAGAGCGGTGCCGAGAAGCGCACCAACCATCTCGTGCTCGTCCAGGCCACCGACTTCCGCGATGCGCTGAAGAACCTCGACCACGGCATGGAAGGCACCCTCGGCGACTGGGTTATCGTAAGTATTGCGGAGACTCCCGTAATGGACGTGTTCCGCTACAGGAAAATTGAAGAAGCAGAAGAAGATTAAGCGATGCTGCGCGATACGACCGGTCGTATGTGTCTACACACCCGGTTGAATCGCCCGATGCACCCGGCTGAATTGCCAGATGCACCCGGCTGAATTGCCAGATGCACCCGGCTGAATTGCCAGATGCAGCCAGTAGCATCGACTGATGCTTAACGAAGCATGTGACGATGACTCAGGGCGCATCATTAAACCTAAGAATGAAGTATTATGATTGCCGAAGAAATCCGCCGCATCACGGAGGCCTTACCTGAAGGCGTAAGGCTGGTGGCCGTGTCGAAATATCACCCTGCCGAAGCCATTCGCGAAGCTTATGCTGCCGGGCAGCGCCTCTTTGGCGAAAGCCACGCACAGGAGTTGCAGGGCAAATACACCGAGCTGGCTGGCCTCGACGGCTTGGAGTGGCACTTCATAGGCCACCTGCAGACCAACAAGGTGAAATACATCGCGCCGTATGTAGGGCTGATACATTCGGCTGACTCGCCACGCCTACTCGAGGAGGTCAACAAGCAGGCATTGAAAGCCGGGCGCATCATCCGCTGCCTCCTGCAGCTCCACGTGGCTGAGGAAGAGACGAAGTTCGGATTCACCCCCGACGAGGCTCTCGAATACCTCGACAGCGGAGCATGGCAGCAGCTCGCCGGAGTGCAGCTCGCCGGAGTCATGGCGATGGGCACCAACACCGACGACACGGCACGCATACGCGATGACTTCAGACGCGCACGCCTTTTCTACGAACGCGCACGTCACGACTATTTCGCCTCCGAGGCTGCGACGGCCTCCGAAGCGGGCGCAACCTTCTCGGAACTCTCAATGGGCATGAGCGACGACTGGCACATCGCCGTCGACTGCGGGTCAACCCTCATCCGTATCGGCACACAAATTTTCGGCCAACGCCAATACATCTGACCGCACATCTTGCCTGCTTAATACCGAAATTGCCGACTGGACTACCAAATTTGCCGAATGAACTACCGGATTTGCCATCCGTATTGTTCCATTTTTCCACTTGCTTGAACATTTCTGTCTAAATCAATACTTTTTGCGCATATTATTTGCGAGTGTGCAAAAAATGCCGTACATTTGCACACGAATTTGGGTTTTGTGCAGTACAAAGGCCCTAAAACAAACGAATATACAGATCTCATACTATGAGTTATCAGCCTAATTATGAGTGCCCCAGCCTCAACCTGCTTATTCAGAAAAGTATTAAAGAACACTGGGACCTTGACGCTCTGACCGATTACGGAGCACAGACATTCCGCTACAAAGACGTAGCCCGAATAATCGAAAAAGTTCACATCATCCTCGAAGCCTCTGGCGTACAGAAGGGCGACAAAGTGGCTATCTGTGGGCGCAACAGCGCCCGCTGGGGCATAGCATTCCTGGCGACGCTGACATACGGCGCCGTAGCCGTGCCCATCCTCCATGAGTTCCACCCCGAGCAAATCCACGACCTCGTCAACCACTCCGAGGCCAAGCTGCTTTTCGTAGGCGATCAGGTGTGGCCCAAGATAGATGCCGACAAGATGCCCGGCCTCGAAGGCGTGTTCTCCAACTCCACCGACGAGTATAAGATTCTCGTCGCGCGCACGGAGAAAGTAAAGTACGCGCGCGAGAACCTTAACCGCCTCTTCGGCGAGAGATACCCCATGAACTTCCGGGCCAAGGACATCAGCTACCACGTCGACAAGCCTAACGAGCTGGCCGTGCTCAACTACACCAGCGGCACCACCTCCAACTCCAAAGGCGTCATGCTGCCCTACCGCGCCCTCTGGAGCAACGTCGAATTTGCCAACGAGGTCTACCACGACCACGTCAGAGAAGGCGAAAACGTCGTCAGCATACTGCCCACAGCCCACATGTACGGCATGGCCTTCGAATTCCTCTATGAGATATGCAAAGGTGCACACGTCACCTTCCTTGGCAAGACGCCCTCACCCACAGTAATGCTGAAAGCTTTTGCCGAATTACGCCCGAAGGTGGTTATTGCCGTGCCACTGCTCATCGAGAAAATTGTCCGCAAGGCCATCTTCCCGAAAATCAAGGCACCTGCCATCCGACTGGCACTCATGACACCCCTGCTCCGCGACCGCGTCAAACTGAACATACGCCGCAAGATGCAGAAAGCCTTTGGCGATAACTTCTTCGAGATAATCGTCGGCGGAGCTGCCATGAACCAGGACATCGAAACATTCCTCAAAGGTATAGGCTTCAACTACACCATAGGCTACGGTGCCACCGAGTGTGCACCTATCATCTGCTACGCTCCCTGGAACGAGTTCCGCAAAGGCTCGTGCGGAAAGGCAGCGCCGCGAATGGAAGTGATTGTCAACAGCCCCGACCCGCATCACATCCCAGGCGAGATCCTGGCACGCGGGATGAACGTCATGCTCGGCTATTATAAGAATGATGAGGCCACCGCTGCCACTATCGACAGTGAAGGATGGTACCACACGGGCGACCTCGGCATCATCGACACCGAAGGCAACGTCTTCATAAAAGGGCGCTCGAAAAACATGCTGCTCGGCGCCAACGGGCAGAACATCTACCCCGAGGAGATTGAGGACAAACTGTCGTCGCTGCCCTACGTCACCGAATGTGTCGTAATCCAGAAAGGCGATAAACTCTACGGACTCGTCTACGCCGACCCCGACGAGGTGAAGAAAGGCAACCTCAGCCCCGCAGCCCTCGAACAACAAATGGATGCCAACCTGCAGGAGCTCAACCAGGCAATACCCGTCTACGCCCGCCTTCAGGCCCTGAAGCTTGTGCCTGAGGAATTCGAGAAAACGCCGAAAAAGAGCATTAAACGCTATAAATACATGAACTATGAAGTCTGAAGAACCCATTCCCAATAGTTTCAACGCCTGCGTGCAGCAGAGCCTGCAGAAATTCTGGAATCACGACGGTCTGAGCGACTACGGCGTACAGACGTTCCAGTACAGGGACGTGGCACGCGTCATCGAGAAATTGCACATTATCTTCGAGGCTTCAGGCGTTAAGCCCGGCGACAAGATTGCCATCTGCGGTCGCAACAGCTCACGATGGGGCATGGTCTTCTTCGCCACACTCACTTACGGAGCAGTAGCCGTGCCTATCCTACACGAGTTCATGCCCGAACAGATCCACGCCCTCGTCAACCATTCCGAAGCTAAGCTCCTCTTCGTAGGAGACCAGATATGGCACAAGCTCAACGCCGAGAGCATGCCAAACCTCGACGGCATCTTCGGCAACAACACAGAGGAGTTCACGCTGCTCTATGGGCGAACAGACAAAGTACGCTACGCGCGAGAGAACCTCAACCGCCTCTTCGGCGAGCGCTTCCCTTGCAACTTCAGGCCCAACGACATCAGCTACTACGTCGACAGCCCCGACGAGCTCGCCGTAATCAACTACACGAGCGGCACCACCTCCAACTCCAAGGGCGTCATGATTCCCTTCCGAGCACTCTGGAGTAACTACGCTTTCGCCATCGACGAACTCGGCTCCGTCATGGGACCTGGCGACAAGGTACTGTCGATGCTTCCCATGGCTCACACCTACGGCATGGCCTTCGAATTTATCTTTGAATTTCTCCATGGAGTCACCGTCTATTTCCTCTCCAAGACGCCATCACCTGCCGTCCTCCTAAGTGCCCTTGCCGACATCAAGCCCAAACTCATCGTGGCCGTGCCTCTCATCATAGAGAAAATCATGCGCAAAGCCGTCCTGCCCAAGCTGCAGACACCTGTCGTCAAACTCGCTCTGCACACGCCTTTCCTGCGCGACCGCGTGCTGGCCGAAGTGCGCTCCAAACTGCAACAGGCTTTCGGCGGCAATTTCATCGAGATCATCGTGGGAGGAGCTGCCTTCAGCCAAGATATTGAGACCGTGCTCCACGACATAGGTTTCAACTACACCGTAGGCTACGGTACTACAGAGTGCGCACCTATCATAGGTTACGCACAGTGGGACTCCTTCAAGCCCGGCTCCTGCGGGCGACCCGTCATTCGCATGGAAGTGCGCATCAACAGCGACGACCCTCAGAACGTGCCAGGCGAGATTATGGTTCGCGGCATGAACGTCATGCTCGGCTACTACAAAAACGAAGCGGCCACACGCCAGGCGCTCGACGCCGACGGATGGTACCATACCGGCGACCTGGGCGTGATGGATGCAGAGCAGAACATCTTCATTAAGGGACGCCTCAAGAACATGCTCCTCGGCGCCAACGGGCAGAATATCTATCCCGAAGAGATAGAGGACAAGCTCAGCTCACTACCCTACGTCAGCGAGTGCGTCGTAATCCAAAAAGGCGAGCACCTCTACGGACTCGTCTATTCCGACCCCGACGAGGTGCACAGCGCAGGACTCTCAGAAGCCATGCTCGAGGCACAGATGGAAGACAACCGTCAGGAACTTAACCGCCTCGTGCCTCCCTACGCCCGCCTTCATGCCATACGCCTCGTACCGGAGGAATTCGAGAAGACACCCAAGCGCAGCATCAAGCGCTACAAATATCTGAACTACGAAGTGTAGCCGGCGGCTTCTGCCTCCTGCTCTTCAATTTCCCGGCATCAGACAGGCCGGAAAACAATAATTCCCCTCTCCATAGGAACTACCCGAAGGAGAGGGGCTTTGTTTTCTGGATAAGTCCTATAGCCTAGCCTCTCTGCACGCAGAATAGAGGCTTTTCATGTACTATATTAATAAGAATTCCAGCAATAATCCGTTAATCCGTTAATGAAGGCTAAGCCTTCAGGCATCCTCACGGAAACAAAAACACGGCCGGACGAATGGACCGATATGACAGGACGTATTTGCTTGGGCGTCTATGAATGAGGATTTCTTGTTATTGGTCTTGACATAAAACAATAACGATGCACAAAGCAGAGATTTGTGTGCAATTTGTTTTGCTATTTCGCGATATTGTCGTACCTTTGCGGCCGATTTAAGACAAAATAGGAGTAGAAGAGTGCATTAAATTATTAATAAAGCTCATCATTAATTAAATTAATAATTATATTGATTATGCAGACAAGAAAAATGATTGCGTTGGCCGCTATGGTCCTGGCTTCAGGCTCAGCGATGGCCGGCGGTTACCTCACCAACTCTAACCAGAATGCAGCTTTCGGGCGCAACCTCTCGCAGGAGGCAATGATTGATGTCCTTGCCACGTACTCCAACCCCGCCGGTGTCGGCTTCCTCGCTCCAGGATGGCACTTCGCTTTCTCCAACCAGAGCGCCTTCCAGACGCGAACCGCCGAGTCGTGGTTCGTGCATCCTGAGCAGGGCCCGTTTGCCCTCGGCTACGTCAACGGCGAGAAGAACACGTCTGCCACGAAGAAGTTTAAAGGCACGGCCACGGCACCCGTAATTCCTTCTATAGACCTGGCTTACGTTCAGGACCGCTGGAGTCTGGCCTTCCACTTCGGCCTCATCGGCGGCGGAGGCAAGTGTGAGTTCAAGGACGGCCTCGGATCGTTCGAAAGCAAAGTGGCCATGCTGCCTTCCGTGATGAACGCCCTCGCTGGCCAACAGGCCGCCATGGGCTATGCCATGGAGACTTATATGCGCGGCAAGCAGTACTACTTCGGCGGTCAGCTCAACGGCTCGTATAAACTGACCGACAACCTGAACCTCGCCCTCGGACTGCGCGCCGTTTATGCCACGAGCAACTACTATGGCTACGTGCGCGATATGAAGGTGGTGACGCCCGATGGCGCTCAGGTGCCCGTGAAAGACGCCATGGCACCCATGATCACACAGCTGGCCACCGCTGTGCCTCAGCTGGTCCCCGTCATGGAGGGCATTGCCGGTGTGGCAGGCGACGTGAACCTCAACTGCGACCAGACGGGCTGGGGCGTGACGCCCATCATCGGCATCGACTGGCGCATCAACGACCAATGGAACGTGGCTGCCAAGTATGAATTCAAGACCCGCATGCGCCTCGAGAACAAGAACGGCGAGAGCAAGAGCGCCTCGGCCCTGGCGCAGCTCGACGAGTTTGAGGACGGCAAGAAAGTAGCTGCCGACCTGCCCGGAATCCTGTTCATGGGCGTTCAGTACAGCCCCATCGAGAAGGTGCGCATCAACGCCGGCGCTCACGTCTACTTCGACAAGCAGGCCACACAGTACGGCCATCGCGAGAAGGAACTCGACGGACAGACTTGGGAAATCACCACAGGGGCGGAGTATGACATAAACGACCTCGTCACCGTCAGCGCAGGATGGCAGACCACCAACTACGGCTTAGGCAAGGACAGCCGCTACCTCTCCGACATGAGCTTCGTGTGCAGTTCCAACAGCGTAGGCCTCGGCGCCCGATTCCACGTCAGCCGGAAAGTGGCTCTCGACGTGTCGTATTTCAAGACCCTCTATAGTCACTACGACAAGTATCACGAGGATTACAACGACGTAAAGGCCAACTTCGGAAACCTGCTCGGTCAGGTCGAAGGGCAGGTCGGGCAGATTGCCCAGGGTATCGCTGCCGAGGACGCAGCCGCAGGCGTCAACCCGCAGGCAGATCCCCGCATACATGTAATCAACAACCTGAGCGCCTCCATGGACGGCATCAAGGCTGCACCCACGGTCGGCAACGACCGCCTGCACCGCACCAACGACGTCATCGGCATTGGCGTCGTCGTCAACTTCTGATTTCACATACATACACGAATACCATAACGGCCTGCCGGCGAGACAACTCGTAGGCAGGCCGTTTTTTCCTTTTTTTTGCATCAAATATCAAAATCTATGCCGTTTCTTACCGTCAGATATCCAATTATTGCTATCTTTGCAGCGGAAACAGACGATGCAGCCCACTCATGGCGCATCAGCGAGAACGATCTGCTGAAGTACAACGCAAACTGCAACGACAATATCACCATAGCCGACGTGACGGTCCTGATGAACATGATGCTCGGCAAGGAATGAATTAACGGGAAAAAGAATATGAGACATCCACTGATTGCCTGCCTGCTCCTGACCTGCCTGCCCGTCTGGGCCGACACAGCCAGCGTGAGCCGGCAACTCGAGGCCTTTGAGAAGACAACGGGCCAGGCCCAGACCGCTGCGGCCAACAGCCTGATGCAAATCTTCCTCGACGAAGAGATTACAGATGAAGCCGTACAGTTTGGCAGCGACACGCCTGCCGACACGCTACTTATGCAAGTGTGGTACTGGGCTGCCGATTACTTCTATGGTCAGCAGGACTACCGGCTGTCGGTTGCCTACGGGCAGAAAGCCTTGCCGCTGACGCGCGGCACCAGCTGGGAAGCCGACTGCCTGAACACCCTCGCAATGGCTTATTTGAGGCAGGCCGACTACGAGCAGGCGGCCGCCTATGCCAAAGAGTGCTATAAGCTGGACGAGCAGACGGGCGACCCCGACATCATGTCGTCGTCGCTCAATACCCTGGCCGGCATCTACGTCGGCGCCAACCAGCCCCGCGAGGCAGAGCAGTATATACTGAAGGCCATAGAGCTGGCTGAGAAAGCCGACAACCCTGCCCGCATGGCCGTGCTGCAGGGCACCGCCTCAGAGATCTACCATCAGATGGGCGACGACGAGCGGGCACTGACCTATGCCCGGCGCGCCTGCCAGATCGAGGAGCAGCGTGGCGACCTCTATAAACTGGCCGTGCGTCGCACGCAGCTGGCGTCGGTGCTCATCGGCAAGCACGACTACGCCGAGGCCGAGCAGATGCTGGGCGACGTCATGCCCGTATTCCGACAGGTGGGCGACCGCCACTCGCTGGGCATAGCGCTTAACAAACTAGGTATGTCCCTCCTATGCCAAGAGCGGCAGCCAGAAGCCATCCCCTGCTACCGCGAGGCCGAAGGCATATTCAAGGAGATGGGCGACTTGGCCAACGAGATGCATGCACAGCGTGGCCTTTACGAGAGCTACTGGACGTTGAACCACGACAGTGCAAAGCTGGCTCTCGACCGCTTCGACCTGCTGAAGGACTCGCTCTATTCGAACGCCACGGCCGAGAGCATGGCACGCTTTAATGCAGAGTTCGGTACCGACTGGCTCCATCAGGAGAACCAGCGGTTGCGCGCCCGCGTGCTGACATTTATAATAGGTATTCTCGTCGCCCTCCTTCTTGCCGCCGCCGTTTGGCTGTGGATGCGGCGACGCATGCATATCCGCGAAGCTGCCCTGCTCGCTACTATTGCTGAGTTGCAGCAGGGACAGGAGGCGGATTCTGCTGACGCGTCCGACGAGGATGCAACAAACGAGCTGAGCGATGCCGACCGCGAGTTCCTCAGCAGGCTTGTGCTGCTTGTGAAGCGTGATATGCGTCAGGCCGACATCTCCGTGGAGTCGCTGGCATCAGAGCTGTGCATCACCCGTGGCCAACTCAACCGCCGCATAAAGGCCATAGCAGGTGTGACCACCCAGAAGTACGTCATGCACATCCGCATGGAGCAAGCTCGTCTGCTCCTTACATCTCACCCTGACCGTTCCATCTCCGAAGTCGCATACCAATGTGGATTCTCCGACCCCACATCCTTCTCACGAGCCTTCCGACAGACGTTCGGAACATCGCCCACGCAGTTCCGCAATAAGCCGGAGACCGACTAAACCCCCTGTTTATACTTCATTTTGCCTCATTTTGCCAAGGCCATGCACGATTTTGCATGGTCTTTTTTGTGTTTTAACTCTTACTTTGCGCCCACGAATCTACATCTGCCACACTATGCCACAGAAGCGAATCAAATCCCGACAACAGAAAGCGATGGCGTTCACCAACGGATACCTGGCCATGCTCGTCCAAGATGAGGTCCAACTGGAGCAAGAGATGAATAAAACTATTAACATACACAACAGACTATGAAAAAGCATTTTCTTATCCTTGCACTTGCCCTGGCGACAACGGCACAGGCACTGCAGGCCGAGAACATCCCCATCGACGAGGCACACTTCCCCGATGCAGTGTTCCGAAACTATGTGCTGAACGAGATGACGTATCACAAGAGCGACGGCTCGTCGGCCCTGGTGGGCGTAGACGGCCAGCTGTCAGACTACGAGCGCAAGCGTGTGGTTACCATTTGTTTCCCCGATGGCTGCAAGAGCGCAGAAGGTGTCCAATATTTCGCCAAGAGCGAGACGGGCAGGTTGGGGCTGAATGTATATGTCAAGTCCGACGACCTGAAGACGCTCGACCTCTCCGGCATGGACGTGACGAAGGTCAAGGCGGGAGGACACAAGCTCGAATCGCTCAACCTCAAGGGCTGCACGAAGCTGACCGAGGTGGAGTGCCCTATGAACGCGCTCACCACGCTCAACGTCGAGGGCTGCACGGAGCTGGAAACACTGAAGTGCTATGATAACAAGATTACCTCGCTCAACCTGGCACAATCACTGAAGCTGGGCCACCTCGAATGCCACAATAATCAGTTGACGGAGCTGAACATCAATTCGCCCGCCCTAGAATATATCAATTGCGGCGACAACCCCCTGCAGATGCTGTTCCTGCCGAACATCGACAAA
>CAJOLI010000076.1 GCA_905235285.1 uncultured Bacteroidaceae bacterium
GTCATCATCCGCGGCGGCGGAGCCACCAGCGACCTCTCGGATTTCGACTCGTATGCCCTCGCTGCCGCCGTGGCACAGATGCCGCTGCCCGTGGTCGTAGGCATAGGCCACGAACGCGATGAGACCGTCCTCGACTTTGTGGCTCACACGCGCGTCAAGACTCCTACGGCCGCTGCAGCCTTCCTCATCGACCACGGTGCTCAGGAACTGGCAGCCCTCGACGAATGTCAGGGCGCAATCCTGCAGGCCGCACGCCTAAGGTTAGAGAGCTCGAAGCAGCAGCTGGCGCGCCTGCTGGCGCTGCTGCCCCGCTCCTTCGCCTTGGTGCGCGAGCGCCAGAGCCACCGCCTGGACCGCCTGGCACTGCGCTTGGCAACGTCGCCCCAGCAGACGCTGCTCGGCGCGGCCCACAGCCTGCAACTGCTCCGCTCGCGCCTGGCCCAGGCCTCGCAGCTCAAGGTGCAAGGCTCGCAGTTCAAGGTCCAGAACCTTGAGGCACGCCTCGCCGCCCTCGACCCGGCGCTGCAGCTGCGTCGCGGCTACTCGCTGACCTTCCTTGCCGACGGCCGTCTCCTGCGCTCTGCGTCAGAACTGAAGGCCGGCGACGTCATTACAACCCGCCTGGCCGACGGCAGCGTAAGCTCAGAAGTGACAGACAATACAATCACACAATAGACATTCTGATTATGAAAAGGTTTTTAGCAATAGCCTTAGGCCTATGCCTGACCGCCCTCGCGGCTCACGCACAGAGCGTTATCTTTCCTCAGGAGCAGCAGCCCGGCGAGGCTCGGATAAGCGTAGTGCCGACAGAAGCCACCTACGTGGGCGCCGAGAATGAGCTTCACTACCTCATAGCCAACGACCTCTTCGAGGCCGACTTCGTTCATGCCGGCGGCGTGCTCCGCTTCAACGGCTGTCAGGGCCTTAGCCTGCTGCCCGGCACGGAGCTCTTCGAGATCCGCCTGGCCGACGGCACCGAGGTGGCTGCCTCGCAGATGACGCCCGGCGCGGTGCGCGTCGCCGACCTTACGGCCGACGGGCAGGCCGCGCGTGGCTCCCTGCATTTTGCGGGTAAGGCCCTGGAAGCCGACTTCAGCTACGGCAATCTCGACATCACATGGCGCGCTGTGCTGCGCGACGGGTCACACTACCTGCGCACCGAGCTCGCTCTCACCGCCAAGCGCGACGTGGCTATGAAGGCCATCGTGCCGATGATTTACGAAGTGCGCAACGTCGATGGTAGCTACGTGCCCGCCGTCGTAGGCAACACCCGCGGGGCTGTTGTCGCCAGCGAGCATATTTTCGCCGGCTTAGAGACCCCGATGGGCATCAACAGCGTCGGCGGGGGGCTGCCCACAGGCCCTTTCAACTTCAAGGCCTGGACAGGCTCTACCTTCGGCTGGACGCCGGGCAGCACCACACCGCAGGGCATCCTCGCCCTCGGTCTTCCTGCCGATTATATCTCGGGCGTTCAAGGCTATCTGCTTATTAAGGAAGGCGGCGAACACGCGGTGACCTTCAAATATGCCAGCGGCCGCCATCGTCTCGACATCGCAGGGGTTGACGTCCTTGACCCCTTCACGGGCGAGGTTGTGGCCAGCGACTATCATAAGGGCATCACCGGCGCCACCACTTCCAACAATGTTTACAGGTTGGACATCCCCTCGGCCGGTTTCTACCTCGTACGCTACTTCCGCGACATGACGGAGGAGAAGACCGGCATCATCACGCCCCCCTTCGCTTCTGAGGGCAGCATCACGTGGAGCGGTACGGTGGTGGCCGCCGAGGTAGTGCTCGACGGCGGCGAGAGCGACTTCGAGGCTGGCGAGCTTCACCTGCCGGCCCCCGCGAGTACGCCTATCCGGGGCGAGTGGAGCCGCCAGACGACCCTCGAGGCAGGCGCCACGTGGACGGTCAGCGCCGTCGTCGGGCTGATAGCTCCCGGCCAGGCCCGCCGCTCGTTCCTCTGCTACAGCGAGCGCGAACGTGCCGTGCCCTGGCGCCCCTTCCCGCTCTACAACTCATGGTTCGAGCTGAATATCCAGCGCAACAACGACCCCGACTACACTACGAACTTCAACGAGGCCCAGTGCCTCGACGTGCTGGCCCAATGGAAGGAGCATCTTTTTGATAAATATGGCACCAACGTAGCCTCTTTTGCCTGGGACGACGGCTGGGACCAGTACGGCACATGGACCTTCAACAAGAACTTCCCCAACGGTTTCGCACGGATGAGCGAGACGGCCGAGGCCATGAACTCGCAGATTGGAGCGTGGCTGGGGCCTGTAGGCGGCTACGGCCAGAGCGGCAACTATCGCCGCAACTACTGGAGCGGGCGCGGCGGTATGCAGCTGAGCAACAAAGCCTATTTCCAGACCTTCATCGACGCCTGCTCGCATATGCTCAACTCCTACGCCTTCAACTACTTCAAGTTCGACGGCATCAGCGCACAGTTCAGCGCCGTAGGTCCCGACGCCGGAGCCACGGGCGAGGAGAATGCCGAAGGTATCATCGAGATAGAACGGCGTGTCCGTGAGATCAAGCCCGACGTCTTCCTCAACACCTCTGTCGGCACGTGGGCGTCGCCCTTCTGGTTCCAGTTCACCGATGCCGTATGGCGCCAGGAGAACGACTACGGCACCATCGGCGACCAGGGCTCCGACCGCGAGCGCTGGATTACCTACCGCGACCGCCTCGTTTACCAGAACTTTGTCCAAAACTCCCCGCTCTGCCCCATCAACACGCTGATGACTCACGGCTTCATCCTCTCGAAGTACGGCTCCGTCTCCACCGACCTGACCTATGCCGCCGTCCTCCGCGAGCTGCGCTGCGCCTTTGCCTGCGGCTCGGGCATGGTGGAGGTCTATGCCGACTATTCCCTCATGAACAGCATCAGCAACGGGCGCCTCTGGAGCGACCTGGCGGATTGTATCCGCTGGCAGCAGGAGAATGCCGACGTGCTGCCCGACGTGCACTGGGTAGGCGGCAATCCCTGGAACGGCACAAAGGCCAACATCTACGGCTGGGCCTCGTGGAACGGCCGTAAGGCCACGCTGGCCCTGCGCAACCCGTCGGCCTCGCGCCAGACGCTGAAGACTACGCTGCGCGAGGCGCTCGACATCCCCGACTATATTCACACGACCATAACCCTCTCGAAAGCCTTCTCGCAGAACGCGCTCTCGGGCCTGACGGTGGACACGCCAATAGACATCGACAAGGAGCTGAGCATCAGTATGCCCGCTTCGTCGGTCTTCGTCTTCAACGGCGTTGACGAAGCGGCCACCGATGCCTTGGGCAAGCTCGTCGAGGACAGCAATCAGGCCGCACCTGTTGCCGCCGCCGCTTCGGCCTATGACCTCAGCGGGCGCCGCATCGAGGGGCAGCAGCGCAAGGGCGTCTATGTCCGCAATGGCAAGAAACTCATAAACCGATAATAATGAATCAGGAACTGACTTACGAAGCCGCCATGGAGCGCTTAGAGGCCCTGGCGCGCGAGATGGAGGGCGGCAATGTCGCCATCGACAAACTCGCCACAAAACTCAAGGAGGCGCAGCAGCTGCTGGCCTTCTGCCGCGACAAACTCACGAAGGCCGACGCCGAGGTGCAGCAGCTCTTGGGCGAAGGGCCGGTTGCATAAGCCAACGCAGCCGGCTGCATCCGCCAACTTACCCGGGTGAATTCGCCAACTCACGCGGGTGAATCCGCCAACTCACGCGGGTGAATTCGCCAATTCACCCGGGTGCATCCGCCAACTCACCTGGCTGCATCAGCCAACACGACCGGTCGCATCTCCTGATTTGTCCGGCCGTTTTTTTGTCCAAACTTGCCCGCAGCCCTTGCGCCTCCTCAATAAATCCCGCTTTTTGCAAGAAAAACGTTTGATTCTGGACAATATAATCAGTTTTTTCGTACCTTTGTCGCGCATTATATCAAACACAAACAAAAATGAAAGAAATTGATTGGAGTAACCTGTCTTTCGGCTTCGTGCCGACCGACTACAATGTACGTTGCAATTTCCACAATGGCAAATGGGGCGAGATAGAAGTCACCTCAGAGCAGACCATTAACCTGAGCATGGCAGCCACCTGCCTGCACTACGGCCAGGAGGCTTTCGAAGGCCTCAAGGCCTACCGCTGCCCCGACGGCAAGGTGCGCGTCTTCCGTGCCACCGAGAATGCCGCCCGCCTGCAAGCCACCTGTCGCGGCCTCGTGATGCCCGAGGTGTCCACGGAGCTCTTCTTGGAGATGGTCAAGAAAGTGGTTCGATTGAACGAGCGTTTCATCCCGCCCTACGAGAGCGGTGCCACGCTATATATCCGTCCGCTGCTCATCGGCACGACGGCTCAGGTGGGCGTTCACCCCGCCAGCGACTATCTGTTCATGATCTTCGTGACGCCCGTTGGCCCTTATTTCAAAGGCGGCTTTGCCACAAATCCATACGTCATCACCCGCGACTACGACCGCTCGGCGCCCCTCGGCACTGGTTGCTTCAAGGTCGGCGGCAACTACGCCGCCAGCCTGCGCGCCAACAGCTGGGCTCACGAGCAGGGCTACTCCTGCGAGTTCTACCTCGATGCCCGCGAGAAGAAATATATCGACGAGTGCGGCGCAGCCAACTTCTTCGGCATCAAGGATAATACGTACGTCACGCCTAAGTCCAACAGCATTTTGCCGTCGGTGACTAATAGTAGCCTTATGCAGCTGGCCGAGGATCTCGGCATGAAGGTGGAGCGCCGCCAGATTCCGCTCGAGGAACTTGACACATTCGAGGAGGCCGGCGCCTGCGGCACGGCAGCCGTCATCAGTCCCATCGAGCGCATCGATGACCCCGAGACGGGCCACAGCTACGTCTTCGCCAAAGATGGCAAGCCCGGTCCCATCAGTACGAAGCTCTACCACAAGCTCGTAGACATTCAGTACGGCATAGAGCCAGACGAGCATGGCTGGACAATGGTAGTGATTGAATGAGCAAAGGAAAGTTAGCCAAATTCGCCGACATGGCGAGCTACCCTCACGTCTTCGAGTACCCCTTCTCGGTAGTCGAAGACGTGCCGTTTGAGATGCGTGGCCGTTGGCGTGAGGACTTCTTCAAGAACGACAATCCCATCGTCCTGGAGCTCGGCTGTGGACGAGGCGAATATGCCGTAGGGCTCGCCCGCCGCTATCCTGACCGCAACTTCATAGGCGTCGATATCAAGGGCGCACGTATGTGGAGCGGAGCCACTGAGGCGCTGAACGAGGGCCTCAAGAACGTCGCCTTCCTGCGCACGAATATCGAGATAATCGACCGCTTCTTTGCGCCGGGCGAGGTGCAGGAGATTTGGCTCACCTTCTCTGACCCGCAGATGAAGAAAGCCTCCAAGCGCCTCACATCAACCTATTTCCTGCAGCGCTACCGACGGTTCCTTGAAGACAGAGGCATCATAAACCTAAAGACCGACAGCAACTTCCTTTTCACCTACACCAAGTACGTCACGGAAGTCAACGACTTGCCCGTGGAGGTGTGTGGCTCTCTCCCTTCTCCCTCACGAGATGGCGGACAGGCAGGCTCCGGCCAGGATATAATGTCAGGCCTTTCGATAACTGACCACGGTGACACGCAAGACCGCACCCGGGAGGATTTAGAGGGGGCTCTCTCTATCCGCACCTACTACGAACAGATGTGGCTCTCCCGCGGCATCAGCATCAAATACCTGCGTTTCCGCCTGCCCGCCACCATCGACGGGCGGCCGATAGAGGAACTGCTCACGGAGCCCGACGTGGAGATTCCCCTTGATGACTACCGAAGCTACAGCCGCGAGAAACGCTCCTCGCTCGCAACAAGCAAATAGAACAAACGCTCTAATCCCTAATCTCTAATCTCTAATCCTAAATCAATTGCCACTCTATCCTCAACTTATCCTTGACGCCCTCAAGACCGTGCGCTACCCCGGCACGGGCAAGAATATCGTGGAGATGGGCATGGTGGAGGACGACATCCGCATCGCCAGCCTGCACGTAGCCTTCTCCCTCATCTTCGACAAACCCACGAATCCATTCCTCAAGTCCTTGGTCAAAGCCTCTGAGGCAGCTATCCACGCCTACGTAGGTAAGGAGGTGGAAGTGGAAATCAAAACAAAGACAGCCGCGCCTGCCACCGTTCCCGAAGGGTCACCTTCCGGGACGGCCGAGCAGCCCTACGCCCACCTTGGCAACATCATCGCCGTCAGCAGCGGCAAGGGTGGAGTAGGGAAGAGCACCGTGGCCGCCAACCTCGCCATCGGTCTCGCCCGCCTCGGACATCGCGTAGGACTTCTCGACTGCGACATCTTCGGCCCCTCGATGCCCAAGATGTTTCATGTCGAGGATGCCCGCCCCTACAGCGAGGAGATTGACGGCAAGGCCATGATAGTGCCCGTAGAGCAGTATGGCGTGAAGATGCTGTCGATAGGTTTCTTCGTTGACCCCGACACGCCCACGCTCTGGCGCGGGGGTATGGCCTCGAATGCCCTGAAGCAACTCATCGGCGAGGCCGCCTGGGGCGACCTCGACTACTTCATCCTCGACACACCCCCGGGCACCAGCGATATCCATCTGACCCTCGTGCAGACGCTGCCCATCACCGGCGCCATCATCGTCTCTACGCCCCAGCAGGTGGCCCTTGCAGATGCCCGCAAAGGCCTGAATATGTACACCAACGAGAAGGTGAACGTGCCTATTCTCGGACTCGTGGAGAATATGGCTTGGTTCACGCCAGCCGAACTGCCGGATAATAAATATTACATCTTCGGCCGCGAAGGCGTAAAGCAGCTGGCAGAGGACACCGGCCATCCCCTCTTGGCGCAGATACCCCTGGTGCAGAGTGTTTGCGAGAGCGGCGACGCCGGCACGCCCGCAGCCCTTCATCCTGAAACGGTTACTGGGCAAGCCTTCCTCCAGCTGGCCGCCCGCGTGGTCACGCAAACCGACAAGCGCAATGCTGAGTTGGCAAAAACAGAGATTGTAGCTACACATTAATTATAAATAATGCTAAAAAGAGAAAGTTCAAGGTAAAAACATTCAACTTTCAACCTACAACTTATAACTTTTCATTATCTTTGCAGCGCGAAAGCTAAAAACGATGAAGAAAGAATTCGGAAAATGGCTCATGGACGTTGCCAAGTATGTCCTGACGGCAATCCTTTTAACAACTGTCTTCGGAGGAATGGAAAATAATGTCCTGATCTTTGTCCTTGGCGTTGTAATTGTAGGCATTACTTTGGGATGGGGGCCTTTTCATTATAGCTATCGCGATGGCAGGTGGTCTATATTTCACAATACAAGACCATCGTATGGCACATAAAGGTGACAATTAAACAACTACATATATTTAACTTCATAAATTTAACCTACAACGCAATGAAGATTGAAAAGATTGTTGCCCGTGAGATTCTTGACTCCCGTGGCAATCCGACTGTAGAAGTCGACGTGATTCTCGAAAATGGTGTAATGGGCCGTGCTGCTGTTCCCTCCGGTGCCAGCACAGGTGAGAACGAGGCTCTCGAGCTTCGCGACGGCGACAAGAACCGCTACCTCGGCAAGGGTACCCTCAAGGCCGTTAAGAACGTCAACGAGATTATCGCTCCCGCCCTCAAGGGTGACTGCGTCTTTGGCCAGCGCGCTCTCGACTACAAGATGCTCGCTCTCGACGGCACGCCCACCAAGAGCAAGCTCGGCGCCAACGCTATCCTCGGCGTCAGCCTCGCTGCTGCCAAGGCTGCTGCCAACGCCCTCGGTCTGCCCCTCTACCGCTACATCGGTGGCTGCAACACCTACACCCTCCCCGTGCCTATGATGAACATCATCAACGGCGGTGCTCACTCCGACGCTCCTATCGCTTTCCAGGAGTTCATGATCCGTCCCGTCAGCGCTCCCAACATCAAGGAGAGCATCCGCATGGGTGCTGAGGTCTTCCACAACCTCGCCAAGCTGCTGAAGGCCCGTGGCCTCTCCACAGCTGTAGGTGACGAGGGTGGTTTCGCTCCCGCTCTCGACGGCATCGAGGATGCCCTGACCATCATCTGCGACGCTATCAAGGCTGCCGGCTACAAGCCCGGCGACGACGTCAAGATTGCTATGGACTGCGCTGCCAGCGAGTTCGCTGTTCAGGACGAGAACGGTAACTGGTTCTACGACTACAAGCAGCTGAAGAACGGCAAGCAGAAGGATCCCAACGGCAAGAAGCTCAGCGCTGAGGAGCAGATTGCTTTCCTGGAGCACCTCATCGACACCTATCCCATCGACAGCATCGAGGACGGCCTCGACGAGAACGACTGGGAGAACTGGGTGAAGCTCACAGAGAAGGTTGGTCACAAGTGCCAGCTCGTAGGCGACGACCTCTTCGTCACCAACACCAAGTTCCTCGAGAAGGGTATCAAGATGGGCGCTGCCAACAGCATCCTCATCAAGGTCAACCAGATTGGTTCGCTCACCGAGACCCTCGAGGCTATCGAGATGGCTCACCGTCACGGCTACACCACCGTCACCTCTCACCGCTCTGGCGAGACTGAGGACGCTACCATCGCCGACATCGCTGTAGCTACCAACAGCGGTCAGATCAAGACCGGTTCCATGAGCCGCACAGACCGTATGGCTAAGTACAACCAGCTCATCCGCATTGAGGAAGAGCTCGGCGACGTAGCTGCCTACGCTTACAAGCGTCTGAAGTAAGACATCAGAGCTTACAATTCTTAAGCCCTTCACGTATATTCGTTCAGGCCTGAGCGAACGTTCGTGAAGGGCTTTTTGTATATACGTGTGAGCCCTCATTTAGTTTCCGCCGTACACTCTTTCCGCACCTTTTTTGTCTTGAATATCAGTTTTTTCATAAAAAAGTTTGGATATCTCCCTTTTCTTCGTAACTTTGTTCCGATTTTACCTTTTTATTGACTTAAACTTACACAAAAGAAATATGAACATCAAAAAACTAATCTCTGCGTTGTTCCTCTTATTAGTAGGAACAACCGCAACACTTGTGGCACAGACCGCAGTCACCGTGGGAAGCCAGGTGACGAGTGAAAATGACATCGTCAGCGGAAAGGCGTATCTGATTAAGTACACCAGTATGACGGGAACACCGTATATTTACGATGCAGGTGCTAGTACTCCGTTGCAGGCTCCAAGTACTCAGAATAGCCCAACAACAGCTTGCGTTTTTTATTTCATTAGTGATGGTAATGGCTCATTTAAGATAGAAAATGCTTATTCGGGTCTTTACTGGCCTGCGCCTACAGGCAATGAGAGATTGTACCCAACGACAGCAAATAATGCAGGAAGTTGGTCAATATCTATTTCTGGCGGTACGGCAACAATGACTTGTACTAACGGGGCAACTACCTACGGACTGGACCGACTTACTCCTGATGTTGTTGGTTGGAACAGCAGAAAGACCGTAGAGATTTACACGGTAGAAGCTGCAGACCTTGCCACTGCTTCTTCCTATTCCTCTTTTGCAGACAAGGACATTAATGTGAGTACTACGGAAGCCGCCAGCATCAGCGAAGGGCAGTGGTATGTGATGAAGAATCGTGGGCGCAACGGCTATGCTTATGAGGATGGCGGTTCGATGAAGAATCAGGCTGAAGCTCCTGCTGGCTCTGCCACGAACAATGCTAAATTCTTTGTGCGCCTACTGAATGCAGGTGGAGACAAGTACTATTTGCAGAATGGTTTAGGCAACTATTTCGGCGTAATCCCTGATAATACGGCAGTACCCACAACGGCTGTCGGTACAGAAAAATACACTATTGGCAAGATAAACTCTACTGATGGTCACTTCTACTTGACATCCGAGACAGGCAACTATGTCCTCGACTGTCAGGAAAATGGCAACCCCGTTGTCGGTTGGGGTACGGAAATTCCTACCTCCACGGGCGGCAACAACGACTGGGCATTCTATCCCGTTGAGTTCGTGGAGGCTTGGATACCCACTACTTCTGAGGTCTATACCATCAACAATACAAATACCAGTCGCGGTGCGCTTATTTATAACCCCGATGCTTCAACAACGTATGTGTGGAGCAGCGGCAAGAGCGGTACCTTCGATGCTACGAATGCCAACAGCCAGTGGGTCATCATACCCTCCGGCACTGCTAAACAATATTTTTTATATAACGTAGGTGCCGGCAAGTTTGCCATTCCGTCCGGCATTGCCAATGGAGCAGGAAGTCCTTGGATGTTCAGTGATAATGCTGTAGCCATGGTTTTCGAGACACAAGGCAACGGCACCAAGAAAATCAAGATGGCCACGAACCCCGTCAGCGGCAGCAACGCGGCTTACATTTCGGTAAGTAATGGCCAAACCAATCCCATCATTAACTACAATGATGCAGGAAGTGAATTCACCATCACGAAGGTGACGGGTGATGCCAGCACGGCAGCCAACGCTGCCGTGGCCAAGTTGGTGAAGAGCCAGACGGCACTCTCGGCAGTTCCGTCAGACGATGGCTGGTATGTCATGCGGACAAAGGATTCTGGCACCGCAAGCCACATAGGTCGCTATGTCTTTGCCCCTGAAGAAGGAGTGAATTATGGCAGTACGAACTATCCACTTAGCTTTACGGGTGATGTGGCCGTGGAACCTGCTATCAATGATGTAACTTATTATGTTCGCTTTTCAAAGTCGGGCTCGTCCTTTAATTGGCAAGTACCTAACGGACGTTACATGGCTGTCAGCGGAACAACTTTTCCCCGTAATTCTGTTGTTGCGGCTAACATCACCTTGGGTTATTCCAATGGAATCACTGTTAAAAGCGGCTCATATTGGGCAATTCCTTATAATGACAAAGGAGCATATATTTTAGGTGGAAGCAGTAGTACCAGTCGCACCTACGATATCTATCCCATCGATCTCGCTGCCGTAGGCCTCACCGCTTGGCAGGTCCTTTGCAACGATGCACCTGAGACGGCACAGATTACGTGCTCGCTCAGCGATGTGAGTGGTCTGACGAGCGTATATAAGAACGGTTATTTCTTCCTGCCTATAGGTGTGACACCTGCAACTACGGACTTCACGCTGGAAGGTGCTACCGGCATCACCGTGGATGCCACGAATCATACGGTTACGCTTGATTACGACCCCAACCTGGCTATTATGGCCAACGATGTGAGTGTGGCTCAAGGTTGGCAGACAGCAGGACGCGACGGCGAGGTCATGCTGCTGCGCGTCAATGCCGCTCCGTTCGCTGCTGCTACGGGCGCAACGCTCAACGTCAGCCTCCTCGATGGCGCAGAGAGCAATATCTCTGCCCTGACGCTCTACGAAGCCAGTTCCGACTCTCCTGAAATCCTCTCGGCAGGCAACAGCGGCGCTCCCACCAAGACGCAGCTCGCCACGACGAGCGTCAGCGGTGCTACGGCAACCCTCTCCATCGGCAACCTCTCCGTCGGCACGCACTACTATTGGATTGGCGCCACTTTGAAGAGTGATGCCACCCTTGGTGCTGTCCTCGATGCTGCCGTGACGGGTATCACCTACATTTGCAACGGAGAGGAGAAAACCCTCGACCTCACCTCCGTCGGCAATCCCGCAGACCGCGGTGCGATGGTGTTCAACGTCCACAGCTATCCCTTCCTGCCACGCGACAACGGCAGCCGCGTCTATCGCATTCCCGCTATGGTGGTGGCTAAAGACGGCAGCATCGTGGTGGCTTGCGACAAGCGCTATGAAAGTCACTCTGACATTGGCGGCGGACATGTCATCGACATCGTGGTGCGCCGTTCTACTGACGGCGGCAAGACATGGGGCTCACCCGTCGTCGTGGCGAAAGGCGATAAC
>CAJOLI010000077.1 GCA_905235285.1 uncultured Bacteroidaceae bacterium
AAGGGTCTGACCCTCCAGTTCGGCGGCAGCGAGACTGGCATAGAGAGCGTGAAGAACGCCGCACAGAACGGCATCATCTACAACCTCGCCGGACAGCGCGTGGCAAAGGCCCAGAAGGGCATCTTCATCGAGAACGGCAAGAAGGTCGTAGTAAAGTAATAGCCTCTAATAAAAATAAGACATGATTATGAAAAAGAACTATATAAAACCAGCGTGCATCATTACCACTGTCATGAGTGAGGCTTCGATGTTAACCAGCTCTTTGATTGTGGACCCCGAACAGGAAGGCGATCAAAATTTAGTGAAAGAAAGGGGGGACTGGTCCGACGTCTGGGGCAACGTCTCAACGACGAGCGTCAACTGGGATGAGTAATGCCTTTCCCTAAAGGGGAGCTAATAAAGAGAGAGCTCTGCACCGGCAGCGGTGCAGAGCTTTTTTTGTGGTTCTCGGTTGCGGGGGGACTGTTCAGAGAACAAAGGTAGTCATTTTATGCATGACGAAATGGAAAAGAGCTGTTGTTTATTGACTGAGGTCAAAGAAAAGGCCTGTTTTTATGCTTTTGAGCATATATTTGAGGCTTATATTCGAAAATCGCCGTACCTTTGCAGCGCAAAAAGGAAGAAAAAAGGATAACAAAGTTTAGAAAAGAGGCCAAGCGAGGCCAGCACACTTTTCAAACGAAAAACACAATTAGGATAACATTAACAATTAAAGAAAGAAAGGTAAAAGGATTATGACATCAGTAGTATCAACCATTGCATTTGCAATCTTAGCTGTTGCAGCTATCGTCAGTAACGCATCCGTATTTACTGACTTCGACTGAAAAGTCGATTCTTAAGAAACAAAACAGTATTAACACAATAAGCCCCCGAGAAACTCACGTTTCCCGGGGGCTAATCGTTTCTGCCAACTTCTATGCACTGCGGCTCAGTTGCCTGCGTTGACGATGGGTTGTGCGTTGTCCTCGCCACAGAGCACTACGAGGAGGTTAGATACCATCTGCGCCTTGCGCTCATCGTTGAGCTGCACGATGTCCTGCTCCGAGAGCTGGTCGAGGGCCATCTTGACCATCGACACGGCCCCCTCTACAATCTTCTCGCGGGCAGCGATGATGGCTGTAGCCTGCTGGCGGCGCAGCATGACGGCGGCAATCTCCGGGGCATAAGCCAGATAGTTGATGCGAGCCTCCACGACCTCGATGCCTGCCATGGCCAAACGCTCGGTGAGCTTTGCCTCGAGTTGGTCGTTGATCTCTGCACCACCGCTGCGCAGCGTGATATCCGTAGGCTGTGCATCGGTATCGTCGTAGGCATACTGTCCGGCCACCTGACGCAGGGCGGCATCGCTCTGCACGCGCACGAAGCGCTCGAAGGCGGCCATCATCGACTTCACGTCGGTGCCTGTGGCCTGCGGATTGGTGTTGGCAGCCATCGTCTGCGAATCAATCTCGAACATAGCCTTATACGTATCACACAGGCGCCAAACGAGCACGAGGCCGATCATCACGGGATTACCCTCCTTGTCGTTGACCTTGATGGGCTCGGCGTCGAGGTTGCGGGCGCGCAGCGACAGCTTCTTTGTCGAGGTGAAGGGGTTAATCCAATAGTAGCCCGTGCGTGTGAATGTACCTACGTATTTGCCGAAGAACATGACAACGCGCGCCTCGCCCGGCTCAAGCATCATGAAGCCCGCCCACAGGAAAAGCGTCACGAGCATCAGCAGACCGCCTCCGACGCACAGCTGCCAGTTGGCGTAGTAAGCGCCTGAGGCTATTAGGGCTATGGAGCCCAACGTCAGAAACAGGTTGAGGAAGAGCATGCCGAAGCCGCTCAGGGTAGTACCGTTGTAAGCAAATTCTTTCGTTTCCATAATCTTTGTTTTTAGTTGGTGTTGTTTGATCTTTTATGCAGCTCTGCTTGAATACGTAACCCGCCCGAGAGTAAGAAATTTGCTGCGAGACGAATATTTTTTCTCATCAGTCCCCTGACTTTGCTTACAAAATATTACCTTTGTAGCCGAAAAAAACAAAGACAGTAGACAGATGAAGAACGACCAACTGCTGCTACACGACACCTCGTTTGTCGACATGATGGCGCGCCGCGTGTTCAACGTGCTGCTTATAGCCAACCCTTATGACGCCTTTATGCTCGAAGACGACGGGCGCATCGACGAAAAGATCTTCGACGAGTACGCCAAGCTGGGCCTTCGCTTCCCGCCGCGCTTCATCCAGGTGGCGAGCGAGGAGGAAGCTATTCAGCAGATGGAGCTCTTCCAGTTTGACCTCGTCATCGTCATGCCTGGCACTGACAACAACGATATTTTCGACATCGCACGCGGGATTAAGAACCAGCAGCCGCAGATACCTTGCATCGTGCTCACGCCCTTCTCTCACGGCATCTCGAAGCGCATGGCCGACGAAGACCTCTCGGCCTTCGAATATGTTTTCTGCTGGTTGGGAAACACAGAGCTCATCCTCTCCATCATAAAGCTCATCGAGGACAAGATGAACCTGGAACACGACCTCGCTGCCGGCGTGCAGATGATCATGCTCGTAGAGGACAATATACGCTTCTACTCGTCGATACTGCCAAACCTGTACAAGTTCGTGCTGCAGCAGAGCCTGGAGTTTGCCACCGAGGCCCTGAATTCACAGCTCGAGACGCTGCGCATGCGCGGCCGCCCAAAGATTGTGCTCGCCCGCTCCTACGAGGAAGCCTGGGCGCTCTATGACCGCTACTCCGACAACACCTTAGGTGTCATCTCTGACTGCCGCTACCCACACGAAGGTCGTCTGGACGAGGAAGCGGGCATAACATTATTAAAAAACATACGCGCGCGCGATGAGTTCGTACCACTCATCATGGAGAGCTCCGACACGAGCCGTGCGGAGGAGTGCGTTCCCTACAAGATACGCTTCGTCGACAAGAACTCCAAGAAGATGGCCGTAGACCTGCGCGAGCTAATCCTGCGCTACTTCGGCTTCGGAGATTTCATCTTCCGTAACCCTCAGACGCTTGAGGAGGTGGCACGTCTGCGCAACCTCAAGGACCTGCAGGACAACATCTTCAAGCTCCCTCGCGAGTCGCTGCTCTACCATATCCAGCACAACAACGTCTCGCGATGGCTCTGCTCCAGGGCCCTGTTCCCCATTGCCGAGTTCCTCAAAGGCATCACGTGGAACTCGCTCCAGGACATCGACCAGCACCGCCAGATTATCTTCGACGCCATAGTATCATACCGACGCATGAAGAACCAGGGAGTCGTGGCCGTGTTCCACCGCGAGCGCTTCGACCGCTACAGCAACTTCGCACGCATAGGCGAGGGATCGCTGGGCGGCAAGGGTCGCGGCCTGGCATTCATAGACCATATCATCAAGCGACATCCTGACATGAACGCCTTCGACAATGCCGAGGTCATGATCCCGAAGACAGTAGTGCTCTGCACCGATATCTTCGATGAGTTCATGGACACCAACAGCCTGTACCAGGTGGCCCTCTCTGATATCGCAGACGAAGAGATCCTGCGATACTTCCTGCACGCCCGCCTGCCGGCCCGCCTCATCGGAGACCTCATGGCTTTCCTCGATGTCGTGGACACACCCATAGCCATACGCTCCAGTTCGCTGCTCGAAGACTCGCACTACCAACCCTTTGCCGGCATCTACGCCACATATATGATTCCGCACGTCGTCGACAAGTACGAGCGGCTACACATCCTCTCTGACGCCATCAAGGCTGTCTATGCCAGCGTCTACTACCGCGACTCCAAGGCCTACATGACCGCCACGTCCAACGTCATCGACCAGGAGAAGATGGCCGTGATACTACAGGAGGTGGTGGGCGATGCCCACGAGACGCGCTTCTACCCCACCCTCTCCGGCGTGGCACGCTCCGTAAACTATTATCCCATAGGCGACGAGCAGGCAGAGGAGGGCACCGTGAACCTGGCTTTAGGGCTTGGCAAGTACATCGTCGACGGCGGGCAGAGCCTTCGCCTGTGCCCGGCACATCCCCACCAGGTGCTGCAGACCTCCGAGCTGGAGCTCGCACTGAAGGAGACCCAGACGCGTTTCTATGCCCTCGACCTCGAGAATCCGCCCACGACATTCTTTAAGGACGACGGCTTCAATATCCTAAAGCTGCGCGTGAACAAGGCTGAACCAGACGGCACCCTCAAATATATTGCATCGACCTACGACCCCTACGACCAGGTGCTGCGCGACGGCATCTACGAGGGTGGCCGCAAGGTGATAACCTTCTGCGGCGTGCTGCAGCACGGCATCTTCCCACTGCCTGAGCTGCTGCAGAAAGTGCTTCGCTACGGGCAGGATGAGATGCGCCGCCCCGTGGAGATTGAGTTCGCAGCAAATATCCATGCCGACCGCACGGGTGAGCTCTACCTCCTGCAGATACGTCCGATGGTCGACAACAAGCTGATGCTTGACGAGGACCTTGCCGCTATCCCCGACGCCGACTGCCTGCTGCGCTCGCACAACGCCATAGGACACGGCATCATGACCGACATAGAGGACATCGTATACGTCAAGACCGAAGGCTGGAGCGCTTCAGCCAACCCAAAGATAGCCGAGGAAATCGACACCATCAACCGTCGCTACCTCGAGGCCAACCGCTCATACGTCCTCGTAGGACCGGGGCGCTGGGGCTCCAGCGACCCCTGGCTCGGCATCCCCGTGAAGTGGCCCGCCATCTCGGCTGCAAAGGTCATCGTAGAGGCCGGGCTGCAGAACTATCGCGTAGACCCCAGTCAGGGAACGCATTTCTTCCAGAACCTGACATCCTTCGGCGTCGGATATTTCACCATAAACGACTACCTCGGCGACGGCATCTACCGTCAGGACGTCCTTAACGCCATGCCTGCTGCCGAGGAGACGGAGCACGTGCGCGTAGTCCACCTGCCCGAACCATTGACCATCAAAGTCGACGGCAAACGCAAGGAAGGAGTGATAATAAAGTGAATAGAGATTAGAGATTAGAGATTAGAGAATAGAGACAAACAAGAGAAAAAGGGGAAAGAGAACTTCTCTCGGCTAAAAAAGATGCTTCTTTCGCATTTTTTATCTGATTTTGTTTGTCGTTTCAGCAATAATGTCTACCTTTGCAGCGTCAAAAAGGCTGATTCGTTAGTCACGAAGCCGCTCCAGCGCGCTTGTGGTGGAATTGGTAGACACGCCAGACTTAGGATCTGGTGCCGCGAGGCGTGTAGGTTCGAGTCCTATCAGGCGTACAGCAGTGCACAGCGCAGCCGCTTTTGACACCACATTGTCGGCATAGCTCAGCTGGTTAGAGTATCACCTTGACATGGTGGGGGTCCTTGGTTCGAGTCCAAGTGTCGACACAAGCACACAACCCCGTGCAAACAAAATTTCATATTGTCAGACGAGAGCATACCATTAGCCTTCCAAGGCCGTGAGTATGCTCTTCTTTTTTCTACATCAACATGCACAAGAGCATATATCTCGCCATAGCAGCCTTTGCAGCACTCCTGCTCACTCTCTCTGGTTGCGTCAGCCAGGACGAGTTCGACGACACGCCCTCCGGTAACCTCGAAGCGCTCTGGACCATCATCGACGAGCACTACTGCTTTCTCGACTACAAACGCCAGACGCTGGGCGTCGACTGGGATGAGGTGCACGCTCGCTACCGCGGACGCATCAACGACAAGATGAACCGCTACCAGCTCTTTGAAGTCCTGTCCGAGATGCTTGCCGAGCTGCGCGACGGACACGTCAACCTCTACTCCCCTGCCGACGTAGGGCGCAACTGGTCGTGGCACGAGGACTACCCCTCAAACTTCCGCGCCGACATCCAGGACGCCTACCTTGGCACCGAGTACAAGATAGCGGCAGAGCTCAAATACCGGATTCTCGAGGACAACATCGGATACGTAGTATGCAGCACGTTCTCCAACGCTTTCGGCGAAGGCAACCTCGACGAGATGTTTCATTACCTGCGCTCGACGAACGGGCTCATCCTGGACCTGCGCGACAACGGCGGCGGCGACCTCACCTACGAGGAGCGCCTTGCCGCACGGTTCACAGACGAGCATCGCCTCGTAGGATATATCAGCCACAAGACCGGCAAAGGGCACAATGCCTTCTCTGAGCCCAAGGCACAGTATATAGATCCGTCGAGTGGCGTGCGCTGGATGAAGCACGCCGTCGTGCTCACCAACCGCAGCTGCTACAGTGCTGCCAATGCCTTCGTGCGCGACATCAAGGGATTGCCGCGCATCACCGTCGTAGGCGACCAGACAGGTGGCGGCGGCGGCCTCCCCTTCTCCAGCGAGCTACCAGGTGGCTGGGCCGTGCGTTTCTCTGCCTGCCCTATGTTCGACACACAGATGCAACATATCGAATTCGGCATTGAGCCCGACATCTACGTCAGCCTCAGCGAGGACGATGCAGCCCGCGGCATAGACACCCTCATTGAGCATGCCCGTAAGCTGCTAAAGACAAAATAAGTCCGAAGAGCAGTCAAGAGAGGCCCTTAGGACTTCTGATTCATTACAAAAGCAGCCTTTCTCTTGACAAAAAGCAATAATTTCTGTTTTGTTTGCATCTTTTTGAAATATTTTATGGGGAAATAATTATTTTATGATTACCTTTGCGCCCAGATTAAACAGTAAGGATAACTACACACGTGAGTATAATCCGAACTCATTAATTACTTTAATCCACATACACAAATGGACGCAAAAAAAGTATTGGAAGACCTGAAGCAGCGCTTCCCAGGCGAGCCTGAGTACCACCAGGCAGTAGAAGAAGTCCTCAGCACCATTGAGGAAGAGTACAACAAACACCCGGAATTCGAGAGCTCCAACCTCATCGAGCGCCTCTGCATCCCCGACCGTGTCTACCAGTTCCGCGTTACGTGGACCGACGACAAAGGCCGCGTGCAGACCAACATGGGTTACCGCGTGCAGCACAACAATGCCATTGGCCCGTACAAAGGCGGCATACGTTTCCACAAGAGCGTGAACCTCGGCATTCTGAAATTCCTCGCCTTTGAGCAGACTTTCAAGAACTCACTCACTACGTTGCCCATGGGCGGCGGCAAGGGCGGCTCTGACTTCTCGCCACGCGGCAAGTCGAACGCTGAAGTGATGCGCTTCTGCCAGGCTTTCATGCTTGAGCTCACCCGCCACATTGGTCCCGACATCGACGTTCCTGCAGGCGACATAGGCGTCGGCGGCCGCGAAGTAGGCTATATGTTCGGCATGTATAAGAAGCTTACGCGCGAGTTCAGCGGCGTGCTCACCGGCAAAGGCCTTGAGTTCGGCGGCAGCCTGATTCGTCCCGAAGCCACGGGCTACGGCAACGTATACTTCCTGCGCGCTATGCTTCGCACCCGCGGCGAGAGCATCGAGGGCAAGACAGTGCTTATCTCCGGTGCCGGCAACGTAGCACAATACTGCGCCGAGAAGGTGCTGCAGCTGGGTGGTAAGGTGCTCACAATGAGCGACAGCGACGGCTACATCTACGATCCCGATGGCATCGACCGCAAGAAGCTCGACTACATCATGGAGCTGAAGAATGTTTATCGCGGACGCATCCGTGAGTACGTAGAGGAATATCCCTCGGCCAAGTACGTAGGCGACGGCGCCAAGCCTTGGTTTGAGAAAGCAGACATCGCCTGCCCCTGCGCTACGCAGAACGAGATTAACGAAGAGGCCGCCAAGGCTCTCATCGCCAATGGCTGCATAGCAGTGGCTGAAGGTGCCAACATGCCTTCTACTCCCGAAGCTATCCGCGTGTTCCAGGAGGCTAAGATCCTCTACTCTCCGGGTAAGGCCAGCAACGCCGGCGGCGTCAGCGTCAGCGGCCTCGAGATGTCGCAGAACAGCGAGCGCCTCAGCTGGAGTGCCGAGGAAGTGGACAAGAAGCTGCTCTGGATTATGGAGAACATCCATGAGAACTGCGTCAAGTACGGCACCGAGCCCGATGGCTACATCAACTACGTCAAGGGCGCCAACGTCGCAGGCTTCATGAAGGTGGCAAAAGCCATGATGGCTCAAGGCATCGTGTAACAAATAATTCACGAGCTTCAAACCTCACGAACAAAAATACTTAATATATCTCATAGAAAGGGAGGAAGACAGCAATGTTTTCCTCCTTTTTTTCTTTTTACATCAGGAAAAATGGGACTTTCTTCTTGCGTTGCAGGATGGTTTGCAAAAAATCCACCATAATTTGCAAAAAAAATTAAAAAAGTCTGATTATAAGTCTGAATAAAGTATTAACTTTGCAACGCCAAGGCAAGAGGACGCACAGGTCCTCACACCAAAGCTACGCTGACAGCATTGCTGTCTTCAACCTGACAACAGGGAGATACAACCATCATGTGCCACCACAAAGAGCTAAATCAATCTAAAAAATAAGCTTTATATGAAAAAATCCTTTATGCTATTGCTTGCCATGCTTTGCGCCCTTGTCGCCAATGCTGGCTCGAGCATCACCCTGCGTTCGGGAGACCCCCAAGTCTTGCTGGAAAAGGCAGCAACCACGTTTGAGGTCGATTGGGACCATGCCACCGTCACTAATTGGGACAACAAGCTCTTCCCGGCGTACCTTGAACATCGCGGCAGCAATTTCGTCAACGACTGGCCCAAAGACCGCCAGAAAGCGGAACAGTACTTCACCGTGCGCTTCAACAAGAAGAGCCCCAACCTTAAGATTAAGGATAGCAGCACTGACTACAAGATGATTATGCGCATCAGCAAGCTCGACGTAGGCAACGGGGCTTCCAGCTTCGTACCTTTAGGCGGAGCTAAAGCCGGCGGAGCAATCATCAACGGCACGCTGGAATTACGCGACAAGGCCGGCAAGCTCCTCTGCGTGCTCAACATCGAGGATGCCAAAGGCGTAGGCCATCCGTCGGAAACGGTGCGCTATGGCATGACCTTGATGGAAATTGCAAGCGATGTCTGCGACCTCATGAAGGACGTCAAAAAAGGCAAGGTAGAGGCCAAGCCCATAGAGGCTGATACTCAAGCCGCGAACAAGAAGGCTGCTGAGACGGCCAAGGCTGCTGAGACAACAAAGGCCACCCAGACCGCCAAGAAAGCCGTTAAGCAAGCGCCCCAGAACATGTACCGCGTGACGGCACAGAAAGTGAATGTGCGCAGTGCTGCCTCTACGAAGTCCACTATCGTCGGGTCCCTCCTGCGCGACGAGCAGGTGGAGGTCAAGGCCGTCAACGGCAGCTGGGCTACAGTCGCCTACAAGGGCGGCACCCGCTACGTCAGCGCCAACTACCTCGAGAAAGTGGAGTCCCAAGCAGTTGAAGAGGTGGAAGAAGAAGTGGCTTATGTAGATGAGAAAGAGGAGGTTTCCGCCCCCGCAGTAGCCCCCTCTAAACAAAGCAATGAGAAGCCCTCGAAGGCGAGCAAGAAGGAGAAGGAGAAGAAGAGCAAAGATCGCTCTGAGGGCGGCAGCCGTTTCCCATCGTTCAAGCCTAATGTGAAATATATGGGTGAGTGGCACTTCGGTTATGCCACTACAGGACATATCGAAGGCTACAAGAACTATTCAGGACACATCCAGACGGGTCTCCTGCAAGGCATCTCGCTGAACGAGTATCTCGAGTTTGGCATTGGCCTGGATATTATGATGAACACGCATTATCCTCACGGCGGCGACTTCGGGGATATAATATGGAGCTTTACTCCGTACGCCCACGTCCGTGGTTTCTTCCCCGTGAAGCCAAAGGTAAAGCCCTTCCTGACCTTCGATGTTGGACCTGCGTGGGCTTTCCGGCCTCATTTTGAAAGTAAATCAGTTTTGTTCTTGGAGTTTGGCCCCGGTATCCGTTGGAAGCAGTTTAATTTCTTCTGCGGCCTGCAAAAGACGGGCACTGATCCCGGCTCCAACCATTTCATCTCGAAAGTGGGTTGGTATTTCTAAGAAGTTTAGTGGACAAAGGATATATAAACATATAAAATCATTGCTTTATGAAAGATCAAGATAAAGACAGAGAAGATATTATTTCACGTCGACAATTCTTTAAGCGCGCCGCAGGTGCCGCACTGCCTTTCCTGGCACTGACATCACTTTCCTCAGCACTTTCTTCTTGCGAGATTGATGATCCGGATAATCCTTATGCTGGAGGAAGCGGAGGTGGTAGCGGCTGTAGTGGATGCTCATCCAAATGCTCGAATAGTTGTGGCGGCTGTTCTGTGGTTTGTACTGGGTTATGTCAGACTGATTGCTACAGAGCTTGTATGAACGATTGCAAAAACGGTTGTCGAACTGGCTGTAAGGGTCAATGCTTATTGACTTGTACTAGCACGGCAAAACGTATTTAATCCATTCAACACATATGAACAATATCAGGGGTGTTGGTGAGGCTTGGAAATCAGAGTCTTCTAAATCCATCACCTTCATCGTCACCAAGGATTGCCAGCTTGCCTGTAAATATTGCTACCTTGTAGGCAAGAACTCGAAGGAGAGGATGTCCTTTGAGGTTGCCAAGCAGGCTGTGGATTACATCTTGTCGCATGAGGCAGATATGCCCGAGGAGGCCGTCGTCTGGGATTTCATAGGCGGCGAGCCTTTTCTTGAGATAGACCTCATCGACAAGTTGTGCGACTACATCAAGATAGAGATGTACCGCCGTAACCACCATTGGTTCAACAGCTACCGCTTCTCGTTCTCGACCAACGGCATCAACTACCACACCGAGAAGGTGCAGCAGTTTATCAAAAAGAACATTACGCACCTGAGCATCGGCATCACCATCGACGGCACGCAGCGCAAGCACGACCTCAACCGCATCTGGAAGACGCCGGAGATGGAGCAGGGCATCATGCCGAAGCCCGAGGACGAGCGCGGCTCATATGCCGACGTGGTCAGGAACATCCCCTTGTGGTTAGAGCAATTCCCGGGCGAAAGCACTAAGGTCACTGTCAGCTCGGCCGACATCCCTTATATCTGCGAGAGCGTGCTCCATCTCTACAGCCTCGGCATCCACGAGGTGAACATCAACGTGGTGTTCGAGGATGTGTGGAAAGAGGGCGACGACCGCCTCTTCCAAGACCAGCTGATGCAGCTCGCCGACGCCATCATCGACGGCGGCTACTATCGCGACTACGCCTGCTCGTTCTTCGCAGAGCACATCGGCAAGCCGATGGACATCAAGACCGACAACCAGAACTGGTGCGGCGCAGGCATGATGCTTGCCGTAGATGCTGCGGGCAATTTCTATCCCTGCACACGTTTTGCCGGCTACTCGCTGCGGTCGAAAAAGCCAATCATCATCGGCAACGTGCGCGACGGCATCAACAAGAACCTGCTGCGCCCCTTCCTCACTCTCGACCGCTTCTCGCAGAGTCCGCAGAAATGTATCGACTGCCAGGTGGCCAGCGGCTGTGCTTGGTGCCAGGGCGAGAACTACGATGCAGCCCACACCGACACCATCTACGAGCGCGCCACGGCCATCTGCCTCATGCACAAAGCCCGCGTGCGCGCTAATAATTATTATTGGAACAAGCTCTACCGCAAGCTCGAGCTCGAAGGCTTGCGCAAGGACTACGACGAGAACCACCGTAAATCCTCGCAGACGACATGCTGACATACCTCATCATATTGCTCGACGACACCAGCGTGAGCTTCTGCCACGCCGACAATCCTTGCCGCGAGCGTAGGCTAATACCCCTTGACACCCTCCGCCAAGGCATTCGATATGCCATGATGGAAAACCTCACCATTCAGTTTGTGTACCCTGACTACGAACTGCCACTACGAACTGCCAGAGGAATATGGTGCTCTCATCGAAACTATAGACCACTCAAAAATAAAGCCGATAGCTGAAGGCGCCGACGTCTGGGTGACAGACAGACCTCTCGAGGGCGACGTTGCAGTGCCGGTGGTGCTCCGCATGGCTTGGCATGAATTGTTTGCCAAGGCTGACGAGGTGGCCAAGATGGTAGGCCGCGCACCACGACTGAACATCATCGTCACCGACGTGGAGGCTTTCACCGATGCCGACATCGAAAGCTATAAAACGGTCTTGTCGAAGATTAGCGAGCGTGTCGAAAAACTCACTCTTCAGGGACAGATGCCGTGGGTCAATCTCGTCACCGACCGTATGGTCCTTACCGAGATGAACAACTGCGGCGCAGGCGTGACGAGCATCACTCTGGCGCCCAACGGCTGCTTCTACTTATGCCCGGCTTTCTACTATGAGGCACCAGAGGACAGCATAGACTCTCTTGACGGAGACATTGATATTCCCAATGCTCAACTCTACCGCCTCGAGTACGCCCCGCTTTGCCGGCATTGCGATGCCTTCCAGTGCCGCCGTTGCGTATGGCTCAATCGCCGCCTGACGCGCGAAGTGAACACTCCCGGCCGCGAGCAGTGCGTGATGGCTCATCTGGAGCGTAACGCCTCGCAGCAGGTGCTTAAGAGTGTCCGTAAGTCGAATCCGGCCTTCCTCCCTGAAAAGGAGATAGCCCCAATCACTTACCTCGACCCTTTCGACAGGCGGCAGGAATGGAACGATTAGAATGTAAAAGGGGACTTCCATCCCCGTTAAACCCAAATCGGTCATTAGACCAAAGATGTCTTTTAAGCTATGCTTCTTATGCTTTTATCCACGTTGTTGCCCTATTTCTTTTGGCATCTTTCCGCCAT
>CAJOLI010000078.1 GCA_905235285.1 uncultured Bacteroidaceae bacterium
TGGTAAAAACAAAGGTAACAAAAAAGGTCGAGTTCCAAGCGAGGAACTCGACCTAAATTTGTATTGTGCTCAAAAAGTTTTAGCGGACAGCAATAATTTATTTTGCAGACTTACTGCTGCACTTCTTCGAAGTCAGTGGGGGTTGCCGTTGCGTCCTTGTTGTAGGCATCGGAGGCGTTGGCGGTGCCATCGTAGGTGCCGCCGGCTGCCACTTCTTCGGGAGCGAACTGGGGCTCCTGAGGCATGAGGATGAATAAGCTGACAATGAACATAAACTCAATGACGACTTCAGCGAAGAAGATGCCGACGAAACAAGCGCAGAGGCCGAGTATGGAGATGCCTATCATGGTAATGCCCATGAGCAGGAGCTTCCAGAAATGGCCGCCGGTCATCTGCCATGAGCGGCGGAAGGCCTCGCCGAACGAGGCGCCCTGCGTGGCAGCCAGAATCGGGGCGTACCACAGACGCACGCCGAAGAAGATGCCTGGCAGTATGCAGCAGATGGTGCCCACACCTATAATGAGGGCGTAGACGATGTCAACGCAGAAGAAGATGGCCAGTTGGTTGAGGTCAACCTTAAAGGCTTCGCCGAACGAGGTGTAGGGGCGGCCCTGCTTGTAGGCACGCACATACAAATTGATTACGACGAAACTCAGATAGATGGACAGCAAGATGCCGATAGAGAGCAGCACGTAGTTGACCTTAACGGCTTCGCGAAGCATCTCGGCCTGCACTATGGGGTCACTGACGTTGAGGGCCTGGACATAGGCAGCGGGATCGAGGCCAACGCCTATGCCGCCGAGGATAGACTGCACGAAGGCGAAAAGGACGAAGATGGGCCAGTGTTTCACGGCGAGGTCCCATGCGCGTGAGACAATGTCGCCAATAACAAGTTGTTTCATTGTGTGATGTTTTTAAGTGGTTTATATTATTTGTTTGACGAATTATCGGTGGTTAAAGTTGCAGCAGATTGCGAAAAATGCCCCATGCGATAGCGCCGACGAGTGCCACGGTGGCGGCTGGCGTTGAGAGTTCTCCCTTGTAGAGCCACCATGCTACGACGGCGGGCAGGCCGACGGCCAGCCCTGGGTTGAGCCAGAAGGCTTCAACGAAACGGCCTTGTAGCAGAGCAGCTACCATCCGTTGTGCGCCGCAGAAAGGGCAGTTGAGGCCTGTAAGCAGATGTAGTGGACATGGTAACATTGGGGAGAGAGGATTAGGTATTTATGACATTTATAGTTGGCGGCTGTAGAAGTAACCCTGCGCATTGTCAGTTTTTGGCGTGGTAGCGCCTTGTCTCAGCCACTATTACGCCGGCGAGAGCGAGCAGCGAGACGAGGTTGGGGATGGCCATCAGTCCGTTGAGCAGGTCAGCCAGGTTCCAGACGAAAGAGAGATTCACTACGGCTCCCATAAAGATGGCAGCGACGTAGAGCAGGCGGTAGAGAAGCAGGTAGCGTTTGCCGCTTAGATATTCAACGGCGCGCTCGCCGTAGTAGCTCCATCCGAGGATAGTGGTGAACGCGAAGGTGACGATGCCGAAGGTCAGCAGCGGAGCGCCGATGACGGGTATCTTGTCGAAGGCCATTTTGGTGAGTGCCCCGCCCTCGGTGTAGTCAACCTCGGGATAGGCTAAGATGGTGCTGACAAGCACCAAACCCGTAATGGCGCAGATTACGACGGTGTCCCAGAAGGTGGCCGTTGACGAGACGAGAGCCTGACGAACGGGATCTTTGGTCTTGGCTGCCGCAGCCACGATGGGTGCCGAACCCATGCCGCTCTCGTTGGAGAAGAGGCCGCGTGCGATGCCGAAGCGCGCTGTCATCATGATGGTAGTGCCGGCGAAGCCTCCGCCGGCAGCTTCGGGAGTTACGGCGCTGCGGCAGATCAGGCAGACAGCCTCCCAGACGTAAGGCCCGTTGATGCAGAGGATAACGACACAGCCCACGACATAAAGCAGCGCCATGAGTGGCACGAAAGCAGAGCAGAAGCGGGCTATGGCACGCACGCCAAACAGGATAACGAGTGCTGCCAGCGCGGCTATGATGGCGCCCGTCCATACCTCAGGAATGGAATAAGTCTCATAGCAGAGCAGCGAGATGGCGTTGCTCTGCACCGTATTGCCAATGCCGAAGGAGGCCACGGCGGTGAGGACACAGAAGAGGACGGCCATGTTCTTCCAGCCCAGTCCGCGCTCGAGGGCATACATGGGGCCTCCGAGCATTGTGCCGTCGCTGGTGCGGACACGGTATTTCACGGCCAGCAGGCCTTCGGAATATTTCGTGGCGATGCCGAAGAAACCCGTGAGCCAACACCAGAGCACAGCGCCCGGACCGCCCATGGCTACCGCCGTGGCAACGCCCACGATGTTGCCGGTGCCTATGGTGGCAGCGAGCGAGGTGGCCAGAGCCCCGAACTGGCTGACGTCGCCCTCGGCATCGGCGTCGCGGCTGACAGAGAGACGTATGGCCTTAAAGATATGGCGCTGCGGGAACCGCAGGCGCACAGTGAGGTAGAGGTGTGTGCCCAACAGCAGTAATATCATCGGCCACCCCCACAGCTGCGAGGCTGCAGAGGCGATGATGGCGTTGAGGTTGTCGATGGACATTGTCGTTGCTGTATGTGTCGTTGGTCTCTTGGCAATAGGGGCGGCTCTTATGCATCGGCGAAGACGCGGCCGTCATCTAAGGTCACCTGCAGCGTGGTGTACTCGCTGTGGAACTCATTCTGCAGGCGGCCGAGGTAACGGCGGCTCTCCCATTGACACATAGGCAGGTCATGGAGCAAATAGTTGCCACAGGTGTCGGGCGTGGTGGCCGGCACGGCGCTCTGCATGAGTATCCATTCCAGACATTCCATGGTCAGTGCCCGCAGGTCGTCGACGGTGTAGGTACCGGTCATGACGATGTACATACCTGTCAGACATCCCATTGGGCCTACGTATACAACGTCATCCTTGACGGCTGAGTTTCTGAACCATGTTGCCATCAGGTGTTCCAGGCTGTGCATGGCTGCCGGCGCGACAGCAGGCTCTTTGTTGGGCTCGGTAATACGTAGGTCGAAGGTGGTGAAACCCTTGTCCTGGCGCGAAACATAGATTCCGGGCTTCAGGCGGGTATGGTCGATGGTAAAGCTTTGTATTACTTCCATAAGGGTAGAGGTACGGGCTTGGCCCGTTGTTGAAAGATGAAAGTCTTGGCACGTCCTGCGGCCGTAGTTGAAAGTCCCTCGCAGAGCACGCCCGGCATCCCGCATGGTGACGCTTGACACTTCAAGAAGCGGCTAAGCCGAGCGCTCGAAGAATTACCCTTAATTCATATCATCGAAGGGCAGCAGCGAAAGTCGCTCGGGCAACGCGGCCAAGAAGCGGCGTGTGACGTCGAAGCTGTGGGCAGCCATCTCGTCCCAGAAATTGAAGTATTGCTCCAGGTGCTTGTCGGCACCGGGCGTGTCGCTGAGAATGCGGAAGCTGACGAAAGGCACCTTCATGATGAAACACGTCTGCGCTATAGCCGCGCTCTCCATGTCGCAGGCCAAAGCGTCGGGGAAGGCTGACTTTATCGTGTCGAGCTGTGCGCGGTCGCTGATGAACTGATCGCCGCTGACGATGAGGCCAGCGTGGAGGGCCCTGCCGTCGGCACGGACTGCCATGGCAGCCTCAACCAGCTGCTCCTCGGCGCGAAACAGCGTCGGCAGCCCTTGCACCTGCCCGGCCTCACAGCCTGGAATAGTAACATCGTGATAGCAGGTGGCCGTACTGACGACGACGTCCATTACGTTCAGGTTGGACTCGATGCCTCCGGCGCAGCCGGTAGAGACAACGCAGTCTGGGTGGTAGCGACGGATGAGCTCCGTCGTGCCAACGGCGGCGTTTACCTTGCCTATGCCGCACTGCATTAGCACGAGCGTGTTGCGTCCGAGGCGACCGCAGTCGAAGGCGAAGGGGCCGTCGGCCTCGTGCGAGGGTTGTTCGAGCAGAGCCGTCAACTGCTCATGCTCTTTGGTCATTGCTGAAATTACTCCGATAGTCATAGTTGTTCACGGCCTGCGGCCGTAGCTGAAGGGTGAAAGACACGGGCTGTGGCTCCGTGCAACATATAGCGGGCACCACCTGCCCACAGAGCAGTCGTAGAGTCGCTCGTTTCTCGTTGCCCGGAAGCTTAGTTTTAGTCCTTAATTTGTGCAAAGGTATGAAAAGATTAGGGATTAAGGATTAGGGATTAAAGAAAAAATAGTTGAGAAAACGAAAAAAAATCATAAAACAAAAAAAAACTCTATTATGAAATCTCTAATCCTTAATCTTTTCCTATCTTTGTGCACTCCTTAACTATATTTATCCGCACGTACACTAATGCTACAGATTCGCTGCAAGAACAACGGCGTGACGAAGAGCTTTGCAGAAGGCTCGTCGCTCCTTGACGTATACCACGAATTCGCCCCAGAGCTCAATATCCCCTACCCCGTCGTGTCGGCCAAAGTGAACAACGCCTCACAAGGTCTTAAGTTCAGGCTGTACCAAAACCGCGACGTCGAGTTTTTTGACGCCCGCTCCGGCTCGGGCCACCGTGTCTATGTTCGCTCGCTCTGTTTCGTGCTATATAAGGCAGCCACCGACGTCTTCCCTGGTTCTAAACTCTTCATCGAGCACCCCATCTCGCGCGGCTACTACTGCAACTTCAAGAAGCGCGGCACCGAGGTGCTCACCGACGATGACGTGGCAATAATACGCGAGCGCATGGACGAGATTATACGCCAGGACATGCCCTTCCGCCGCTTCGAATCCACGAACGAGGAAGCGCTACGCATCTTCCAGGACCGTGGCTTCTCTGACAAAGTGAAGCTTCTGGAGACCAGCGGACAGATCTATACCGACTACTACATGTTGGGCGACACCGTCGACTACTTCTACGGCCCCCTCGTGCCCTCGGCCGGCTACCTCAACGTGTGGGGACTGGAGAGCTACCACGGCGGACTGCTGTTGCGCGTACCCGACGCCAACGACCCGACACGCCTGGCGCCCATGATGGAGCAACCCAAGACGTTCGAGATGTTTGCCGAGAAGGTGCGGTGGGACATCATCATGCGGCTCTCTAACGTCGGCGACGTCAACAAAGCCCTGCTGCGCGGGCACGCCTCAGAGCTCATACAGGTCAGCGAGGCCCTGCAGGAGAAGAAGATAGTGCAGATAGCCGAGGAAATCGACAAGCGCTTCCGCCAGAGTGACAACCCCATACGCATTGTGCTCATCACAGGGCCCTCGAGCTCCGGCAAGACGACCTTCTGCAAGCGACTATCCATACAGTTGCTCGCCTGCGGAATAAGGCCGCTGTCGTTCTCCACCGACGACTATTTCGTCAACCGCGTCGACACACCTAAGCTGCCCGACGGCAGCTACGACTTCGACAACGTCAAGGCCGTCGACTGCGAGCTGCTCGACGACCACCTCGAACGCCTGCTCGCCGGCGAGCGCGTAGAGGTGCCTGAGTACAACTTCGTCACCGGGCAGCGCGAGTTCAAAGGCAAACGGCTGAAGCTGCAGAACGACAGCGTGCTCATCATCGAAGGCATTCACGCCCTCAACCCGATGCTTACCGAACGCATCCCCGAGACGATGAAGTTCAAGATCTTCGTCTCAGCACTCACCAGCATCTCGCTCGACGACCACAACTGGATTCCGACGCAGGACAACCGGCTGCTACGCCGTATCATACGCGACTACAACAAAGGCGCTTTCACGGCTCAAGAGACCATCGCACAGTGGAAAAACGTCTGCGATGCCGAGGAACGCTGGATTCTGCCGTTCCAGGAGACCGCCGACGTGATGTTTAATTCGGCACTCAACATCGAGTTTGCCGTTCTACGCACTCACGCCGAAATAATCCTGGCCTCAGTACCCAGAAACTGTCGCGAGTACAGCGAGGCCCACCGCCTGCTCAAATTCATACACTATTTCATACCCGTCAGCGACAAGGAGATTCCCCCAACCTCCATCATGCGCGAATTCGTCGGAGGCTCCAGCTTCAAGTACAAGAGGTGAGGGCACCGGCTTACAGGCTGACATCATCAATACACACAAGATATCAATAAATACAATAATATAAATAATAAATACTCCACAATGAGAACTGCTACACCGACCACACGCTCGTGGCGTCATCTCATCGCCCGCACAGGGCTGATGGCACTCGCCGCCACAGCGCTCTTAATGGCCGCAGCAATGCCTGCCAGCGCCGAGCCTATCACCCGCGAGCAGGCACGCCAGCGCGCCGCCGAATTTCTCTCCACGCGCCACGGCAGCCGACAGCTCAAGGCCGTAGAAACTGACACACGGCTGTCACCGCGCCGCCACGTCCGCAAGGTCAAGGGCCTCGCAACAGACGCTCTCGACCTCTACTACGTCTTCGACCGCGGCCAGGAAGAGGGCTTCGTCATCGTCTCAGGCGACGACCAGACGGTGCCCGTGCTGGGCTACACCGACCAAGGACATTTCGACTACACGCAACTGCCACCAAACATGCAATTCTGGCTTCAAGGCTACGAGAACGAGCTCGACGCCATTCGCGCCGGAGTACCCCCCGTAGGGGCCAACATCCCTACGCACGATCCCGTGGCTGAGCTCTGCACCTCGAAATGGAACCAGACCGACCCCTACAACCAGTCGTGCCCCATGTACTTCAACCTCGGCCGCTCCGTCACCGGTTGCGTAGCCACTGCCATGGCGCAGATCCTCTACTACCACCGCGCCAAGATGGTGACCGAGACGCAGGCACAGATTCCGGCTTACCAGGCTTGGGCCGAGAAGCCCTACAACGGGCAATACCTTCAGGTGGAGGCCGTGCCCGCCGAGTCACCCATCGACTGGGATAATATGCTCGACACCTACAGCAGCAGCGCCACCGCCAAGCAGAAGAAGGCCGTGGCCGACCTGATGTGGTACTGCGGCGCCTCTGTAGAGATGGGCTACACCAACTCCTCCTCCGGCGCCAACTCCTTCAAGGTCGCCAACGCCCTGCCCCAATACTTCGGCTTCGGCGAATCGGTGAAATACCACTATTTCGAAGGCGAAAGCTTCACCGAGACGCAGTGGGACGCCATGATCTACAACGAGATTGCTAACTCACGACCCGTTTACCTTAGCGGTGCCAACTCATCCGGAGGCCACGCCTTCGTATGCGACGGCTACGACGGCAACCTCTGCTACCACATCAACTGGGGATGGGGCGGAGGCGGCCCCGACGGCTACTACCTGCTGGCCAGCCTGCTGCCCGGCAGCCAGGGCATCGGAGGCTCTGACGGTGGCTACAGCCAGCAGCGCGAATGCGTCATAGGCATCGAGCCCATCAACTTCGGCACGCGCGCGCTGCCCTTCCAGATGGCTAACTTGAAACGTATCTGCACCGACGCCTTCGACACCGACGGCGACGGCATACTGACCTACGGCGAGGCGGCAGCAGTCACCGACCTGGGCGACGTCTTCAAAGGCACGACCATAACCTCGTTCACAGAGCTTTACAACTTCACGAACCTCACCACCATCCCTGACGATGCCTTCAACGGCTGCGCCCGACTAACGGCCATCAAGTTGCCTAAGTCCATAAAGAAGATAGGCGCACGCGCCTTCTACGGCTGCTCCAAGCTCAAGGAGATCTCGCTGCGCGACGACATCAAGGAGATTGGCGCCCAGGCCTTCTACGGCTGCCGCGTTATGCCCAACACCGTACTGCCGGCAAGCCTGACGACCATCGCCGACGCCACCTTTGAGGGTTGTGCGGCCATGACGGCAGTGACGCTCCCGCTCGGCATTCAGCACATCGGCAGCCGCGCCTTTGCCGACTGCACGAAGCTCAACTCGTTCGCCGTCAAGAGCATTAACCCGCAGAACATAACCCTCGGAGACGACGTGTGGGCAGGCATCGACCTCTCGGCTGCCACGCTCAACGGCATCCAGGGCTCGCAGGAATATTTCGCCTCGGCACCACAGTGGCGCGACTTCGGCAACATCTACCAGCAGCGCACACTCGCCGGAGGCAATTTCGTGACCATCGAGACTAACAAGACCTACTATATTTATAATGTAGGCACCGGGCGCTACCTCACGCGAGGCGAGGCCTGGGGCACACAAGCCATAGTGGCAAACACCGACGAACCCATGCGCTTCGAGCTGCGTCGTACTGCCACAATGCCCGAAGGCGTTTATTACCTCTACTCCATCGACACGGGCAACACCAACCATGTTCTCTTCCGCACCTCCACCGACGGCAACGTCGGACAGGGCGTCAAGGCATGCTTCGTCGACGGAGCAACGTCGCACGTCACCGACAAGAGCGCCTATTGGGCCATCCGCCTCGTCGAAGGCTCGTCGAATGTCTATACCATGCAGACGCCAACAGGCGTCAGCGGCTACGATGCCAACCAGTTCCTGGGCGTGCAGACCTCACACGCCAGCAACGCAGCCTCACCCACCTATGGCACCTACAGCGACATTAGCTACGCAGACTACTCGTCAAACTGCCAGTGGATGTTCACGCCCTACGACGAGGCTCAGAAGACCAACTTCCAGCGAGCCTCGCAACTCGAGAACCTGCTCAATATCGCCAAGAAAAAGAAACTCGATACCACCAACGAGGACGCCGTCTACAACAACCTCAGCAGCACCAGCGACGACATCGGCCGAGCTTGTGCACGCCTGCGCAAGCGCCTCGGTTTCATTGCCTTCAAGGACGATGCCGTGCGCCGCGTATGTGTCGAGAACATCGACGCCGACAGCGACGGCGAGATTAGCTACACCGAGGCGGCCAACGTCAACACGATAGGCGGCATCTTCTCAGGTAACACCGCCATCGTGGACCTCGCTGACCTCGAATACTTCACCAAGCTCGAGTACCTCGCAGGCAACGAATTCAAGTCGTGCACAGCACTCCAGAACGCAGTACTGCCCGAGAATCTCACCGGCGTCTACTACCGCGCATTCCTGAGCTGCAACAAGCTCAAGAGCGTCAGCCTGCCGTTCAACCTCAAGAACATCGGCGATGATGCCTTCAACGGTTGCTCATCGCTCACCGAGGTGCGCGTAGCCGTGGCCGACCCCGCCAACATCTCACTCGGCAGCAACATCTTCAGAGGCGTAGCTGTCAAAGACGCCACGCTCTACGTCCCGTACGGCAGCCGCGAGCTTTACGCACAAGCCGACGTGTGGAAGGAATTTGGCACCATTAAGGAGATGCGCGCCATGCGCTGGCCCGACTACGCCGAGCTCGAAGCCAACAAAGACTTCTACGTCTACAACCTCGGGCAGCAAGCCTACATCAACAAAGGCGAGGCCTGGGGCACACAAGCCGTAGTGGCCACCACGGGACTCGTCTATCAGCTCAAGCGCACCAACGCCATGCCCGAAGGCACCTACTACCTGCAGGCAACGCTCACGGGCAACAACATCCTCTTCCGCACTGACACAGACTCCAAGGTGGGCGCTGGCATCAAGACATGCTTCGTCGACGGCACAGTATCAGCAAAAGCCTACTGGACAATAAAGGAAACAGGCAGTCACATCTATTCGCTGCAGACGCCGTCTAACCAGGCTGACTACGTTGCCGCAGACTACCTCGGCACCGACTACAGCCACGCCACCAATGCCGTCAACGGCACCTACGGCCTCTACTGGGACATCAAGTCGCCCGCAACCAACGCCGGCGCACAGTGGGCTTTCATCAGCGTCGACGAGGTCAATGCCGCACGCCAGGCCTTCGAGCGCTCTGAAGAACTGAAGCGGCTGCTGGCTCAGGCCAACAATCAAAGCATCAACGTGGCTCCGGAGCAAGCCGTCTACGACGACTTCCAGGCCACAGACCAGCAGATTGAAGGAGCCATTACCTCCGTGCGCGCAAAACTCCACTACATCGACTTCGTAGACGAACGAGTACTGACTATAACCCGTGACCGCTGGGACATCAACGACGACGATGAGATAAGCACCGAAGAGCTCGCTGCTGCAACCGACATCGCCTCGCTATTCAAAGGCAACACTGCCATCAAGAGCCTTGAGGACCTGAAGTACTTCACTGCCCTGCGCCAGATACCGGCCGAGGCCTTCCGCGGCAACAGCAACACTACGACGCTCGTCCTGCCCGCTGGCGTAACTACGATAGGCAGCAATGCCCTCTACGGCACTTCGAGGCTCAAGTACCTCGCCATAACCAACACCGACAAGGTCGTCGACGGCTCAGAATCAGGGCTCAGCGTAAAGAGCCTAACCCTCTTCGTGCCGGCTGCACTCGTCGAAGCCTACCGCGCCGACGCCTTCTGGGGCAAATACAATGTCGTAGAGTACACCGGAACACCCGTCGTCGCCGCACAGCCCGCCAGCCGTGAGTATGGCAGAGCCAACAGCGCATTCGAATTTTCTGTCGCAGGAGCGCCCATCAGCGGCGAGCCGGAGCTCTCGACCGAAGCCGTGCTGACAACGCCCGTAGGCGACTTCCCCATCGTCGTTGGCATAGGTTCCATCGTAACAAACGGCGTACAACTGCAGAACGGAACTCTCACCATCAGGCGGGCGCCTGTCACCGTAACCGCACAGTCCTACACCAGGGCCTACGGCGAGCCTAACCCCGAGTTCGAAGTCAAGTACTCCGTGCTGCGCAACCGCGAGAAGATCGAGGACGTTCTCACCGCACAACCTGTCATCGAGTGTGATGCCACACCCGAGAGCTACGCCGGTGACTACGAGATACGCGTTTCAGGCTGCCAGGCCGACAACTACGAGTTCACCTACGTCGACGGAAAGCTCACCATCGAGGGTGGCCCTGACGCCATCGAAGGGGTAAAGAACGGCGAAACGACCGACAACGAAGCCTACGACCTTGCAGGACGTAAACTGCAGCGCTCAACGCGCAACACCCAAAACTCCAGAATCATAATCCGCGGCGGAAAGAAGATTGCCGTAGCCAAATAACCGCCAAGCTCGGATTTAACCACCAAACCTCATTCAGCCGATTCTTACGTGCCGACACCGGGCTCTCGCACTAAACATACAGGCAGCGTAGAAAAAAGGAAATCAGAAAACGGACACTGCCTAATGGCAGAATCGGTCGGCACTAAGAAGAACGGCGAAGAGGGTGTGTCAAAGAAACTACATTATAGCATATTATTGATTTTCACAACGAATTTCACGAATTCAACGAATAAATTGATTGGCAGATAATAAAACGGACTATTTATTCTGCCGGGCAAGATATTCGTGGAATTCGTGATTTTCGTTGTATAAGTTTCATGTCTTGGGGTCACACCCTATGCTTGCTATTACATATTTTAACGTGGATTCGGTATAAGCTCTATGCTATTAATCTTCTTTTGTCAATGATTTCAATATTTATTTCTATTGCCGTCCGCTAAAACTCAGATGCGCAATAATCATCGTCCGCATTGCCCATAAACAGGTGATGCGGATTATTTTTCACGTAAATTTGCCGAAATTTGCTGTCACG
>CAJOLI010000079.1 GCA_905235285.1 uncultured Bacteroidaceae bacterium
TGCAGGCAACTCAGGTGCAGTTGTCAATGAGTTACAACCATTGAACATATACTGATAACAATAACTTGCCAATGTAGTTGCAGGCAACTCAGGTGCAGTTGTTAATGACCTACAACCATTGAACATATAATAATAACAAAAACTTGCCAAAGTAGTTGCAGGTAACTCAGGTGCAGTCGTTAATGAGGTACAACCATAGAACATACTCTGATAACAAGAATCTGCCAAAGTAGTTGCAGGTAACTCAGGTGCAGTCGTTAATGAGCTACAACCATCGAACATATAATAATAACAATAACTTGCCAATGTAGTAGCTGACAATATAAGATGCTCAGCAGATAACAAATTGGTATAGGAATTGAATAATCTGGTGAATGTATATATTGCAGTTAACGTCTTATTATTGACAAAATCATCACCGCTGATAAGGGACATTATGTTACCGTAGACATTTACCTTTGCTGTTCCACCAAAAGTGTTGTAATAACTTGATGTGCCATAGGATGTGTTGTTTCCCTTGACAAGTACCTTATCTCCCTTGTTTAACGTGCCACCAAGCGTTTGTGCTGTTGTGGTTGATGTTAATTCAGTCCAAGTATCACCATTATCCTTGCTGTATGAAATCATTTTTGAAACACTGTTATTATTTGTCTTAAACGTGATTGTACCACCCTCGTCATTCATTACCTCAAAGGTTAGATACATGTCGGCATAAGTACGAGGATTATAGTGTACTTCATTCTCTTGTACACAATATGATACATTAGGCTTTACAAATGGGGTTTCTCCCTCCCCTGAAATAAACGTTTCATACTCAGTATGATTGTTGAATTTCTTTAAATATTTACCCATAGTATATATATAATTTGTTATTGTTTCTTATAAATAGTTGGTAGGAATGAAAAAAAGATGCATATTGATTTGGGAATATGGAATTAACGCATTATATTTGCGGAAAATGGAGATATTTATATTTAATAACCTAAGAAATATTGAGAGATATGGCTAAAAAAGTAATCAAAATTACAGAAGGGGAATTGGCTGAAATGATAAAAGACATTACACTAAAGTCTTTAAATGAAATGGATGGTGCAACATATGCTCGTATTTATAATGCTTCACATAGAGCAAAGCAAGACAATCAAAAAGGTATATTAAGTAAAACATATACTATAAGAAACATCAATAATGGTACAACACGAACAAAAGCCGTTAATAATGATGATATAATGGCAAGGGCAAGGAGTATGCAAACTACAGCCCAACAACATTGGCTTAAGGATTACATAGGTCAAACATTCAAGTTCTATGGAGAAGATAGAATGGGACTTATAGCAGATATTTTGTTCACTTTTGAAAAGGTTACTAAACTTGATGAGAAGAAGACCATTCTTGTTGGAACAGTTACTTTTAATGAGACACAAATAAGTGGTGATGGTATAATAATAGATTTTACGAAAAACAGAATACTATATCATGAACATGGAAATAGGTATGCGTATAAGTTGGAGGTAGATAATAGAACAGCACCACAATGGAATAAATTAACCGAACAGTTAAAAATGGCATTAGAACATAGAGATTCATAACAATGAATAATGCATAACAATATTTTGCAAAGGCTCTATTGACCTCCATTAGATATATATCCCAAATTAAAATGCAGTCAACTACATTTATAGTATAACGAGGTCAACCCCCCCTATATAATTGCCTAAAAAATACAATATTTGCAGTCGAAAGTGTATTTTAAGAATATTTATGTTAAAACATTAACGGGGACAACAGGTATATAGTTCCCTAAGTTCCCTATTTTTATATATAAGAACATCTAAACTTAAACCTAAACTTCTGGCATTAACATGCCAAAGGTTTCAAGGTGTGTACGGTGGCCTGTGACGTGACGGATGCCGAGAACGTAAAGGCGGCATTCGCACAGATACGAACAGTGGTGGGGACGCCCGACGTGCTGGTGTATAACGTGGGTATCACCTCGCCCGACGAGCAGCCACTGACCGAGCAAGACATCATCCGTCACTTCAAGGCAGATGTGGTGGGAGCCTATTCGTGCATCAAGGCCGTGGTCAGCGATGAGTTCGCCGAGAAGCAAGGTGTCATCCTGTTGACGGGTGGCGTTGCTGCTGTCAGTCCGTTCCCCGGCTATACTTGTCTTGCCATCGACAAGGCTGCACTTCGTGGACTGACACTCGCCATGCGGGGCGAAATGGCTCCGAGGGGCATCTTCGTGGGCACGGTGATGGTGTGCGGTGTTATTGGAGGCAACGAGCACTTCGCGCCAGCCAACATTGCAGAGAAATACTGGCAGATGTATCAGGAGCGTAAGGACTGGGAAGTGAGATTCGAATAAGATGCCAGTACAAACATCAATAAAAATGTACTTAAAATGTATAGTATATAAGTTCGGCAATAAATCTCATTTGTTGCCGAACTTATACTTTTGCCAAGTGGTTTAGCCAATCCTACATGAGGTTTGTCCTTACTGTTTACCTCCATCTTTTGGAGTGTGTTCCACAGGTCGTTCACTGCCTTGCGTGAGCCTGTCACCTTGTAGGTTGTTGTTGCTTGATTTGCCATAATCTCGATGTTGTTTAGCAACAGTTACCTTTGCAATTTTATTTCATCGACTCAAGGAAGCAGAATCGGCAGACATAGAAGTCGGTTTTTAATGGTAAATAATTATGGATATATAATTAAAGATACAAATAAATGCAAAATCTTGTCTAAATTATTGCAAAATTCGTGTTTTTTTGTTGATTATAAAAAGAAAGTCTTATTTTTGCAAAATACAACACGACTTAAAATATGATTCTTTAATTCTGTGCGACCAATTATTTGTCTATTAAGGAAGCACTTCACAAATGACATCCATCGTTATCAACATTAAAAAAAATACGACAATGCAAAAAGGAACTGTAAAACTTTACCTGCTGGCTCTGCTGACGGCACTGCTGCAAACAGGTACGACACTGGCTGCCAACGGCGAGTACGACACCCCAAGCACGGCCATCTCCTGGTATTCCAAGGGGCCGGGGTGCATCCATCTGACAATTCTGGCTCAAGAGTATAATGCTGACCGCAATCTCAGCGCTGCTACCTTCTACCTTGTGGACAGTGAGGGTAACAAGACGGCTTGCATGTATTTCCATGAAGCAGACAGTCATGATAAGAAAGAGTTATATGTGACGTCCATCATGCAAAATAAACTCGCGGAGACGTCGCACCTCTTCCTGACCAACGACACGAAATACACTCCGTATTGTTATATTGACGGTGAGGAGAGGCAGCATGACCACACGCGTATCACGAAAAGCAGCAATACCTATGCGGAGTTTGACTGGTACTATCCCGTCAGCTTTGCAGGCAAGAAGATGACTTGGCGTGTTGAAGGACAATTGTATAACAGAGGCAGCAAAAAAAGCGAAGATTACACAAAGGATATCTGCACCATTGACTTCGATGATATCAACCTGGAGTGCTACGATGCCGTGCCGGGAACTGAAGCAGGCGATGAAGCCTCGATGCGCATCCCCATCTCCTGCGACCGTCCCATTAACTACATCGATGCCTACTATATCGACCGCGACGGAAAACGGAAGACGCTGCCCCGTCTGACGTTAGAAAACGACAGCTACTTCACCTTCCTGCCCGTGCCGGCTACTGATAAGATAACTGACCTGACCATCATAGCCAATATTCAGTCGGCCAACATCGACCCGAGCAATCTGCCGGAAAAGAGCTACCCCTCAGTGTTAGACGGCGATTTGACGAAGGTCATCGATAAAATGCCCATCATCCACCAGCCCCGTTTCCTAAGGTCCGACGTGGACAGCGTGGGTGCCGTCGTGCTACGCTGGAAAGTGCTCGACCGCGACGTGGAAGACCTCATAGACGGCGACATCTTCTCGATTCAGCGCTCGCTGACGGGGCGCGAGGAGGACTTCGAGGACTTACAGTCGGATGCCATCTACGACCCAAACGTCGAAGACTATAGTTTCCGTGATTCCACGCTCATATCGGCACTGACGGCAGCACACATCGACCAACAGCTGGGTATCCCCCTGGTGCGCTACCGCGTATTCCGCGGTATGACGAATGAAATGTGGGGATTGGTAAAGGACCCCACGGTGGTCTACACGCAGCCGCAGTTCGCCACGCTGGCACTGCTACAGCCGAAGGATGTGCGTGCCGTCTGGAGCAACGAGACGGAGCACAAGGCGAAGCTGACCTGGAACTGGACGGAGAACGATGCCTCGCACAACTACGTCTGGGATGACGAGCGCACACAACTGAAGGTGGAGACGAAGATGTTCAACCGCCAGGGAGCACTCGTGGACAGCGTCGTAACAATATTGACGAAGGATCAGTACCGTGCGCGTGAGGCCGAGCTGACGCTCACCCGCTCGTGCGTCACCTACGAGATGCGCCTCATCGTAGATGGCAGCAAGTCGCCCATCGGCAAGGGCGAGGCTGGCATCTTCAAGCTGGTCAGGAGCAAGGAGGATTTCGAGCAATATGCGAAGAACATCTACGACGACCCTGAGAACGCTGTGCCCAACGCCATCCTGGCAGCAGACATATCCCTCGGGTCAACTGAGGGATACCACTGGCTGGGATACACCGATGAGAAGCCGTTCTCCGGCAATCTCAACGGTAACGGACACACCATTACCATCAACTCCTTCCCCGGCACTTGGCAGCAGTATGCTGCACTTGTGCGCCATGCCGGCAACGGAGCCGTCATCACCGGCCTGACCACCGCTGGAGAATTTGCGCCCCATGAAAAGTTTGCCAGCGGACTCGTCGGTACCATCTTAACCGGAGAAGTACACATCGAGAACTGCGTGTCAAACGTAACACTCGATGCTCACACATTTGGCGACATCCAAATACCCATTTCAATGTGGGCCGACGGCTCCTTTGGAACATTCGTCGGTATCGTTCAGAATGGCAGCAACGCCAGCCTGCGCATCACCAACAGCTATGCCAACCAACGCATCAAGTATCCCTATGTCCGCAACTGCTCCGGCTTTGTAGGATGGTGCCAGGCAAACGGCTTCGCAAAAATCAGCAACTCTTACCTTAACGATATTTCCACTACAGACGAAGGTTCAGAGAACTTCATCCGCTCTTACAAACTCGCTCCACAATGGACAATCATCGAAGACTGCACCTACAAAAATGGAATGTCCTCCTCCACACAAGGCAAGCAGTCAGGCACTCCCCCCAACAACTGGTGCTGGAAGAACGGACGGCCCGACGTGCGCCAGGTGGAGTTCTCCACGCCCGTTTCAGGCAGCAGCACAACGACGGTGGCTCTGCCCCAGGGTGACTTCTACTTCGAGAACCTGGGCCACATCAACAAGGAGTCGCTGCAGACGCAGACCCAGCAAAGCTCCGTGGTGCTGACGTGGGAGAACGTGGATGACGCGCCAGTGGACTACTACGAGGTACGGCGCCGCGACGTGCTGACCCCGGGCAAGGAGGAGCTGCTCGTCACGCAACTCATAGACATGTACTACGAGGATAATTCGGTCTCGCCCACCCACAGCTATGAGTATAGCGTGAGGGGTGTCAACAGCTGCGAGGGATTGAAGTTCGAGGACACACCGTGGGTGCCCGGATGTTGCGTGCAGACGGGACTCGTCAGCGGCTACGTCAGCTTCCCCGACGGCACGGGCATCCCCCGGGTGACAGTCCTTATCGACAGCCCACAGCAGTCCTTCCAGGTGGAGACCGACGAGAGCGGCTACTTCGTGAAAGACGGCCTGCCCTACTGGAACAACGGCGGCGAGAGTTCCTACGACATCATGCCCCAGGTGGATGGCTTTAGTGGTCAGCGCAGCGTCTCCTTCGATGCCAAGCCCGGCGGCAACAGTGTCAGCAACGTCGTATTCTACATCGAGAATAGCGTGAAGTTCTCTGGCGTCGTCCGCTATTTCGGTACCAGTATTCCCGTGCAGGGTGCCTCGTTCCTGCTCGACGACCTGGAGGTGCGCAATGCCGGCGGAAAGGTGACAACCGACTTCGAGGGACGCTTCTCGTTCCGCATGCTGCCTGGCAAGCCGCACAGCATTCAGGCCGTCAAGGACGGACACACCTTCTACCAGGACGGTTTCTACCATGCTGACGACGACCTGACGAAGACGAAATATGAGTTCAACACCGACGTGGCCAACACCTATTTCTACGACGACACCCGCGTGACGCTCATCGGACGTGTGGCCGGCGGCAAGGACCAGGGCGACATCCCTCTGGGCAACTCGCTCTCGAAGAACAACCTCGGCGACGAACTGAAGATGGTGTTCGTGCTCGAGGGTGACAACGCCTCGCAACTCGTCTTCGACGTCACCGACCGCAACAAGAAGGAGCGCGACGAGGTGTTCACGCACAAGGCCCACGACAGCAAATACACCTACCAGACCAGCGTTCACACCACCTCGCACCGCATGGAGGTGACACCCGACATACACACCGGCGAGTACTTGGTGAAGCTGCCGCCCGTGAAGTGGAAGATACAGCAGATTACCGCACGCGGCTATTCCACCCTCTTCCAGGACGGACAGACGGGCGACGTCATTGACCTGTCAGACTCCCTCACCACGCACACCGACCACTTCACGGGAGAGTGGACAGCCGCCGACAAGAGTACGGTCAACGAGGTGGACGTGACGTACCATGCCCAGTACAGCCGCATCTACCGCTCGCCAGTGCTGCTGGAACGCATGCAGGTGGGCTACGACAAGTTCGACTACTTCGGCGAGAAATTTTACACGATGCAGACTGTCTCTGGCCCGAACAAGCAGATACCCATTGCTTACCCCGATACGGTCAGGGACCCGAGGACGGGCAAGGAGACCATCGTCACCCACTACACCTTCGGCTACCCCGTCTTCAACATCGACCGCAGCTACAAAATCAAGCTCTCGGCCTTAGAGCGCTACTACTATAATAATAATACGAAGAGCGACACCGTGGACGTCGTCAGGCTTGGCGGCGGCAAGGTCACCATCCGCAACGGACTCGTCAGCGGCACCCAGCGCGACACCCTCAGCCTTGACGAAAACGGCGAGGGGACCTATACGCTGCGGGCTGCACAGATGCCATACCTCGCCACAGGCAAGGACGCACTCTACACCGTGAACTTCACCATGGAGCGCGACGGCGTCAGCCAGGAGGGCGAGCCACTGAAGGCATACGTCTTCAGCCAATATGCCAAGCCCGGAGCTAAAGACATCCTCACCTTCGACCGTCCGTTGTTAGTGGACATCCTGCGCGACCCGCCAGGCTCCGGCTCTTCTGCAAAGCTCTCTAAGGGTTCTACCATCAAACTGGCCTACCAGATGGACATGGCCTGGAAGACCGGTCTGTCATTAGGCATCAAAGCTGGTGGCGGCATGAACTGGTACACAGGATTGGTGACGTCTTCCGCTCCAGGTGGTGTCGGGCCTGAATATGGATTGATAAATTCTACCACTTCACTTTACGACACGTCCATCGACCTCCTCTTCTCGGGCAGCGGCCAGCGCGCATTCGCCTATACCATGACCGCCAATGAGGACATTTCGACGGATGCCTCGGTGACGATGGTAGGTGCCGACGCTGATGTATATATGGGCGTGGAGACGAACATCTTCCTGCGCCCGACGGTGGCTGTCCGTGCCATCAACGATTCGACGTACAAGGCCAGTGAAGGAGCACGCAAGGCAGGCTACATGGTAGAGATAGCCAATGGACGCGACGAGAACGACAGCATCTTCTACCTCGTACGCGACGAGGTGATAGGATTGGGACAGACCGTCAAGTCCACCTTCGCCCACTCTCAGCAGTACATCGTCAAACAGCTCATCCCCAACCTGGCACAGCAATGCCAGTCGCTGATGTTCTTTGGAACGGAAGCCGAGGCCAAGGCAAGGGCCAACGCGACGAAGGAACCGGTCTATCGCTCGCTGCGCGACAAGGACGACGAGGACTTCGGTCTGCTCAACAGCATGGAGGTAATCAATGAGGGTGACTCGGAGTGGGAATACGTCTATAACACCACTATCAACACGGCCCAGCCGGGCATTAACTACCAGATTGTGCTGCCCGATGGCTACGATGGAGCTGAAGATGACAAGGTGCAGGACTTCTGCGAGGCCATGCTCACATGGATGAACATGATTGCCAGGAATGAGAAGGAGAAACTCTATGCCAACAAGCTGATGAAGAACTTCGACCTTGACGGTGGAAGCCCCATGACCTACAGCGAGGACTTTGCTGCCGAACATTCTGCCACCGCATCGTACAACTATCTTGCGACAGACTGGACACACAACTATTTCTCCAATTCTGACCCCTATGGAGACGGCTACGGAGACCTCGAGCGTACACACGCTGCCTTCTCATCCATGGCCATGCTTTTAGGTGGTACAGCTGCCAAACTGCTTTTCTCAAAGATTAACAACAGCAAAGCAATGAAAAGGGGGAATGTAACCCCTCAGGAACAAGAGAATGGCAACCCAAGTCCTTTAGCAGAAAAGGATTTCGAGATGAATGGAAAAACGTACCAATTCTCGCTCAATCCCACCCTTGCCTACGGTGTCACACCGAAGAACTCGAACTCGTTTAAGTATAACCGCAAGGAGACGTTCAACATCAAGATGGACAAGAAGTCCCACCTCGACTTCGATGTCTATTATGCCAGCGTCATCGACAGCCGCGATGCCAACGACAAGATTGACAAGATGGATGTCTTCGTGGAGGACAATTTCCTCTACACCGTGGACTACGTCGATTTCTTCATCGGCCGCGACGTGGGTGCGCGCGACGTGATCCACGACATGCAGGAACCACGTGGATTCCTCTACCGCACACGTGGCGGAGCCACCGCACGCACTTGGGAGGACGAGCGCAGGACGCTGTTCTTCCACGCCGGCACCGTGCTCGACGAGCGCACGAAGAAGATTGAGAACCCCGTCATCAAGATGGACAAGCAGAGCATCAGCGGAGTGCCCCACGACCAGCCGGCCCGCTTCAAGCTCTACATGACCAATGAGAGCGAACAGCCCGAGGCTATCAATGGCGCGCTGCAGTTCTTCACGCTCTTCCACGACGACACTTCCAACCCGAAGGGCGCACGCCTGCTCATCGACGGCATGCCGCTGACACGTGACGGCATGACCATCAAGGCCGTGCCGGGCGAAGTGACAGAGAAGACCCTGGAGGTATGGGCTGGCGAGGACTTCGACTATGAGGACCTGAAGATAGGACTCGTGTCGCAGGGCGACCTGAAGTGCATTCAGGAGGTGGAGTTCTCCGTGCATTATCTGTTAGAGGCCGGTAGCGTACAGATTGCCATGCCCGGCGACAAGTGGATCATGAACACCGACGCGCTCTACGACCCCGTGCGCGGATGGTATCAGCTCGTCATCATCAACGGCTTCGACAAGAACCAAAGGAACTTCGACCACATCGAGTTCCAGTACAAGGAGTCAACGCGAGGCGATGACTACTGGACCAACCTCTGCGGATTCTATGCCGACTCCACCATCTACCGGGCAGCCAGCGGCACCAAGGAGATGATACCTGAGAACGGATACATACAGACAAAGTTCTTCGGCGATGGGCAGGTCATGGAGAAAGCCTACGACCTCCGTGCACGCCTCTTCTGCCGCAACGGCAACAGCTTCGTCACCTCCGACTCGAAGGTGCTCTCAGGCGTCAAGGACACCCGGCGACCGCAGCTCTTCGGCACCATGGAGCCTAAGGACGGCATACTCGGCACAGGTGACAACATCATATTCAACTTCTCAGAAGACATAGAGCATAACTACCTGCAAACCGACAACTTCGAGGTGCTGGGCGAGACCAACGAGACCGCCGTGCAGGAGGAGCCTGCACTCCTCTTCGGCGGAAAGGGATATGCACAGAGCGAGGCGCGACGCAACTTCATGGACAAGAACATGACCGTGGAGGTGCTCATCAAGCCAGACAAGCACGACAGCGACATGCCTGTCTTCTCACACGGCACCGACGGCAAACAGCTGCAGCTCTGGCTGACTAAAGACAAACGCCTGCGTGCCGTGGTGAACGACAACGTGCTGGAGAGCAACGATACCATCAACACCGACGGCTACAGGCAGGTGGCGCTCGTCGTTGACAACGACAACAAGCGCGTGTCCATCATCTGCGAGGACTTCATGTGCAGCCTCGACAGTGTCACGTACAACGGCTACGGCCCCATCATCTTCGGCTCCACCAACCAGACCGACGTCAACAAGCGCGAGTTCTACAAAGGCCGCATGTTGCAGGGCCGCGTGTGGAACAGGGTCATGACCCGCCAGACACTGACGACCTACGGCAAGAAACTGCTCACAGGCTATGAGATGGGGCTGACGGACTACTACCCTATGAACGAGGGTTCCGGCGACTACGCTACCGACCTCGCTCAGGGGGCTCACCTGAAGCTCAATGGCGTCACGTGGGCACTGCCGAGAGGCATGGCTCTGAAGCTCGACCGCAGCGAAGCCAACCGTGAGGTCAAGGGCATGGAGGTGCGCAGTGAACGCTTCAGCCGTACCGAGGAAGAGGACTACACGCTCATGTTCTGGTTTAAGACCGACCTCAATGGCCGCGGTGCCCTCATCAGCAACGGTTCCGGCGACTCTACCGACACCGATGCCCGCCATAAGTTCTTCATCGGATTCGAGGGAAAGGACCTGAAGTACCGCACCAACGGACACGAGTACCTGCTGGGCGACACCTACAGCGACGACCAGTGGCATCACTACGCCATGACCGTCAACCGCTCACACCAGGTGGCGAGTATCTACGTGGACATGGGGCTGAAGGCTCAGTTCTCCACCGAGTCTCTCGGAGGCATGAAGGGCAAAGATTTCTACCTGGGTAACATGGTGTGGTACGAGGCCGGCCCCAACGACAACGTGCGCCACCAGAACTACGCCCTCACAGGTTGGCTCGACGGCATCTGCCTCTTCGAGCAGGCACTGCCGCCAACGCTCTTGAGACGCTACATGGAGAAGTCGGTAGGAGGCGGCGAGAAGGGACTCGTCACCTTCCTCGGATTCAACCGGCAGGAGCGCAGGCTGAACAACGACTACACGCTGCAGCCCTACGGACTCAACCAGAAGATCTACTACGACGACGGCAAGGAGCTGGAGCGCCGCGACACAGTGTTCGTCGATGCACTGGATTATGTCATTGACCACATCGACAGGAACTACGGCGCACCCATGCAAGCCTACCAGGAACTGCGCAACCTGAACTTCAGCTTCGTGGGACGCGACAACCAGCTGCTGGTGAACATCGACGAGAACGACGCACGCGTCAACAAGCGCCAGGTATTCGTCACCGTTTACGACATTCCCGACCTCAACGGCAACTATATGGCATCGCCAGCCACCACCGAGGTCTTCGTGGACCGCAACCCGCTGCGCTGGGAATCGAAATCCTACAAGACCACCGTCAAGGCCCGGCCGGACACTGATAGCACATTCCAGCTCAACGTGATCAACAACAGCGGCGCGCCGCACACCTTCACCATCGAGAACATGCCAAGGTGGCTCACCGTCAACAAACAGCAGGATGTCATCGAGGCCAAGAATGAGGAGACGCTGACCTTCACCATCAGCAAGGACATCAACGCCGGCACCTACGACAACGTCATCTACCTGACCGATGAGAACGTCCTCTCTGAGCCGCTCATGCTCAACGTCACCGTTGAGGGCGACAAGCCACAATGGGAGGTCAACGACGGCATGAAGCAGTTCTCCATGAGCATCGTCGGAAAGGTGCAGATAGAGGATGACATCGTCACCGACTCGCGTGACATCGTCTGTGTGTTCGACAGCATAGGACGCTGCATGGGCATCGGCAACATCAGCTATGACAGCTTTACGGCAGAGAGCTTCGTGTTCATCACCGTCTACGACAGCATGACCGTCGAGCGGCCCATCAACTTCCAGCTCTGGCACTACGAGACGGGCAAGACCATGGTTCTCGTGCCATCGCAAAAAGTCAAGTTCTCCCCCGATTCCTTCGTTGGAACAACCAAGAACCCGCTGGTGCTCAGTGCCAGGACGCAGTTCGTGCAAACCATCGAACTCATGCCCGGATGGAACTGGATATCACCTAACGTCATCACCGACGGCTTCTACGACATCGAGAACCAGGTGAACAGGTTTATGTGGCAGGAAGGCGACATGCTCACAGACGAGAAGGACAACATCTCGTTTATCTATCTCAATGGTGAGTGGATATCGAACATAGGAACTGCCAAGATCACCGACATCAATCTCAACGTGAAGAAGAGCTACCGTGTCAAGGTGTCCGACCCCCGTACGGTGGAAATCATCGGCAATGCCATCAAGGCTCAGGGCGACCGCACCATCACCGTGGAGAACGGATGGAACTTTATAGGCTACACGCCCATGGTGAACCTGCCCGTCAGCACCGCCCTCGCCGACTACCTCGACCACGCGGAGGACGGCGACATCATCAAGAGCAAGACGGAGTTCTCCATGTTCACAAAGACAGATAACGGCTCGCGACAGTGGAAAGGCAACCTCAAATACATGAAGCCCGGTGAGGGATATATGCTCTACCACCAGCACCATGACACCGTGCAGTTCGTCTACAGCTACTTCGAGCCCAATGCCACTTTCTTCGAGGATACTGGTCGCCAAAACGCCCCCAGGGCGACGAAGCACGCAAGAACCATGTCGCTCACCGCCGAGGCCGAAGGCATCGACATACAGGAGGGCGACAAGCTCATGGCCTTCGCCAACGGAGAGCTGGTAGGAACGACTGAAGCGGAGATAGAAGACAGCCGCTCGCCGCTCTTCTACCTCTCCATCAACGGCGACCAGCAGCTGCCCGTCTTCTTCGCCATCGAGCGCGACGGCGAGGTCATAGCCACCACGGCCAGCGTGCTCGAGTATCGGCCTGACGCCGTCAGCGGCTCGCCGAGCCAGCCTGCCAAGATACAGTTTCTGCAAGTCGATGCTGCCGACGGCAAGTGGTACGACCTCAACGGACGCATGGTCAAGAACAGCAATTCCGCCACCCACACCTTACGCAAAGGTATATATATTAACAACGGTAAGAAAAAAATGGTAAAATGAAAAGAACTATAAAGACTATCCTTTGCATAGCAGCCCTCACCCTTGCGTGGCCCTTGCGTGGGGCTGCTCCTCCGACGACGAGACAACGGCGTCGGCACCCTTCGTCGTCTCACAAGCGCCGCATTGGGCCATTGACTGGACATGGAACGACCCCGAGCCCGACTGGAAGGAGCCGCCATCCACGCAGTACGAATGCAGGATGGAACTCCTCGTGGCAATGGACGATGACTTGAAGAGATTATCCTCCGAGGAGGACCAGATGGCCATCTTCATCAACGGAACCTGCCGGGGAATCAGCTTTCCGAACGTCTCTAAGACAACAGGCAACGTCTTTTTCCTCATCCACATCAAAGGAACCAGCCAGGAAGTCGGTGCTGACATGGAGCTGCGCTACTATTGCCACAACGCCAGGCAGCTCTTCACCGATAAATACATGCCCGTCTTTACACCCAACAACCTAATGGACGAAGCCCACCAACAGGTATTCAATCTGGCAGGTAGCAGCTCCAAGTACCCCCTCTTCACGCAGTTGGCGGTCACGATACCCGAGAACGTTCCCTTCACGGTGACTGAAGACGACGAGCTCGCCGTCTTCGTAGGCGACGAGTGCCGGGGCATACTCCATACGACTCCCGAAGATTATTTCAGATGGTGTAGCGTCGTGGTCAGCCGCGAAGAAAATGAAACAGCCACCATCAGATACTACAGCGCTGAAAAGCAAGGCATATACACCATAGCCGAAGGCGTGCAGCTCAACAATGACTTGCAGTCAGTAAATGCAAGGTTCTGACTTAATTTATATAAGTTTCCACAAATCATTACTCACATCATGTACAAGACACTATTCCTTTCCCTATTGACCGCAACCCTGCTCGTGGCCTGCTCGTCGGATGACGCCGAAGAGCCACAGCTGCTCGAAGAGCCACGGCTGCTCACCGTTGAAGTGATGGAGAACACCCTGATCGACACCAACGGTGCCCCCATGCAGGCACCGACGCGCACCGCAGCGGCTATCACAACCGGGACGCTCACGGAATTCTACATGAACTACCAGAAAAATGCCTACACGTTCACGAAGACGGACGGCACGTGGAACACAACATACAGCTGGCCCACCCTTAATCCCGAAGACGGGTTGGATTTCTATGCCTACAACTACAAAGACGAAGAAGAAGGCGACCGCTTCTATTGGAATAATGACAACGACCCTTACATCAGCTATGTGATGAGCGATAACGATGCCTTCAACCAGACTGACCTTTTGGTGGCCAAGCACGAGGACATCTCCTACAACGATGCCGGCGGCAAGGTCAGCCTCACCTTCGACCACGCCTGTGCAGCCGTGAAGTTCAACATCAGCAAGACCAGCGGGGTGGGAAATAAGCAAATTGACGTCACAAGCGTGCAGCTTTCAGGAGTCAAGAATAAAGGCGAATATCACTACAACAACACCCCTAACACCCCTCATTGGGAATACCTGTCAGGCTCTGCCAGCTATAAGCTCACAACAGCTAAAAACATCACGCTCACCACCGAGAAAACAGCTCTCCCCTGCGGCTATCTCTTCCTCATTCCCCAGACGAAAGTAGGACTGACACTTACCGTCGAATATACTGTCGAAGGCGTAGAAGGAACCCAGTCGCACGATTTCGAGCTCACTGGCACGTGGGAAGCAGGCATAGAGTATGTCGTAAACATCAATATGGGAACATCTATCATCAAATAGCGTCATGAAAAAGAAATACAGCAGGCCCAGTTACAGTAGCATCACCATCCCCACCCAACAGCCCCTTGCTGCCAGCGGCGACGGCTACACAGTAAACGACTACACATCTGCCGAAGAAGAAGATCTGGGCGGCGACCAGCCCTCATCCGTAAAAAGCTATTTTGGCGATTCCAACCCTTGAAAGATACAGATATGTTGGATCTCATCCGACCTTTCCTCGCCATGGCAGAATTGAAGCGTTCTTCATTCTGCTCATTTGGCTTAACGAAAACGTTGGATTTCATCCGACCTTTCCTCGCCATGGCAGAATTGAAGCGAGCTTCATTCTGCTCATTTGGCTTAATGAAAACGTTGGATTTCATCCGACCTTTCCTCGCCATGGCAGAATTGAAGCGAGCTTCATTCTGCTCATTTGGCTTAATGAAAACGTTCGTCAAATCAAAAACCTTATTCCTGCTGCTCCTCACCCTTTGCTGTCACAAAGCCAGTGGTGAAGGGCGCGTCACCCTGCAGTCACAGCAATTCACCTTTGAGGAACAAACCGTTGGTGAGGGTTTTTCCATCAGTTTCGACATCAGCACCATTCCCGCTATTGGAACACGGCTCGTGGAGGTTCCGGGAGCCGTCAGCATTGACTTCATCGATGGACGACGCAAGGGCGATGACTACGGACAGAACTATGAAGCCTGTCCTATGCCCGACGGGAGCGTACCCGTCATCGAGGCAACGCTCAGCCTGCGCCTGCCAACCGAAGGGCAACCAGTGGAGCAGATGCGCGTGGGCGTCCCCATAGCCGCACTGCCGAAGTCGGATACCGGACACCACGTCGTATTGTCCTACACGAAAGCCAGTTATACGCTTTATGTCGACGGGAAACTGGTCGACAACGATTATCACTTTGGCGAGCCGGCTGCCGTTGTTGATAAGACACGGTTGCTGGTAAACAACCAAGTCGTGAGCAACGTGCGCCTGAGCCAACCGGCACTGAAGGCCAGTCGCGTAACACCGGAGAAGGAGTGTACCCTACCCCTGCAGTATTTCACTCCCGTAGGACACAATGCCTGGGTGGGCGATGTGGCCACCTGCTACTACCGCGGTCGTTACCACCTGTTCTACCTCTACGACCGCCGCGGCCACCGCAGCAAGCTGGGACGAGGCGGGCACTATTTTGAGCATCTTTCCACCGCTGACTTCCTGACGTGGACAGAACATCCAGCCGCCACACCCATTGAAGAACCTTGGGAGGCCATAGGTACCGGAGTGCCTTTCGTGCTGGGCGACAGCCTCTTCCTCAGTTACGGACTCCACACCTCGCGACTTTATCCTGCCGAGCGCACAGCCACCCCTATGCAGTGGGACAGCATCCGCGCCAATGGCCGCAGCAGCGCCATCCCATTCAGTGCTCTCAGGGAGGGCATCTTCCCCTCCGGTTCCACTTACAGCATAGCCGAGGATGAGCAGGGCAACCACTTCCGCAAGGCAAACGTCCTCATACATCCTGCCGAAAACCCCACCATCTACACCGAGGACGGACGGCTGATGATGCTGGCCAACTACGGCGCACGCGGCACCTGGACCTCCGACCGTCTGGACGGCGGCTGGCGCTGTGTCAGCGAGAACTTCCCACCTGGAGGCGACTGCACGTTCATCTTCCCATGGGGCGACTATGACTATATCGTCGGCGGCTTCACCCACCACTGGATGAAGCATCACTCAGAGCCCATCGAAGCCTACCGCGACCTCGTGGCCGAGGGACGCGACCTCTACGACGGTCTCAGCGTGCCTGCCATCACGGCTTTGCCCGACGGACGCCACATCATGGCCGGATGGATGACCGTCAACCGCCATTGGGGCGGCACGCTGGTGCTGCGCGAATTGGTGCAGCAGCCCGACGGCACGGTTGGTTCGCGCTGGATGCCCGAACTGATGTCGCGATTCGACAAGGCACACACGCTTTCACCCAAGCAGTCCCAGCCCCTGCTGCTCAGTGAAACTGACACCAAAGACATTTCCGACGGTTCCTTCCTGCTCACTTTCCAGGTCGCTGCCACAGGCCGACACCAGAGCGGTCACCGTCTGCGCCTGTTGCTGCTGCCCGAGGAGGGCGAAGCCAATGCCTGTGAATGGAGCATCGACTTAGACAGCCTGCGGGCACAGTTCGCACCTGGCTACACGCACCAGGCCGCTCCCAGACAGAAATCCCTGCGCGAAGGCGGCTCGCCTAACAGCGCTATAGATTATGCCATCGAGCATCTGCCTCTGACAAAGGGCAAGAGCATCGGCGTCAGACTGATTGCCACTTGGAATCCCAAATTAGGGGGAGCTGTGCTCGATGCAGAAATCAACGGCCAGCGCACCATGATTTGCTACCGGCGTGGCCTGCGTCCGGCACGCCTGATGTTCTGTAATGAAGGCACCAAAGTAAGCAAGGTGCAAGTTTCCCAGAATCAATAAGCTGATGACACAAAAGTTCCATCTGTTGTGTGCCTTGGCCATCTGCGCAGCACATACGGCGATGCGTATTACCTGTTCGCCTCAAAAAGCTACGGCTATTGGTTTGCTTTTTGGGGAAAAGTTTAATCCGGTTTCAATATTTCCGTTCCGTAAGCCTTGCCAATTTTCACGCAGTCGCCGATGACGTCTCCGGTGCGCAGGTACTTGTAAGTGGGCATCTCTAAGAGCACGGGCTTCAGCTTGGCATAGTCGGGCTTGCCTTTCTCGTCGAACAGGTTCTCCTCTCCGTAGGTGTTGAGGATGGTGCAGACGTAGTTCTTGAAGCCGTCAATCTCGTATGTATCGACGACCTCGCACTCCATCACCAGCGGCGACTGCTTGATGACGGGCATGCTGGCCTCGCCCAGATGGTAGGGGTAGATGGCAGACTTGTCCGTCTTTGCCCCGCTGACCGTTCCCGTTTAGTCGGCTGCTGCCACGAAGGCCTCATCGATGACGTTGACGGAGAGCCGCTTCGTCGTGTCGATGGCCTTGACGCTATGGTGCGACGAGTGGATACTCAGCAGCAGTTTGGAATGGCTGACGATACCGACGTGCGCCACGAGCAGCCAGTTTACCTTTCCCTCTTCCCCGACGGTTCCTACGACCGTGGCTGGCGTGGGATTGAGTGCCAGTTTCTGTCCGATGTTCTGTTTCATAAAACTTCCTCCTGTTATTATTCCATTGTGTGTTCCCAGCCGCCACGGGTGTCTATGC
>CAJOLI010000080.1 GCA_905235285.1 uncultured Bacteroidaceae bacterium
TTGGCATCTTTCCGCCATCTGCGCGGTCACAATGCCCGCATTGCTCACTTACAGATAACGAAAATCTGCTCAAAACAAATAGCGCACCAACATGAATTCAATGAACCGATTTGGGTTCAAATGTTAAAAACCGCGTTAAAAATCTCTAAATCCGTCACCTGTCACCCCATCTGTCACCTTATCTGTCACCGCTCATTTGTTTGATTATCAACGCAAAAACCTTAATGGTGACAGCGTGACAGATAATTTGGCAAAAAACTATGAGAGGGAAATATAGGGGGGATAGGATTTGCTAATTTACTATAGGAAGAGGGGGGAGGCTATGAGGTCATTTCATGTTTATTGTTTGCCTTTCCACCAAAGAGAAATTAATTTCTTTATCTCGACAGGCTTAAGATTCGAGACTTTTATGTAAATTTGCAGTATCAAAAAATCACTTCCTGGCCGTATCCTTGGAGTATTGCTTGATGAGGTTGTAGGCTCCGTAGAGACCATACTCGCCAGCCTGCGAGAGGTCTGAGAGGCCGAGCTGCACTTGGCCGTCGAGGATGCAGGCGAGTCCACGATTGTAGTAAGCATTGGGGAATCGCGGGTCGATGTTGAGGGCGTCGGAGAAGGCGCGCCGCGCTGCGCCGTAGTCGTGCAGGGCCATCTGTATGCAGCCTATGTTGTAGGCGGCGTAAGCCATATCAGGAGCAAGGGCAAGAGCCTGCCCCAGTTCGTCGAGCGCGCGCTGGTAGCCCAGGCGTACGGAGGTGAGAGTGGCGTCTGGAGCAGCACCCTGAACCTCCATCTGGCGACATCGCACCTGAGCTGTCACGAAGGGAATGATGGGCGAGCGGCTGTCGAGGGCTGCGGCACGGTCGAGGTCGGCCAGGGCGCTCTCGAAGTCGCGGACGTGGTAGTAGTCGATGGCACGGCTGATATAGAGAGCTGCTACGGGGTTTGCAGCCTGATTTATGAGATGCGTCGTGGCATCGATGTTGGCGAAGTGAATCTGCAGCTGGCTGGCATCGAGCTGCGGCTCGGTATCAGTCAGGCGCAGGTCAGCGCTGGCGGAGAGCTTGCTGTTGAGGGCATCTACGGCGGTATGGAAGGGCGTATAGCGAACGGTGGCGGAAGGCAGGCTGTGGCGAGCGAGCACAATGATAGGCATCGGCTGCTGCTCTACGTGGCGGTTCTGCACACGTCCGCGATAGTCGCTGGCATACTCGCGCTCGGGCTCGTCGGTATCATCCTCGACGATGCTGGCGTAGTCCTCAATATTATGAGCGCTTTTCTTACGTGTCTTCGAAGACTTATGACGAATGCCAGCGCGAGAATCGAGGCGGGACTTCAGCACCCTGAACTCATCGCGCTCGGCGCCGTACGTGTCGCCTATCTTACGGCGTATGGCGGCTCGCTGCTGGTAGCCGGCGAGGAAGTCGGGAAATTCCTCGAGAACGCTCGAGATATCGCGCAAGGCAGCGCGGTAGTCGCCAGTTTGGTCGAGGAGGAGAGCCCTGTTGTAGAGGGCTATCATATTGTCAGGCTCTACGGAGAGGACGTAGTCGAAGTCCTCGATGGCGCGGTTGTCATCGCCCACCTGGGCACGCAGCAGTCCGCGATTGAAGTGCCCGAGGTAGTTGCGAGGATCTATCTCGAGAGCCTGGTCGTAGTCGGCCATGGCACCGCGCAGGTTGTTCTGCTGGTAGCGTGCCAAGGCCCTGTTGATGTAGTTGCCTGCCACACGCGGACGCTGGAGTATGGCTTTGTCTATCTCGCTCTCGGCTTGTGCATACTGCCCGCGGTTGAGACTTATCATGGACCGCATCATCCAGGCCTGGGCGTCGTAGGCATCGACGACGAGGGCCGAGTCGACGAAAGCCAAGGCGCGGACGGTGTCGCCTTGCTGCACAGCCACCTGCGCCTTCATCGTCAGGTTCTCTGCATCATGAGGCCAATAGCGTATCATCTGGTCGAGGACGGAATCCGCCTCGGCATATTGCTTGAGCTCGAAATGACAGAGAACGAGGTTGTGCCACGAGGGCTTGCTCTTAGGCTCCATGGCGATGACGCGTCGATAGTCGGCGATGGCTCCCTCGTAGTTCTTGCTGTTGACGCGGCAGAGTCCCCGCAGCTGGTAGCTGTCGGCGATGTAAGGGTTGCGGTCGACACTCTCGCTGCAGTCCTGCTCGGCACCGGCGAAGTCCTCGAGGTAGAATTTAGCCAAGCCTCGAAAGAAATAAGGCTCGTAGAGGTAGGGCTTGGCATTGATGACCATATTGAATCGCTGAATGGCCAGCACGTAGTCCTCGTAGTAGAGGGCATTGCGGCCCATGAGCATGACGCGGTCGGTGTTAATCTGGGCAGCGGCTTCGCCAACTGACAGTTGACAGTTGAAAATTGAAAATTGGCCCGCCAGCAGGCAACTGACGAACAAACAGAATATTCTATGGAAACATCTAACTTTCAATGTTTCTAATTTTCAACGTTTCTAACATTCAATGTTTTACCTTAACCTTATAGTTGCAAGAGAAGCGGCCTTTGATGATGTCGTTAATCTGGCCTTTGATCATCTGCTTGCGCAGGCCTATGATGTGGTCGGTATAGACCTTTCCGTCGAGGTGGTCGAACTCATGCTGCATGACGCGGGCGAGATATCCGTCAACCCATTCATCGTGCTCCTGCAGCTGTTCGTCCTGATAGGTGACGCGGATGCGCGTGGGGCGCTTCACCTTCTCGCTCATGCCGGGCAGCGACAGACAACCTTCGTCCATCGTCACCTGTTCGCTCTTGTCGTACTCTTCTATATAGGGGTTGAAGAAAACGTGTCGATAGCCGTCGTACTCAGGGTAGTCGTCCTTGATAGGGTTGAGGTCGATGACAACGACACGCACAGAGCGCCCCACCTGCGGGGCAGCCAGCCCTATACCGCCCGAGCGGTCGAGCGTATCAAACATGTCTTGTACGAACTGCTGAATGTCAGCGTCTTGCGGGTCAATATCCTCTGCTACTTTTCTGAGGACAGGCTGACCAAGTGTGTAAATAGGAAGAATCATATTGTTTTTTATGATTATTAAGAGATTATCAAACTTTCAACAACGCCTGCGGGCCGCGCTCTTTCAACTGTCCGCCGAAGCCTGCTCGCCCGGCACGGAAGTCTTCATCCTTCTGGCCTCCAACCATCCTTGCAGGATTATTGTAGCTGATATTTCATCCACGAGTGCTTTGTTTTGCCTGGCTTTGCGACCGATTCCGCTCTCGAGCATAGTCTGGTGAGCGAGTACGCTGGTGAAGCGCTCGTCAAAGAGCTCCACGGGCGTCTGTGGCAGCAACTTGCGCAGGCGGTTGACGAAAGGGGTTATTCGGCACATATTCTCGCTGTCAAGACCATTCATCTGCCTCGGATGCCCTACGACGATGCGCTCGACGTTCTCGCGCCGTGCGTAGTCGAGGATGAAAGCCTCGAGGTCTTTCGTCGCGATGGTGGTCAGTCCGTTGGCTATGATCTGCAGGTCGTCAGTCACAGCCAGGCCTGTTCGTTTCTTTCCGTAGTCTATAGCGAGGATACGCATGTTTTCTGAATGACGAATTAAATAAAAAACAGGGGTTAGCTTCACAGCCTACCCCTGTCCAAAAAAATCTTACATATATTCACTTTACCAAAAAGAAATGCCTTAGTTGGTATGGTGATGCCGGAGCTTACTTACGCAGTAGCCAAGCATCGGGATACTGAGAGCGCAGGTTGTTGCGGCTCTGTACGGCGCTGCCAAGGTCGTCGAACGTCGAAGCAATCACGCGGAACATGCCTTGAGGGTTCGTAGCGATCTGGGCAGTATAGCCTTTGTTCGCGAGGGTGCGCTGCAGGTTGTCGGCATTAGCACGAATGCTGAAGCTGCCAACGACGACGCTGTATGCTTTCAGGCCGGCACCGCTGACGAGAGTGAGGTTCTCGGTGCGAGTGTTCTCGTTTGTAGCTACGGGAGCTGTCGTGACGGTCTGTACGGGGGTTACGGTGGTGGGCTGAGCCACTACAGCAGGCTGAGTCTGCGCAACGGTGGTCTGCTGAGCTTTAGCTTTTTCGTAAGCTTTCTTGTAAGCACTTTCACTGCTTTTGCAGGATACCATAGACATTGCTACGCAAACGGCAGCACCCAAGAGAAGATAGTTTTTCATTGTTTTTTTACTCCTTTATTGTTTGTGAATAATAAATTCCGCTGCAAATATACAAAGAGTTTCATTCCCACAAAAGACTTTTATTGTAAAAAACGTTAAATATACCCATTTTCTCCTTTATTTTACAAAAAACACGCGAAAAAAAGTTTGCGAGTGGAGAAAAGACGTATATTTGCAAGCAGAAAAGCGAACTTAACACGTATAAATCAGAACGGCCTCATCGTAGCGCAGTTCACAACAACAGGTTTACATTATGAAAGCAGTAAATTATTTCATGGCTTTCCTCAGCGGAATAGTTATCGGGTCGGCAGCCGGACTGCTGTTGGCTCCTGAAAAAGGTTCTGACACTCGTGAGCGCATCGCAGAAGCCCTGCGCAAGCGCGGCATCCGCCTCGACCGCAAGGAGATGGACGAGCTCGTAGAGGACATCACCGAGGAGCTCGCCAACGCCTCCAAGATTGACGAGTAAGGGCTTCCTAAGTACCAAAACATTCATCTGATGTTTTTCGAGAACGCACAGACTACGGAGCAGATTACGAGCCTCTTTAACGAGGCTCGCAACTACTGGCAACTGCAGCGCAAGAACATCTCGCTTGAAACAGGCGAGGTGCTCAGCAAGTTGCTCTCGGCCATGACGCTTTGGGCTCTGATAATCCTCGTCGGAGCACTCGTGCTGCTCTTCGGCAGTTTCGCCATAGCATACTTGCTGGGTAACCTGCTGGGCAGCCAAGTCTGGGGCTTCACCATCATAACAGCCGTGTTACTGCTGCTGATGGTGCTCATCTACGCCAACCGCAAGGCATGGATTGTTGTCCCCATAGGCAAATTCATCATCGGCATCTTCGCATCGCAGCTGTCGGCTCAGACGAGCGAGGCCGTAGCGATTGAGCGGGTTCACGTCAAGGAGAGCATCGGACAGAGTGAGGCACAGATGCGGCAGTCGGCAAATGCCCTGTTTACGCCCCAACCCGAGTCTAAAGACAGATTCGAACGTGCCTCGCGCCTCGTTGCCAATGGCATGAGCATCTACCGCGCCCTGCAGATTGGCATCAGCGCCCTGACCGCTTTCCAGACCGTCTTCGGTCTTGGCCGCCGGCGTCGCCGCCGCAAGTAAGCCGGTGCGTGGAGCAAGACTTTGATTATTCTGATTGCTCTTAGTACCCGGATTACACTGAGAACTTGAATTACTCAGATTGCTCTGCTGAGTGCTAAAAAAGAACGACCTGCCACAGTTCCTCGGAACCTTGGCAGGTCGTTTGCTATTGCATCGCCCTTTGAGCGCCAGTTTGCACTTGAGCGGATGCAAAGTGAAATTCTATTCCCAGTAGAGCTCTTGGGGGTTGATGTTCCATTTGTGGTCCTTGGGGAAGTCATCGCCTTCCCACGCTTTCTTCGAGGTCCATTTCTCGGGAGCATCTGTCCAGAAGGAATCATCGGCCGGCAAGCCGAGTGGCATAAAGGCCAGCGAGGTCATGTAGAGCGAGCCGTTGTTGGTATACCAGTCGGCCACGTTGGGGTGAGAGCCTACGAAACCGATAGTGAGGTAGCCATCCTCTGTGAAATTCGATTTACCCTTGCCCTCGAACATACGCTTCATCACGGCTGTGATGCCGGCACGGACCTGTCCGTTCGTGAGCTCTTTTGGCAACTGCTTCTGCCAGGCCAGCATGGCCAGCGGCTGCAGCACAGCCAGACGGTAAGGTATAGAACGTCCTACAACGGGGAATGTTCCCTCGGGGGAGATGAAGCGCTCGAGGATGACGCCATACTTCTGCATACGCTCTGTCACTACTTTCAGTCGATTCTGTGCGCCGTTGCGGTTGTCGCCATGCGAGCGTATGAGATATGTGTTGTTGGGCTGCTTGGCAGCCACCATCTGCAGACACTCGACGTACATGGGCTGAATGACGAAGGCGTTGTAGTAGTCGAAGGCGAACGAAGGGCCGTCGCTGTATAGGCCATCGCCAATATACCATTCCTCGACCTTACTCATAGCAATCTTTATGCGGAAGGCGTCATACTGCCCACCTGCATACATCAGAAAGGCCTCCTCCATGCCTACGAAGAGCAGCCAGTTGGTGTAGGGAGGATCATAACGGCGCAGGCCCTGCAGTTCCTTGAAATAACGCTGCTTAGTCACATCAGAGAGAGGCTCCCAGAGTGCTTTGTATCCGCGGAACAGGCTCTCGACGACATAGGCGGCGTCAACCAGTGTCTGGCCGCCACTGCCCCACCCCAGATAGTCGGGGCTCTCGGGGTCTACGGCGTTGGTGTAAGCCTTGATAGCCCACTCGCGCAACTGGCGCCGCTTCTGCCCCTCGGGCGTCTCGTCGTCGGGCAGCGCCAACCATGGTGCTATGCCTGCCATGAGGCGCCCGAAGCACTCCATGTATGCCACCTTCTTGTCGCGGTTGTCCCACGTGGGCGACAGCTCCAGCTTCATATTCTTCTGCAACGTGCCGTTGGCCATATTCTCGAGCACGGGGGCGGCCATGGTATAGGCCAGCTCAGCCCAGTAGGCACGGTCGCTCGCGCCGTCGCCGAGCGGGTTCGCCGGTTGCTTCTTTTCCTTAGCCGGCAGAGCCGTAGCAACGGCCACAAGAGCAATGATAATGAGGGATATTCTTTTCATCGTAGATGCAGATTATTGACATGTAAGCCGTATGCCCGCCACCTTACTTGGCCTCGGTCATAGTGCCTTCAATGCTCAGACGCGTCACGGCCGTGTCCTTTGAGTTGGAGCGCACGGTGATGGTCTTGCGGAACTTGCCGGGGAACTTGCCCTGGCCGTTGTAGGTCACCTCTATAGTGCCGCGCTCACCGGGCTTTATGGGGTCCTTTGTATATGTGGGCACTGTGCAGCCACAACTGGCTATGGCCTGATGAATGATCAGAGGGGCTGTGCCGACGTTGGTAAATTCGAAAGCACATTTCACGATCGGGTCTTTCTCTGAGAACGTGCCGAAGTCGTGGGTAAGCGTGTCGAATTTAATTTCGGCAGCCTTGGCAGAGGAAGCCGTCTGAGGCTTGGATTCTGCTACGGTCGTCTTTGCTGTCTGAGCCTGAACGCCGATGGCGCCGGCAAGCACTAAGAGTGCAGTGATGATGGTCCTTTTCATTGTAGTATATCTTTGTTTTTTGCAGCCTAAAATTATGATTCTGCCTGCAAAAGTAATACGTTTTATCGAATTATACTGCAAAAGAAGTCTAAAAAAGAGTGAAAAGTAATATAATGTTTCAGAAAATAAGTACTTTTGCATCATGATTATCTACAATACTACGTACCAGATGCCCGTAGCTGACGCCCGCAACTTCGTCATCTGGGTTAACGAGGTTATGGTGCCCCGGCTTGAGCAAACGGGCTATATCAGCGGGGTGCGTCTAGCGCGAATTCTATCGCACAAGGACGATGACAGCGAGTGTTTTGCCTTGCAATTCCAGGTCGAAAGTACGGCACGCCTCCACTATTGGTTCGTCAAGCAGGGCCAAGCCCTCGGCCAGGAGTTGCTGAAAACTTTCAACAACAGAGTCCTCAGTTTCTCTACCATTATGGAGGAGGTGTTGGCCCGGCCTGCGGCTGTAGTAGAAAGTGAATAGTTTGAAATTGGAAAAGGAACGTATCATCTTAGGCATTGATCCGGGCACTACAATCATGGGCTACGGCGTCATCAAGGTCACCGGCCGTAAGGCAGAAATGGTGACGATGGGCGTCATAGACCTGCGCAAATATGCCGACCACTACCTGAAGCTCGGACGTATCTTCGAGCGCGTCACGGGCATAATCGAGAGCTACCTGCCTGATGAGCTGGCCATCGAGGCGCCCTTCTTCGGGAAGAACGTGCAGTCGATGCTCAAGCTCGGACGTGCACAGGGCGTTGCCATGGCTGCGGCCATCAGCCGGCAAGTTCCCATTCACGAGTACGCTCCTATGCAGATAAAGATGGCTATCACGGGCAACGGCTCAGCATCGAAGGAGCAGGTGGCATATATGCTACGCCAGATGATGAAAATCCCTGACGAAGCCATGCTCCCGTGGCTTGACGCCACCGACGGTCTCGCAGCGGCCTACTGCCACTTCATCGAGAGCCAACGGCCTACATCGGCAGGAGGAGCCAAGTCGTGGAAAGACTTTGTAAACAAGAACAAAGATAAGGTGCACGGGCTGTGAGAGCTGAATGTACGGCAATTGATGTAAATCGTATTTTTGCACTATTGGCTAAAAAAGTGAAGCAAAATTACGCGCGCACGCGTCTTTTTTCTTATCTTTGCGCCCAAGTTTTCGCTGTGCAGCTCCTACAAGGGCACAATTGCAGCAACTCCACGAAGCTTAAAGATCAGAAGAAATGAACGTTGCCATTGTCAAATACAATGCCGGAAATATCTACTCTGTAGTCCATGCGCTGAAGCGACTGGGCGTAGACCCAGTTGTCACCGACGACGCGGCTGTGCTCTTCTCCGCAGACAAGGTTCTCTTCCCGGGTCAGGGCGAAGCCGGACAGGCCATGAGCTACCTGCGAAGCCACGGCCTCGACGGCGTGATACGTTCGCTCAGGCAACCCGTCCTCGGCATCTGCATCGGCCAGCAGCTAATGTGCCGCCACTCAGAAGAGAGCGACACCGACTGCCTCGGGATCTTCCCCGTTGACGTCCTACGCTTCCGCCCGCAGCGCCACGAGGACAAAGTGCCGCACATGGGATGGAACGAGATCAGGACTAAAAAAGAAAACTCAGAAGTGAACGACGAAGGGCTGTTCAAGGATAAAAGCTTTGTATATTTCGTCCACAGCTTCTACGTGCCCGTTTGCGAGTTCACGTCAGCCACCTGCGACTACATAGTGCCCTTCAGTGCAGCCCTACACAAAGACAATTTCTTCGCCACGCAGTTCCACCCCGAGAAGAGCGGAACCGAAGGTGAACAGATTCTGAAAAAGTTTCTCGAACTATAAACTCCTGCCATGCTCTTAATCCCAGCCATAGACATCATCGACGGACGTTGCGTACGCCTCACCAAAGGCGATTACGCTACGGAAAAGGTTTATGCTCATGACCCGCTTTTAGTGGCTAAGGAAATGGAGATGCTCGGTTTCCGTCGTCTCCACGTCGTAGACCTCGACGGTGCCCGCCAGCGCCACGTGGTAAACATCGAGGTGCTGAAACGTATTACGCAAGAGACAACGCTCATCGTGGATTTCGGAGGAGGCATCAAGAGTGAGGACGATCTTGAAAAAGTTTTCGATGCAGGAGCACAGATGGTCACCCTCGGGAGTATCGCCGTGACAGAGCCCGAGCGCGTGCTTGAGTGGCTTCACCGTTTCGGAGCTGAGCACATTGTGCTCGGAGCTGACGTGCGCGACGGACAAATAAGCATAAACGGGTGGAAAGAAGACAGCCCACAGGAACTGATGCCTTTCCTCAAAGGCTATATGGATAATGGAGTGCGCCACGTGCTCTGCACAGACATCAGCCGCGACGGCATGCTACAAGGCCCTGCCACAGAGCTCTACGCCAGCATCATGCAGGCATTCCCAGCCTGCCGTCTCATAGCCTCGGGTGGCGTGAGCGACATCAATGATATTCGAGCCTTGGAGCGAGCCGGAGTTCCCGCCGTCGTCTTCGGCAAGGCTATCTACGAAGGGCGCATCGACCTGAACGAGCTGCTCAATGAATACCCTCAATAAATAAACAGACCAAACGAACAACCACATTGTTAGCCAAACGCATTATACCCTGCTTAGACGTCAAGGACGGTCAGACCGTCAAAGGCACCAATTTCGTTAACCTGCGCCACGCCGGCGACCCCGTAGCTCTGGGCCGAGCATACAGCGAGCAAGGAGCCGACGAGCTGGTGTTTCTCGACATCACCGCTTCCCACGAGGGCCGCAAGACCTTCACCGCCATGGTCTCGCGGGTAGCAGCAGAGCTCAACATACCATTCACCGTAGGCGGAGGAATAGGCTCGCTCGCTGACGTCGACCGTCTGCTCAACGCGGGCGCTGACAAGGTTAGCGTCAACAGCGCCGCCCTGCGCCGCCCTGAACTCATAGACGAGATAACCTCGCATTTTGGCTCTCAAGTGTGTGTTTGCGCAATAGATGCACGCGAGGACGAACCTGGTCACTGGACCTGCTACCTCAACGGAGGGCGCCTGCCTACAGACCGCTCGCTCTTTGAGTGGGCTCACGAAGCGCAGGAGCGCGGAGCCGGCGAGATACTATTCACGTCCATGGACCACGACGGCGTGAAGCACGGATTTGCCAACGAAGCCCTACGCCAACTGGCAGACTCACTCGCCATTCCCATAATTGCCTCGGGCGGAGCCGGAGCCCCGGAGCACTTCCGCGACGCCTTCACACTCGGCCACGCCGATGCCGCGCTCGCCGCATCCGTTTTCCACTTCGGCGAGATTCCTATCCCAGAGCTCAAAAGCTATCTGCGAAAAGAAGGAATCAGCGTGCGCTGACTTTCTGCTGAGGCATTGCCGGGCAAAACAGCAAACGCCTTCGGTCGCCGGAAACATTTTCGTTCATCCAGTTTGACCAGAGCGGACCTTGCTTGAGATTAGGCTTAACGGGAAAAGGCCGGATGAGATCCAACGATAGAACATACTGAATAATAAAACTTGCAACTATGCAACCTGTAGAAATAGATTTTGAGAAAGCCGGTGGGCTCGTGCCCGCCATAATCCAGGACGCCGACACCCGCCAGGTCCTGATGCTCGGCTATATGAACCGCGAGTCCTACGCCAAGACTCTGGCCGAAGGCCGCGTTTGTTTCTTCTCGCGTTCGCGGCAATGCTTATGGACTAAAGGCGAGACGAGCGGCAACTACCTCAACGTAGTAAGCATAAAGGCCGACTGTGACCGTGACACGCTACTCGTGCGCGTACATCCCTCAGGCCCCGTCTGCCACACTGGCACAGACACCTGCTGGGGCGAGGATAACAGGCCAGCCGAAGGCATCAGCCCTTCACAGCATGCCGAAGAGTCATCGCCACTGCTCTTCCTGGCCGCGCTGCAGGACTTTATCGAGCAGCGCCATCGCGAGATGCCCGAGGGCTCTTACACGACAAGTCTTTTCCG
>CAJOLI010000081.1 GCA_905235285.1 uncultured Bacteroidaceae bacterium
CCGGCATCTTGCCCCGCAGCCTGTGTGTCCGCCTCAGCGCGTTCGCGTTCCATAGCCTCGAAGTCCTTGGGCCTGAGGACGAAGCTGTTGGTGAGGTATCGTGCTCTTACGATGGGATTCTCGGCCAGTTCTTCGGGCTTGCCCTTGAAGAGGATTCGTCCTTCGAAGAGCATGTAGGCGCGGTCGGTGATGCAGAGCGTCTCCTCGACGTTGTGGTCTGTGATGAGCACGCCTATGTTCATGCGCTTGAGTTTCCATACGATGAGCTGGATGTCCTCCACGGCGATGGGGTCGACTCCGGCAAAGGGTTCGTCGAGCATCACGAACTTGGGGTCGATTGCCAGACAACGTGCTATCTCTGTGCGCCGGCGTTCGCCGCCGCTGAGGCGGTCGCCCAGGTTCTTGCGCACGTGCTCGAGGCGGAACTCGCGGATGAGCATCTCCAGCTTCTCGCGCTTGTAGTCCTCGCTGCAGTCCTTGCGCAGCTCCAGCACGCTCATGATGTTGTCCTCGACGCTCATCTTGCGGAATACGCTGGCTTCCTGTGCGAGGTAGCCTATGCCCTTCTTGGCGCGCTTGTACACCGGCAGGTCTGTGACTTCCTCGTTGCCTATGAACACACGCCCCTCGTTGGGGATGACAAGCCCGGTGGTCATGTAGAACGACGTCGTCTTGCCTGCACCGTTAGGCCCGAGGAGCCCTACGATCTCGCCCTGGTCGACGTGGAAGTTGACGTTGTCGGCCACAGTGCGCTTGCCGTAGATCTTCTTGAGGTGCTCGGCGCAGAGCCGCAGAGGTTCCGTCTGATGGGGTGCCAGAAAGAGAGGCGACGAAGGGTCTGTCACGGCTTCTTCTGCTGTTTTTATTTGCTTGTTTTGTGTCATAGGCGCGCTAAGAGTGCGCAAAATTACGAAATAATTGTTGAATTCGACAGCTTTTATCTAAAAAACTTGACTGACGAGTATCTCTTTTAGCCTTTTTTGACTAATTTTGTCGCCAAATTATGAAAGCTATACTTCAACCCATCATCACTTTCGGCCGCTATCTGCAGCTCATGGCCAAGGTGTTTTCGCGTCCCGAGCGCTTTCGGATGTTCTGGAAGCAGTACGTCAAGGAAATGCAACAGCTCGGCGTTGACTCCATCGGCATCGTGCTCATGATCTCGTTCTTCATCGGAGCCGTCATTTGCATCCAGATGAAAGTCAACATTCAGAGTCCTTGGATGCCCCGCTTCACTACGGGTTACACCACGCGCGAGATCCTGCTGCTCGAGTTCTCGTCCTCGATTATGTGCCTGATTCTGGCCGGTAAGGTAGGCTCTAACATAGCCTCTGAGCTGGGCACGATGCGCGTCACTCAGCAAATCGACGCCCTGGATACCATGGGCGTCAACTCGGCGTCGTTCCTTATCCTGCCGAAGATAGCTGCCCTGCTGACGATGATACCCGTGCTCGTCACCTTCTCCATGGTGGCCGGTTTTGCCGGAGCCTATGCCATCAGTTTCGCCGGCATCCTCACGCCCGACGACCTCACCTACGGCCTCCAACATGCGTTCAACGAGTGGTTCGTCTGGATGAGTATCATCAAGAGCTTCTTCTTCGCTTTCATCATAGCCTCCGTCTCCTCGTTCTACGGCTACACCGTCGATGGCGGCTCCGTAGAGGTAGGCAAGGCTTCTACCGACAGCGTCGTACACTGTTCGATGCTCATCCTGTTTGCTGACATCTTCTTAACCCAGCTCCTATCATGATTGAAGTTCGTTCGCTCTACAAATCCTTCGAAGACAAGGATGTGCTCCTCAACATAAACACTAAGTTCATCGAGGGCCAGACCAACCTCATCATAGGCCAGTCCGGCTCAGGAAAGACGGTGCTCATGAAGTGCCTCGTAGGTCTGTTGGAGCCCACGAAAGGCGAGATTCTCTACGACGGTCGCGACTTCGTGTGCATGAACAAGCAGGAGCGCACTTCCCTTCGCCGGGAGATGGGCATGATATTCCAGTCGGCAGCGCTTTTCGACTCTATGTCCGTGCTTGAGAACGTGATGTTCCCTCTTGACATGTTCTCGTCCATGACGTTGCGCGAGCGCAAGGAGCGGGCGCGCCAGTGTCTCGACCGTGTCAACCTCTCCGATGCCGAGAAAAAATACCCGGGCGAGATATCGGGCGGTATGCAGAAGCGAGTAGCCATAGCGAGGGCTATAGCCCTCAATCCCAAGTACCTCTTCTGCGACGAGCCCAACAGCGGTCTCGACCCAAAGACCTCGCTCATCATCGACGCCCTGATTCACGATATCACCGTGGAGTACAATATGACGACAATCATGAATACTCACGACATGAACTCCGTCATGGGCATTGGCGACAGCATTATCTTCATCAAGGAAGGCCGCCAGGAGTGGAACGGCGACAAGACGCAGGTGGCAACATCGACCAACAAGGCACTCACCGACTTCATCTTCGCCTCGGATCTCTTGCAGAAGGCCCGTAAGGCTTTCGTTTGATTTGCATGAGCTTAAGCAAGGCACCTCTGCCCTTTGTTTTCATCCATCCGGTCGTACCTGCAAATCCAGCCGGGTGAATCGGCAAATCCAGCCGGGTGAATCGGCGAATCCAGCCGGGTGAATCAGCGAATCCAGCCAGGTGAATCAGCGGATCAAGCTGGCTGCATCAGAGAAGCCAGCCTGTAGCATCATACGTTTCTGCCTTAGTTATTCCTCGGCTCGTCAGGTCACCTTTTCGTGGCAGCGGAAATGTTTTTGCGTCTTTTCTCCTATTTATTTGCGTATGTGCGCGCGAAAGCGTACCTTTGCAGCCGAAAAAGCAAGAATTATAGATGATTTCCGTCGAACATCTCGCAATAGAATTCAGCGCAAAGCCCTTGTTCACCGACGTCAGCTTCGTCATTAACGATCGCGACCGCATAGCCCTCACGGGCAAGAACGGCGCTGGCAAGTCGACGCTGTTGAAGGTGATAGCCGGGCAGCAGCGCCCTACGGCCGGCACGGTCAGTTCGCCCAAAGACACGTCGGTGGGCTATCTGCCGCAGGTCATGGAGCTGGCAGGCGAGCGCACAGTAATCGACGAGGCCCTGCTTGCCTTTGACCACATCCACGACCTGCAGGCTGACATCGAGCGTATGCAGGGCGAGATGTCTGAGCGCACCGACTACGAGAGCGAGGCCTATATGGCGCTCGTCGAACGCTACACCCGCGCCGAGGAGCGCTTCCGCCTGCTGGGCGGTCTGAATTTCCGTGCCGAGGTCGAGCGCACGCTCAGCGGCCTGGGCTTCGAGCGCAGCGACTTCGACCGCCCCACGCGCGAGCTCTCCGGGGGCTGGCGTATGCGCATCGAGCTGGCTAAACTGTTGCTCCGCCAGCCTGATATCCTCTTGCTCGACGAGCCCACCAACCATCTCGACATCGAGAGCATTCAGTGGCTCGAGCAGTACCTGCAGCAGAGAGCCGGAGCCGTGATCTTGGTCTCTCACGACCGCGCGTTCATAAATAATGTCACAACGCGTACGCTCGAGATTTCTTGCGGACGCATCTGGGATTACAAGGTCAAGTACGACGAATACGTGCGTCTGCGGGCCGAGCGGCGCGAGCAGCAGTTGCGCGCCTACGAGAACCAGCAGAAAGAAATAGCCGAACTCAAGGACTTCATCGAGCGCTTCCGCTACAAACCTACCAAGGCCGTGCAGGTGCAGGAGCGCATCAAACAGCTCGGCCGCATAGTGCCAATAGAGGTCGACGAGGTTGACAACAGCGCTTTGCACCTTAAGTTCCCAGCTTGCCAGCGCTCCGGCGACTTCCCTCTCATCGTGGAAGACCTGAGCAAGAGCTACCAACATCCCGTCATCCAGCACGTCAACCTCACGATACGCCGTGGCGAGAAAGTGGCTTTTGTAGGGCGCAACGGCGAGGGCAAGTCGACGCTCGTCAAATGTATACTCGGAGAGATTCCTTTCGAGGGCAGCCTCAAGGTAGGGCATAACGCTCAGATTGGCTATTTCGCACAGAACCAGGCACAGCTCCTTGACCCCGAGCAGACCGTGTTCGACACCATCGACCGCGTGGCTCGCGGAGATATCCGCACCCGCATCCGCGACATCCTCGGCGCCTTCATGTTCGGAGGCGAGGAAGCTGACAAGAAGGTGAAAGTGCTCTCGGGCGGCGAGCGTAGCCGCCTGGCCATGATCAAGCTCCTGCTCGAGCCTGTCAATTTCCTCATCCTCGACGAGCCCACCAACCACCTTGACATGCGCTCAAAGGATGTGCTAAAGGAGGCCATAGCCGCTTTCGACGGCACGGTAGTGCTCGTCAGCCACGACCGTCAGTTCCTCGACGGCCTCGTAGAGAAGGTTTATAGCTTCGGCGGCGGACGTGTGCGCGAGCATCTCGGCGGTATCTACGATTGGATAGAGAGCGAGCACCACGCCGACATCGCAGCCTCAGGCGCCTCGCCACAGCGGACACCATCCGCAGTGGCAACCCGTCCTGCGGCAAGCACAGCAACGGCGGCTGGCCGCACGGCAACTCCTGCCGGCGAGAAAGCGGGCGTCTCGGCCTCGCGCCTCTCCTACGAGGAGCAGAAAGCCGCAGCCCGCCAGCGCAAGAAACTCGAACGCGCCGTGGCCGATGCCGAGCGCGAGTTGGCTGACCTTGAGGCCGCACTCCATATGCTCGAGGCCCGGATGTCGACTCCCGAGGGAGCGGCCGACGTGACACTCTACGAACGTCACGACCACCTGCACCGCCAGATAGAGGAGGTCGAAGCCCGTTGGCTTGAGGCATCAGAGGCCTTGTCTGAGTCTTGACGTCTGCCAAGCTTTACAGCAAATAAATATAATAACTTCATAATAGAAAAGAATGAAACTAAAAAACTCTCTTCAGATTATGGCTATAGCCATCCTCACTTCTTGCGGAGGTCAGCAGGGCACCCTCACCACGGGTATCGACCTCAACAACCTCGACACTACAGCCCTTCCCGGCACCGACTTCTATGAGTTCGCCTGCGGAGGCTGGATGAAGGCTCACCCCCTCACGGCCGAGTACTCCCGCTTCGGCAGCTTCGACCAGCTGGCCGAGAACAACAACACTCAGATGCGCGAGCTCATCGAGGGCGTGGCAGCTCAGAAGAATGAGCCCGGCAGCATTGCCGACAAGATTGCCCAGATGTTTGCCAGCGCCATGGACAGCGTATCGCTCAACAAGCAGGGCATGGAACCCATACGCAAGGATCTGCAGCGCATCGACGCCGTGGCCGACAAAGCCGAGCTCTTCCGCCTTGCCTCGTCGTTCGACGTCTCGGGCATCGGAGGCCTCTTCGGCTTCTATATCAATGCCGACATCAAGGACAGCAAGAACAACCTGCTGCAAATCATGCAGAGCGGACTCGTCATGGGGCAGAAAGAATACTACCTCGACACCGACTCCGCCACGACGGTCATACGCGAAGCCTACAGACAGTACATGTCGGGCCTCTTCCAGCGTTGCAACGTCGCTGCTGAGGCTGACGTCGACGGACGCGTCGACGGCGTACTGGCCTTGGAGACACGCCTGGCTAAGGTGTCGCGTTCCCGCACCGAGCTGCGCGACGATGAGAAGAACTACAACAAGATGACCTTCGACGAGCTCCTGCGCGACTACCCCGGCATCGACTGGAAGTACTACTTCAATGTCCACGGAGCCAAGGACATTCGTGAGGTCAGCGTAGGCCAGCCAGAGGTAATCCACGAGGTCGAGAAGCTCTGGGCCGAGACGCCGCTCGACGTCCTTAAGGACTATACACGCTGGCGCCTCATTGACGCTGCCGCCAGCTATCTCGACGATGACATGCGGGCTGCGTCGTTCAACTTCTACGGCAAGGTCATGAGCGGCCGCGAGGAGGACCGTCCCCGCTGGAAGCGTGCCGTAGCCGCTACCGAAGGTGCACTCGGCGAAGCCGTAGGGCAGCTCTACGTAGAGAAATACTTCCCCGCAGAGGCCAAGGAGCGCATGGTGCAGCTGGTCAAGAACCTGCAGGTGGCACTCGGCGAGCGCATCGACGCTCAGGACTGGATGAGCGACAGCACCAAGGCCGTGGCCCACGAGAAGCTCAATGCCTTCATCGTCAAGGTGGGTTACCCCGACCAGTGGAAGGACTACAGCACACTCGAGATAGGCAAGAACTACTGGGAGAACGTCAAGAATACTGCTTCGTGGAACATACACGACGAGATCGAGCGTAAGCTCAATAAGCCTGTCGACAACACTGAGTGGTATATGACGCCGCAGACCGTAAACGCATACTATAACCCCACTACTAACGAGATATGCTTCCCCGCAGGAATTCTGCAGCCTCCCTTCTTTGACATGAATGCCGACGATGCCTTCAACTACGGTGCCATCGGTGTCGTCATAGGGCATGAGATGACTCACGGCTTCGACGATCAGGGCGCTAAGTTCGACAAGGACGGCAACCTGCGTCAGTGGTGGACAGCCGAGGACACGAAGAACTTCGAGGAGCGCACTCATGTAATGCGCGATTTCTTCAATAACATTGAGGTGCTGCCTGGCCTCTGCGGCAACGGACAGCTCACTCTCGGCGAGAACATGGCCGACCACGGCGGACTGCAGGTGGCCTTCCAGGCATTCAAGAATGCCACTAAGGACGCTCCGCTCACAGACAGCGACGGCTTCACGCCCGAGCAGCGCTTCTTCCTGGCCTACGCAGGTGTTTGGGCTGGCAATATCCGCGACGAAGAGATTCGCAAGCGCACAAAGTCCGACCCGCACGCCCTCGGCCGCTGGCGCGTCAACGGAGCACTGCCACATATCGATGCTTGGTACGAAGCCTTCGGCATCACGGAGAACAATCCGATGTTCGTGCCTAAGGCTGAGCGTGTGACTATATGGTAGTTAAGAATCATAATCTAACGTTAGACCTCATTAAACCAACATCTCAAGATGCCTCTACGACTGCCCGACCGCCTTCCCGCCATCGACCTGCTCAAGCATGAGAACATCTTCGTCATGGACACGTCACGCGCCTCGACGCAGGACATACGTCCACTGAAGATAGTGATACTCAACCTCATGCCCTTGAAGATAACTACCGAGACGGACCTCATACGCGTGCTCTCTAACTCGCCACTGCAGCTCGAGATTTCTTTCATGAAAATCAAAAGCCACACCAGCAAGAACACTCCAGTAGAGCACATGCAGGCCTTCTACCGCGACTTCGAGCTCATGCGCAATGAGAAGTTCGACGGCATGATCATCACTGGCGCACCCGTGGAGCATCTCGACTTCGAGCAAGTCAACTATTGGGATGAGATAAGCGAGATCTTCGCCTGGGCTCGCACTCACGTCACCTCGACGCTATATATCTGCTGGGCGGCCCAGGCGGGCCTCTACGCCTACTACGGCGTACCCAAGTACCCGCTTGAGCGTAAGATGTTCGGCATCTTCCCGCAGAAACCTCTCGATCCGCGACTGCCAATCTTCAGGGGCTTCGACGATATCTTCTTCATGCCCCACAGCCGACACACAGAAATCCGCAAGGCAGACATCGAGGCCGTGCCCAACCTCACAATCATAGCCGAGAGCGAGGAGTCGGGGGTGAGCATCCTCATGGCACGCAACGGCCGCGAGTTCTTCATCACAGGCCATCTCGAATATTCACCCTTGACGCTCGACACGGAGTACAAGCGAGACCTCTCAAAAGGTCTGCCCATAGATATGCCACGCCACTACTACCGTGCCGACATACCGTCGCTCGGGCCGGTCGTCACTTGGCGCGCGCATGCCAACCTGTTCTTTACCAACTGGCTCAACTACTACGTCTACCAGGAGACGCCCTACAATATCGAAGCCATACACTGATGAGACCGATTGAGCTGCTCTCGCCTGCACGCAACCTCGAATGTGGACTCGAGGCCATTCGCCACGGTGCCGACGCCGTCTACATCGGTGCCCCCCGCTTCGGGGCAAGGGCTGCGGCGGGCAACAGTGTCGAGGATATAGCCCGTCTCACGGCCTTTGCCCACCTGTTTGGTGCAAAGGTCTACGTGACGCTCAATACTCTGCTGCACGACGATGAGCTCTCTGCTGCACAAACGCTCATTAGCGAACTCGCTGACGTGCACGTCGACGCCCTCATTACTCAGGATTCCCGCATCCGTCCCGCTTCCTCAGTGTCCCTGGACAATCCCCCGCTCTCATCCCCGCTCTCATCCCCGCTCTCATCCCCGCTTCCCGCTTCTCTTTCGTCTACTCATCCCGTTTCTCTTTCGTCTACGGTCTCCAGTTGTCGTGTGGGGCACATATTTGTGCCCGCCTCCCTTCCCCTGCACTCGTCCACACAGATGGACAACCGCACCATCGACGATGTGCGCGCGCGCGCGGCCGCCGGCTACACTCAGACGGTGCTGGCCCGCGAGCTCTCGCTCGACGAGATTAGTGCCATCCACGCTGCCGTGCCTCAGATGCGGCTCGAAGCTTTTGTCCATGGAGCCCTCTGCGTCAGTTTCAGCGGGCGCTGCTATGCCAGCGAATATTGCTTCGGCCGCAGCGCCAATCGCGGCGAATGTGCTCAGTTCTGCCGCTTGCCTTTCGACCTCATCGACAGCCAGGGGCGGGTGCTCACAGAACCGCGCACAGGGCAGCCGCTGCGCCAGCGCCACCTGCTGTCGCTGCGCGACATGAACCGCTCTGCCGACCTCGAGGCTATGATGGATGCGGGCGTCAGCAGTTTCAAGATTGAGGGCCGACTAAAGGATGTGGCCTACGTCAAGAACGTCACCGCCTATTACCGCCAACGCATCGACAGTATACTGAGGAGGCGCCCGGCAGACTTCTGCAGGGCAAGCTACGGAAAGACCACGCTGACCTTTACGCCCAACCTCGACAAGAGTTTCAACCGACGCTTCACAGACTATTTCCTGCATCGCCGCAACCCAGACCTTGCCTGCCTGGCCACACCAAAAGCCATCGGTGAGCCCGTAGGCACAGTCAAGGATGTGGCATCAGGACGCTCGTTGGCCATAGCCGGCACGGCTTCCTTTGCCAACGGCGATGGCCTCTGCTTCATCGATAGTGACGGCCGTCTGCAGGGCTTCCGCGTTAACCGTGTCGATGACCATGGCCGAATCTTTCCTGCCGATCCGTCGGTATTGCTGAAGTTGCGCAAAGGTCAGCGCCTCTTCCGCAACCTGGATGCTGCTTTCGAGCGGCAGTTGGCGCGACCCACTGCTGAGCGCCGTCTCTCCGTTAGTTGGACGATAAGCGACGAGCCTGACGACGGATTCAGCCTGACGATGAGAAGCGAGGATGGCCGCCTTGTCACGCGAACCTTCAGCTATGCTCATGAGCAGGCCCGCACACCCCAGGCTCCGAACATACGCAAACAGCTCATGCGCCTCGGCGAGACCGTCTACAGCACCTGCGAGGCCGACATCAGTATTCAATTTGCCGACAACTGGTTCATACCAGCCTCCTTACTTGCCGACTGGCGAAGATGCCTGACAGAGGCTCTCAGCAGCCTCACCCCCGCCAACCTTATCGACGACTCCTCTCTTGTCGGACAGAAGAGTATAAACCTGTCAGTAGGAGAAGAAACACGCCTATCTCTCTTACATACTACTCCCCTCATGACCTGCCGCTATTGCCTCCGATATGAGCTCGGAGAATGTCTGTCGGGCAAGAATAACCTTGAGGAACATAAAGTTACGGACATCAATTCAAGCGGACATAAGGCAGCGGCCTTCAACCCCAGCGGACAGTTGGCTTTACGCCTGGCCGACGGCCGTACCTTTCCCTTGCGCTTCGACTGCCGTAGCTGCACGATGCTCGTGCTTCGGCCGGACGAATCATAGCTTATTTATGGACATACATAATAATACATACGTGCGCGGGAGGCGGAGCAACAAGTTGTTCGGCCTCACACGTCTGTGTGTGATTCTTGCAGCACTCGCCCTCGTGTCCTGCTTTAAGCCCTCGTCAGATGCTGAACCGCCGTTCCCATTTGAACTCGGAGCGGAGTTCCTGGCCGACTCCTTGTCTTCGCGCCTTGTGCGCGACTATGGTGTAGGCTACAACTTCATCGTGGACGCTTCAAGTTTACTGCTGCTCGAAGACCGCCCGGCGCACTGGAGTGAGGGCGCCGTGGCTGCCAGCGACAGCCTCTGGCTCCGTAGCGGAGACGCTGTTGTCGTGGCTGCCTTCCTCGTTATCCCTGAGGACAGCGTCGACAGCGTCTGGGTGAAGGTGGCGCGCGACCAGCTCACTATGGGCTGGCTTCACGAGAACGAACTGCTCTCCGCCTGCTATCCCGACGATCCCATAAGCGCCTTTATCTTCCTCTTCTCCAGCCGTCACATGCTGTGGTTCTGGCTTATCATGGCTGCCGTGGCTGTCACGATAGGCATACGTCTGTTCAGGCACAAGCGCTTACACCTGATTCACGTGGCTGACGTTCCCAGCGCTTATCCTACGCTGTTGCTCATAACGCTCGCTTTCGCTTCGCTGCTCTACGGGCATTTACAGAACACTTGTCCTCAGCTATGGGTGCAGTTCTACTTCCATCCTACGCTCAACCCGCTTGCCCAGCCACGCCTTATATGCTTCTTCCTAATGAGTGTATGGTTGCTTCTGCTCCTGACCATTGCCACGGTGAGCAATGTCTTGAGCTGTCTGCCACTGAAGGATGCCATGCTCTACATCTTCACGCTTGCTGGGGTGAGTGTGGTTGTGTATCTTATATTCTCATACACTGCATCGACTCCAGTCGGATTCCTCCTTTTTGTCGTTTACTCTATCTATGCCCTGTACCACTATTGGACCTGCGCCCGCGCCCTCTACCTCTGTGGCCACTGCGGTGCTAAGCTCCGCGACAAGGGTCGCTGTCCGCATTGCGGAGCCATCAACGACTGAAGCTTTTCACCGTTGCCTGCCTCGTGGCCTCTACGTTGTAGGTGGCAGTAAGATTGCAGCGAATTAACAGAAACGCCCCCGATGCAGACGAGCATCGGGGGCGTTTCGCTATCAGATTCTTTTAGAACTATTGCTGTCCGCTAAAACTTAAAAATGCATTAAATATCCGTCCGCAATGCCGATAAACAGGCATTGCGGATACTTTTTTCAAAAAGTAAGCCCCTCTC
>CAJOLI010000082.1 GCA_905235285.1 uncultured Bacteroidaceae bacterium
CCTGCCTGAATTCACCATCACGGGTGTTGAGGCTGAGATTAGCGAGGACGGCGGCACAGCCACCTACACCCTGCCCGCATGGGCTCCGCAGTCCATCACCATCGACCGCGGCACCGGCTCTGTGACCTATGACATCCAGTTCGAAGGCACCAAGAGCGGCGAGGATGCACCCGTCCTGAAGCTCACTCTCACCAACTCCGTCGTTGACACTGTCTGGTTCGGCGCTGACGAAGAGACCATCGACGCCGCCATCGAAGAGGATGAGGCCACCGCTATCCGCGGCATCAACAGCATCACCGAGGCCGGCACCATCTTCGACCTCTCTGGCCGTAAGGTCTCAAAGGTTCAGAAGAACGGTGTCTATGTCATCAACGGCAAGAAAGTCTCTGTAAAGTAAACGTGAGGCCAACACTAAACGAAAAAGGGCACGCCTACAATGGCGTGCCCTTTTCTTGTTCTGGCTTTTAGGATGATAGGAGTCTCAGAGAACTCATAGTATCAGAGTAATCGGAGTCATCTGAGCATTCTGAGTCTTCCGACGTAATTTCCGACCTATAGCTCATTTTGCAGGCTGAAACCTTTCAAATCGCCTTTATATACAGGCGTTCTCAGAAATCAAGGTATCTTGTAGTTTGAAAAAATTGTTACATCTGTGCAATGCATATATAAACCAAAGAACCTAAAATGTTACCTCGTCGGGGGCTACTCGCCCCCTTGGCGACGCCGATCCCCTCGGTGTTTTTCATAGTTTATTACAAAATAGCATATTTCAGCCTGCAAAATGAGCTATACGCCTAATTTCCTCTACTTTATCTCACCTTTCGTCTTAATGATATCGAAAAGATAGCTTAGCTTAACTATGATGGCTCCATTGGCAGAGCGGCCGAAGGGGTCTTTCTTGCCATTGTGGAACATATCCGAGAGGCCGTAGAAGTAGCGGCCGTCGAGCAGGATGTGGCCGGCACGTGTGCTCAGCTCTACGCCGGCGCCGCCCGTGATGCCGTATTCGAATTTATTCTCCACGTCAAGCGTGTATTGCTCTACGATACCATTGGGGCGTCGGCCGGGGGAGTCCACTGTCCAGTCGCCGCCGAGGTGAGCTTTCTCGCTGATGCAGAAGCCTACCTGCGGACCCACTTGTATGAAGAACTGAGCACCACGCCGTTCACGTCCCCAGCCCATTCGGGCTAACAGAGGCAGCTGGATGTATCTGACGTCGCGGCTGTAGGTCTCGTCGCTCGTCTCGATAAATTCTTTCCAACCCAGATTGGCATAGTTCAATTCGGCGGCTACGGCACAGATGGCAGAGAAGTACTTCTCGCAGGTGTAGCGCAGGCTGATGCCGAAGGTCTCTCCGCCCTTCCATTTCTGCTTGATGGTGGGGTTGAAAGATACCCTGTTGAAAATGTAGCCGCCATTGACGCCCACGGCAAAATCGTTGCGCGGCTGTCCCACCTGAGCTTTCAGTAGGGCCGGAGCCGCGCATAGGACTACAGTAGCGAGTATCGTCGTCGCTTTCATCTCTTACTGGTTGCGATAGAGGATTTCTATTGCCTGATAGTTGGCGTAGTGGACGACCTGCACGAAGTTGTTGACGTATCCGTCGCCCATATTGGCACGTGCGAAGCTGAGTGGATTCTGCAGCGGTTGTGTCACCGTGGCCACGAGGTTCGCCTCGAAGTTGCTGCCATATTGTCCCAGACCTTTAAGAAAGAAATAGCCTACATCAAAGCCCAGAAGAGCATAGCGCGGGAAGGTGCGCTGCACGGGCCAGCGGAAAGCTTGCTCAAAGCGTTGCTCAAGCTGTTTCACGGCAGGGCTCTCGGCATCGCGGTAGAAAGGGGTGTAGACGTAGGTGTCGAACTGGAAGAGGTCGCTCTGTATTTGCGAGGCATATGTCTGCCAGGCGGGATAGCCGTAGAACGAGATTGCGAAGCCCTGATGCGCCATGGTGAATGAGCGCATGCGTTCGCGCAAGGCGTTCAGGGCGTTGAGGCTTGCGGAGTTAGGCAGCAAGATGTTTTTCTTGTCGGGGTTGAGTACTTCGTCTATGGCGTTGTCGTCGGCGTCGATTTTCACCTGCCGCACTTCAACGCCACGCTCGTCCATCGCCTTGCGCAAGTGCTCAGCCATAGTGTTGCCTTCGTCGTTGCTCTCGTTGCAGTCGATGATTACAATGTTCTCATCTGAGAAGAGGTTCTGTGCAAACCAAGCTGCCTCTCGCTGCACGATGCTTCGTGGAGGATTAATGAGGTAGTGCCGCGGATGCCCTTCGATGGAGGCTGTCTGAGTGGAGAACGGAACGACCAGCCGCACACCTTTGAGGCTGCAGTAGTCAGCAAGGGCTGGAATCTGAGCTGCATCTAAGGGTCCGAAGACTACGTCGCAGTTGGCAAAAGGGTTAGTGGCCAGCAACGAGTCCATCTGTGCGGAGGTGTTGCCGCAGTGGTGCGCTACGACGCTCACGGCACAGCCTTGGTGCTTGACGCTGTCGACGGCCAGGAGCAAGCCTTGGTAGAACTCCACCATCTTGGCCCCTCGCGGCGTCTTCTCCTTGAGTGGTAAAGCCACGCCGATACGTACGTAGTTGGTTGTCACTTGCGATGTGGCCGTTGCAGCGGCTATGAGCAAGAGTAGCGTAGCTGTTATGTAGGCGTGGAGGTGTCTCATAGGCTAGGGGCTGGATTAGCGCAAGCGGTCGAGTGAGCGCACGAGCATTTCGTCTTTGAGGATAGCTCGGAAGGCCAGGTAGCTACAGATGCAAGCTATAGCCGGCAGCGCAGCCCATGGGGTCGGGCGGAAGTCGAGGTCAAGGTCTTTTGGCAGGATAAAAGCGAAGGCAGCGTACACGGCGTACCATCCTACGATGAGGATGATGCAAAGCATGACCAGTCGCGACTGCACGAGTCGCTGCTTGAAGATGAAAATGCTGAATGCCAGGCCTGCCGTTGCGAGCAGCAACACAGCGAAGAGAGCCCATGGCGTAAAAAAGTGGTGCCCGGCGGCTTCAGATGCCAGCACGGGACTCGTACTTTCTGCGGCCGATGTCGAGAGTGTGTCGCCTATCTGTGAGGGCAGGTGAATCCATAGGTTGTAGAGCGTAGCTATGGGCTCACCTGTCTGCGGCGCTACGAACTGTCCTACGGGCAGGCAGAGACAGGCTGTAAGCGCTACTACGGCTATGAGCAGGTAAACGGTCTGAATGCGTTGGATCATAGCACCTCGGGTTTAATAATCCTCCTCTTCGTTGTCCTTGGCGGGGTTGCGGTAGTAAATCTTTCCGTCGCGAAACTCTTGCGTGGCGATGAGCGTTGGTTTAGGCATCTTCTCGTAGAAACGGCTGATTTCAATCTGCTCGCGGTTCTCGAATACCTCGTCGAGATTGTCGTTCGTCGATGCAAACTCCTGCAGTTTCTTGGAAATCTCGCTCTTGAGGTCCGAGGAAATCTGGTTGGCGCGTTTGGCGATGACTGCCACGCTCTCATAGATGTTGCCTGTGTCTTCGCAGAGGTCCATGATGTTCTGCGTGACGGTGTTGGTGGGTGCGTTTGATTTCTTGTAATCCATATTCTTTGTCGCGGCCTGAGGCCGTAGTTTAGTTTAGAGTTTGTATTGTTTATTAAGAGGTTTAGTGTTATAGCTTAAAGTTTACAGCTAAATGGAGTGGATTTGCCGGGTCATTCATCATCTTCTGTCTGTCCCTTGAGCGCTTTCTGGCTCTTGGTGAAGTATTCTTGTGCTTCCTTGAGGTACTCCGACTCAGGAAACTCGTTGACGAAAGCGTAGTAGTCATCGACGGTCTGGCGGAAACGGTCGGCTTGCTTCTGGTCGACACTCTTGCGTGCCAGCTGGTAGCGTGAACGCAGGATCATCATCATGAACAGCTCGCGCCGCTCGGCCTTGGCGAAAGGGTAGTCGCGAAGGGCGTTTTCCGAGGTCACGATGCAGGCCTCAAAGTTGGAGCCGCCTTGCAGGCTGTTGAGGATGTAGTCGCCCAAGTCATAGTAAAGCTTTGCCGAGAGGTATTCTTTCTCGACGAGATGGTCCTGCAGCTGTTGTATCATCTCCTGCGTCTGGTCCTTAAGGCGTGTGTATGGGTAGGCGTCAAGGAAACGCTGCAACTCGGCAATGGACTGCTTTGTAGTGCTCTGGTCAAGCTTGGGGTTAGGGACGGCATCGAAGAGTGCTAGGCCGCAGTAGTAGTGTGCATCCTCGACGTAAGTGCCGCGCGGATAGCTCTGGTAGTACTTGCGGAAAGTCTCGGCAGCTGCCGTGAGGTCGCCGCTGTGGTAGGCGCTCAGACCCATCAGATAGAGACTCTCTTCGCCCACACCGCTGCCTTTCAATGAGGTGACGATGCCGCTGAGCGTCTCGAAGGCCCGCGTGAAGCGTCCCCGTGTGTAGCACGCCTTGGCGTATTCGTATTTATATTCCGTGTCGCCAAACTTCTGAGCGGCGTTGTACTCGCCGCAGCCGGCGAGGACTGCGACAACGGTCAGGAGTAGGGCATATATGAATCTTTTCATCAGCTTCTTCGGGTATAATTGCGTGCAAAGGTACGCCTTTCTGCTGAGATGGCAAAGCTTGAGACCTTTTTTTAATATAATTTTGTATGTTCAAAGACCTGTCGAGGGTAAAATAAGGGCAAAAGCACATTTTAGGAGCTGATTCTTTTGGCTGAATCGTGGAAAATGGAGACCTTTGCAGAACGTATGTCTACATTTCATCTCACTTCGCAATACGAGCCCACGGGCGACCAGCCCGAGGCTATTGAACAGCTCACACAGGGCGTGCTCGATGGCGTGCCGGCTCAGACGCTGCTCGGCGTCACCGGGTCGGGCAAGACGTTTACCATTGCCAACGTCATTCGCAACGTTGACCGCCCCACGCTCATTCTCTCTCACAACAAGACGCTGGCCGCGCAGCTCTACGGCGAGATGAAGGCTTTCTTCCCCGACAACGCCGTAGAGTACTATGTCAGCTACTACGACTACTATCAGCCCGAAGCATATATACCATCGACTGACACCTACATTGAGAAGGACCTTGACATCAACGATGAGATTGACAAGCTGCGCCTCGCTGCCACCTCGGCCCTGCTTTCTGGGAGGCGCGACGTTATCGTCGTCTCGTCGGTATCCTGCATCTACGGTATGGGTAATCCTGCAGCCTTCTACAACAACGTCATCGCCGTCAGCAAAGGCCAGAAGCTCGACCGCAACGTGTTGCTGAGGAGGCTCAACGACTCGCTCTACACCCGCAACGACGTAAGCCTCTCGAGAGGCGAGTATCGAGTCAAGGGCGACACCGTAGACGTCTTCCTCGCTTATGCCGACAACCTGCTTCGCATCTCTTTTTGGGACGAAGAGATTGACACCATCGAGGAGGTGGAGCCCCTCTCTGGCACTCGCGTCGGTACCTTCGACGACTACCGCATCTATCCCGCCAACCTCTTCATGACAACCAAAGAGCAGACATTCTCTGCTATACACCAGATTGAGGACGACCTGGCCGAGCGCGTCAAGTTCTTCGAGGAGATAGGCAAGCCACTCGAGGCCAAGCGCCTCTACGAGCGCGTCACCTACGACATGGAGATGATACGCGAGCTGGGTCACTGCTCGGGCATCGAGAACTACAGCCGCTACTTCGACGGCCGCGCTCCCGGCACACGCCCCTACTGTCTGCTCGACTTCTTCCCCGACGACTTCCTGCTCGTCATCGACGAGAGTCACGTTAGTGTGCCGCAGATTGCGGCCATGTATGGCGGTGATCGTGCGCGCAAGACGAACCTCGTCGAGTATGGCTTCCGCCTGCCTGCTGCCATGGACAATCGTCCCCTTCGCTTCGACGAGTTTGAGAGCCTTACAAATCAGGTGGTCTATGTCAGCGCAACGCCCGCCGACTATGAGCTGGCGCAGAGCGAGGGCATCATTGTGGAGCAAGTCATTCGCCCTACGGGCCTTCTCGACCCCATCATCGAGGTGCGACCCACAGCCAACCAGGTTGACGACTTGCTCGAGGAGATTCAGCAGCGCGTAGAGCAGGACGAGCGTACACTCGTCACTACGCTCACCAAACGAATGGCCGAGGAACTCACGGAATATTTCTTGAATGCCGGTGTGCAGGCGCGTTATATCCACAGCGATGTCGACACGCTCGAGCGCGTACAGATCATGGACGACCTGCGTGCAGGTAAGTTCGACGTGCTCGTCGGTGTCAACCTCCTGCGCGAGGGCCTTGACTTGCCCGAAGTGTCGCTCGTAGCCATCCTCGATGCCGACAAGGAGGGCTTCCTGCGCAGCCACCGCTCGCTCACGCAGACCGTGGGGCGAGCTGCCCGCAACGTTCATGGCAAGGCCATCATGTACGGCGACACCATCACGGGCTCTATGCGCCAGACCATCGACGAGACGAATCGTCGGCGCGAGAAGCAACTCCGCTACAACGACGAGCACGGCATAACGCCGACGCAGATCCGTAAGGACCGCACGATGGGCGACCTTGTCAGCGCACAGCAGGAGCGCTCGGCCGAACGCGACCGTCGTGCTTACATCGAACCCGAGCGCCCCGTCGTCACCAATGTTCTCCTCATTGACGATGCCGAAGCCGCCAAGCGCAAGGGTGGAACAACCCGCGACGCCTCTGCCGCTACTGCTCTGCCTATGGCTGCCGAAGGCATACCCTCAGCTGCCGAGGCCGAGGTAGAGTATCTCACCCGCGACGAGATGCGCAAGCGCGTCGACCAACTGCGGCGTCAGATGCAGGCTGCAGCAAAGAAACTCGACTTCATCACTGCTGCTCAGCTCCGCGACCAGATGCTCTCGCTCATGGCACAGCTCAGCGACTAAAAACATTTGCGTCCCATATCCAAATTCTTTGCGAACGATGTCGTTATCCTTCTGTTTGTGTACAACAAAACACATACAGAATCCACAAAATGGGAATAAAGCTCTCTCACATAAAATTTTCCTCCAAAAAGATAGCTTTCCTCAGATATTATTTGTTTATTTGCAATGTCACTGATGATTTTGCTTGTTTTAGGAATATGAAGAAGATTTTGTTATTATCTGCCATCATGCTTGTGGGGACCGCACTTCCGCTGTTTTCACAGTCATCACGGATGTCGGCATCAGCAGCATGGAATTGGTATAATAAAACAGAATGGTATTGTGGCGTGAACTACATACCCGCCAATGCCATCAACTACACTGCCATGTGGGACCCCACGAGTTTTTCACCGAAAGTCATCGATGATGAGTTGCAACTGATGCAGGACATCGGCATGAACTGCGTGCGCGTCGTGCTGCAGTATGCCGTCTATGCCGACAGCCCGAAGAAGTTTCTGAAGAACTTCGACCGCTTCCTCGGCATCTGCCAGCGTCATGGTATCAGCGTCATGCCCATCTTCTTCGACGACTGCACCTTCGGCGCCAACATCAACCCCACCGCCGGTGTCCAGCCCGAACCGCTCGAAGGGTGGTACGCCTGGGCATGGTCGCCCTCGCCAGGCTATCAGATGGTAGTTGATGAACGTACCCACCCGTTGCTGGAGAAGTATGTGAAGGACGTGCTGCGCCACCATGCTAATGACCCTCGCATCATGCTCTGGGACCTCTACAACGAACCGACCAACACGTCGATGCCCGAACGCTCATGGCCCCTGCTCCGCAAGGTGTTCCAGTGGGCACGCGAGGTGGGACCCTCGCAGCCCATCAGCAGTGGCACGTGGAACGGAAACGCAGACTTAGAAAGTTTCCTTGTCGAGAACTCCGACATCATCACCTACCACTGCTACGGCGACCATAACGTCATGCAGCAGACGATTGACCGTCTTGCTACCTATGGCCGTCCGCTCGTCTGCACCGAATGGATGAACCGCCCAAACCGCAGCACCATCCCCGACATCATGCCTCTGCTAAAAGAGAAGCATGTGGGCAGCATGATTTGGGGACTCGTCAACGGAAAAACTCAGACACACCTGCCGTGGGGCCATCGGCCCGAGCATGGTGAATACACTGGTATATGGCAGCATGACATCTTCCATAACGACCACACACCCTACGACACCAAAGAACTTGATATCATAAAAAAACTCACAAAAGGCAAATTATAAACCCTGAGAGAACGTTTTCGTTCTTGAAGGGTCAAGCGTCTCTTCGAGCCGAGCGAAGCCAAATGAACAGCCTGAAGCTCGCTTCAAAGGCTGTCATGGCGAGAAAAGGTGCAATTTATTGAACGTTTTCGTTAAGCCAAATGAGCAGAGCCAAGCTTGCTTGAGCTATGCCATGGCAAGAAAAGGTGCAATTTATTGAACAATAAGATGATAGTATTGTTTCTTGCGAGCCAGCCGTTAATTATTAGCGACTGGCTTTGAAGAACTGTGTGAAGGCGCGAACAGCATATTCGTGGTCGGCCACGGCGCCTGTCTCGCGGCAGCTGTGCATGGCCAGGATGGCATTGCCCATATCTACGCCGCGCAGGGGTAGCGAGGAGGCGAGGATGTTGCCGAGGGTGCTGCCGCCGGCCACGTCGCTGTGGTTGACGAAGCGTTGGCAGGGCACACCGGCGTGGCGACATATCTCAGCGAAGATGGCTGCCGAGTAGGCATCACTGGCATATTTCTGTGCCGCATTGAACTTGATTACGGGACCGCCGCCGAGCTGAGGGTGGTTCGTCGGGTCGTACTTCTCGCTGTAGTTAGGGTGCCAGGCGTGGGCGTTGTCTGCCGACACCATGAAGGCGCGCTCCACAGCCTGAAAGAATGCTTCCTCGGTGCAGCTTTGTGTCAGCGCTATGCGCTGTAGCAGTGAGGCGAGGAAGGGACTTGCGGCACCTTGTTTCGTCTGCGAGCCCGTCTCTTCATTATCGAAGATAGCGAGGACGTTAGTCGTTGCGGGCGCAGAGGTTGAGGTGGCGAGCAAGGCTTGGAGGCCGGCGAAGCACATCGAGAGGTCGTCGAGGCGGCCAGAGGAGATGAACTCGTCATGGGCTCCGAAGGTGCAGGCGGCTTGGGCATCGGCGAGGTAGAGGTCGAAGTCGAGGATGTCGTCCACTGTGATAGTGGCCTTGCGCTGGCGGTTGACCTCCTCGAGGATGATATTCATGAGCATCTGTCCGCGCTCCAGTTCATCCTTTACAATGCCCAGGATTGGCAGTACATCCTTTTGCTTGCTCAGTTTAACGCCGTCGTTGACTTGGCGGTTGAAGTGGATGGCGAGGTTGCTTATCTGCAGCAACGGACGGCGCACGTGGATGAGCACGGTCTCGGGTGCAAAGGCATCGGCGCTGCGCAGGATAACGCGGCCAGCGATAGTCAGCGGGCGGTCGAACCAGGTCGACATTATGGGACCGCCGTAGACTTCGGTGTTGAGCTTGACGATTCCGCCCTCGCAGGTCATTTCGGCTGCAGGCTTGATGCGGAAGGTGGGCGAGTCGGCGTGGGCGCAGATGAGATGGAACCCGGCATCAGCTAATGGCTTTTGTCCGATGTGGAAGGCGAAAACCGACGAATCGTTCTTCGTGGCATAAAGTTTGTCGCCGGCAGCGATGCTGCCCAGCCGATTCTGCACATCGAAGCGGCGGTAGCCAGCCGCTTCAAGCTCAGCTATAATGTTCTTTACTGCAAAGAAATTGACGGGAGAAGCGTCGAGGAAATGAAGTAAACGGGATAGCATGAGGCTGTTGAGATGATGAGTTTTATTGGATGGATAAAGATGTCAAGGGTTTTATGAATAGTTTTTCTGAAGGGCTGCGGCATGACTGCTATGTCTCCGGCTCAGGACTTTCGGAGGGCAGGAGTGGTATCTCATCAATGTCTGTGAGTTGGGGTAGGGGATTGCGGTCGGACTGCTTGGCGCCGAGTTTCTGGAGCTTGGCGCAGGTCTGGAGTATGCTCTGCCCTGACGGTGATAGTTTGCGCTCGGCCTCGTCGTATGCCTGCTGAGCCTTGGCGAGCGAGGCGCCGATGGCCTGATATTTCTTCATGAACTGCCCGACGCGGTCCATTAGCTCGCCAGCGAGGCTGTAGACTTTCTCGTGGTTTTCGGCCTGCCGTATCTGCGTCCAGGTGAGATTGATGATGCGCAGGGCTGCGTAGAGCGTCTGCTCATCGGCGATATAGACGTTGCGCTCCATAGCCCAGCGCCAGAGGTCGGGTTGTGCGCCGAGCGCCGTCCATAGGGCTCCGGTGTTGGGCACGAACATGATGACGTAGTCCATTCGTACCTTCGGCGGCTGCACGTAAGAGCTGTAGTCCTTGGTCGACAGGTTCTTCACTTGGTCGCGGATGCTGGTGACGTGGAGGGCCAGTGCTTGCTTGCGCTCGCCTTCGGTCTGTGCGTTGACGTAGTCCATATATGCTGCGAGCGAGACTTTCGAATCGATGATTACGTCGCGGCGCTGGTCGAGGTGCAGGATGACGTCGGGGCGCAGTCGGCTGCCATCGTCACTGATCACAGCAGTGCCGGCTGCATCGCGCATGGTAGACTGGACATCGTAGTGTACGCCTCGTGTGAGGCCCTGACTCTCCAGCAGCTCGTCGAGTACGGTCTCGCCCCATAGCCCCTGCACGTTGTTGCTCTTGCGGAAGACGCGCGTGAGTTCGTCGGTGCTGCGACGGGCTTCCTCGCTCGACTGCATCATCTGCTGTATGATGGTTTTTATGGCTCCGCTGTCGGCGCTCTGTTGGTTCTTGTTCTCGGCCAGGGTGCGCTTGAGTTCCTCGATATTCTCTTTCAAGGGATTGACGAGCACGCCGATGCTCTCTCCAGAGGTCTCGGCGAATTCTTTCTGTCGCTGGCGCAGCATCTCGTTGGTGGCATCCTTCATCTGAGCTGAGACACGGGCTATGGTCTCGTCGAAGCGCTCTTGCTGTGCCTTGATGGCTTCGGTGTGTCGGCGCTCCTGCGCCTCGGTCGCCTCGCGTGCGGCCTGCTCGCGTGCAAGGAGTGTCTGTTGTGCGGCTTGCTCGCGTGCTTCGAGAGCCTCTTTGCTGTGCTGCTGAAGCTCTTCAAGTTTTGACGAAAGCACTTCGACGCGAATGGCCAGTTGCTGGCGTGCATCGGTGAGGTCGGCGAGGGCTTGCTCGCGCTCGCGGATGGTCTGCTGATAC
>CAJOLI010000083.1 GCA_905235285.1 uncultured Bacteroidaceae bacterium
CTCGCCCCTGCGGCTTCCCGCGTCCGTCTGCGCCAGCCCAAACCGAAACATAACTCCTCACCTACGGCAGCGTCCGATGATTCAGTAATCGGAGTCACAGCACCCGACCGCCACGCCTACCCCAACGTGATGGCAATTATAGGCCGGCTCGAGGGCGACACCTTAGCAGCCGACGGGCTGCTTACCATCGCCGCCTACGCCGACGGCGAATGTCGGGGCATCAGCCAGCGCATCGATGGCAAACTCTACCTGACGGTCTACGGCCAGGGCGGCGAGACACTCTCGTTCAAAGCCTATGACGAGGCCGGCAACACCTTCGGCATCGAGCAGACCATGGCCTTCAGCGCCGATATCTTAGGGTCGCGCACAAGACCGTACATGTTCACCCTCGCAACGGCAATGCCTACCGAGATCGCAGCACCTGCCAGCGAAGAGCGCCTCGCACAGCTTACAGGCATCTACAACATCAACGGCCAGTTCGTTGGCACCGACAGCAGGCTTCTGCGACGCGGAGTCTATATCCTGCGGTCGGCAGGCGGGCAATACCACAAAATGTTTGTCAAATAATAAGGACCAAGCACTAAAAAAACACGTTCGAACATAAAACATAAATAGAATGAAAAGATTCTGCCTTACCACACTCCTCGCTGCTGTCGTCTCCTTAGCAGCCATGGCTACCGAAGGAGATATCATCAATATCGTCTACAACGGAACTACAGCCATCATCACTAAGCCCGAGACGGCCGACATCAGCGTCACCGTGAACGGGGCGCACGTCAGCGTGACGGCCTTCACGTCAGACGAAGAATATATCTACAAGCTTTCAGGTACGGCCACCAACGGCTCGTTCACCCTCACAGGTACATACAAGCTGACGTTAGAGCTCGCAGGCCTGAACCTCACCAATCAGATAGGCGCGGCAATAAACATCAACTGCGGCAAACGTTGCGCCGTTATCCTCGATGAAGGTACGTTCAATATGATTGCTGACTGCAACAATGGAACACAAGATGGTGCAATCTACTTCAAGGGACATCCCGAGTTCGAAGGTGGCGGCACCCTCATGGTCGTAGGTAACACCAAACACGCCATCTGCGCCAAGGAATACCTGCAACTCAAGAAGACGACAGGCACCATCAACATTATGGGAGCCGTCAGAGACGGCATTCACTGCGGCAGAGGCAAGGTCGGGGAGTTTGAGAAGAATTTCTTCCAGATGAGCGGCGGCGTCGTCAACATCGCGAACGTAGGCAGCGACGCCATCGACAGCGATGACTTCGGACGTATGAACATCAAGGGCGGCGTAATCAACGCCACCGTAAACGTTCTCGAGGGAACGGGCCTGAAGTGCGACAGCATCTTCAACATGACCGGCGGCACGATCAATATCACCGTCAACGGTCAAGAAGCGGAAGGTATACGTGCCAACTACGAGGCTATCCTGCAAGGTGGCGAGATAAACATCAATATCGCGGGCGACGGCGCAAAGGGTATCAAGTGTAAGAACAAAGAGATAGGAGTGTCTACCGGCCCTGTCTATGATGGCGGCAAAATCACTGTCGACAGCACTAACTGCACTTTCTATATCCATGCCAACAACCTCATTGACGCCTCAACGGGCGAAGAGACAAAGATTCGCGCCATCAGTGCCGACAAGGACCTCATCCATAAATACGGTGATATCAACATCTACTCCTACGGCACACTGAGCAACCAGTTCCACTCCGACACGCAGGTCATCAGCAACGGAGGCTCACTTATGATTAACTACGCTCCCTGGATATTCTACCACGGCGACTTCAAGTATGACATGACATCCTACGTAGCTTTGAAGTTGGACGACGTGCTTATTGAAGACCTTAGCAACTATGCCATCGGAGCATTCATCGGCGATGAATGCGTAGGCGTAGCCATTGATGACTATCTCCGCATCTACAGCAATAAGACCGATGCCGACGCCGTGACCTTCAAGGTATTCGACCTCACTGACGAGCGCGAACTCGCCGTCGTCTCTGTCAGCCGTAACGTCTCTTTCGCCAACGGGGCTCTCGTCAGCACTGCTGACAACCCAATCATCCTCAACTGCCGCTCGCTGCTGCGCGGCGATGTCAACCGCGATGGGCAGATAACCATTGCCGACGTCACCGCATTGGTCAATATCATCCTGGGCAAGGACAACGGTCCTACGCCTGTCTATGACCACGCCGCAGCCGACGTGAACACCGACGGTAGCATCACTATTGCCGACGTCACGGCGCTGGTGAACATCATCCTCGGCAAGTAATTACTATTTGTTCCCGTCACCGTCACTGCCCTCACGGCGGAACATAAAGGGAGTCAGATGCCGGAGTAACCGCACGTGTCGTAGAAGACGGCCAATCGTATGGCGGTAAAACAACTTGTCTTACTTCGGAGCAGCCGGGTGTGTTGGCAGATGCAGCCGGGTGAGTTGGCGGATGCACCCGCGTGAGTTGGCGGATGCACCCGCGTGAATCGGCCTATCCACCCGAGTGAGTTGGCAGATACAGCCGGGTGAGACGAGAAACTCCTTTATCAATTATTGCTGTCCGCTAAAAATTCTGGCAGTAGAAAAGATTATTGGTGTCCGCTAAAACCCTGATGCGCAATAATCATCGTCCGCAATGCCCATAAACAGGTGTTGCGGATTCTTCTTCCAATAAATTTGCCAAAATTTGCTGTCACGCTGTCACCGCCCTCGTAAGATGTTGGTTTCCTTATGAGTAGCGGTGACAGATGGGCGACTGATACCCCCTTTTGGCGACGGATAAACGCTCAAAAAGGGTGTTTTATCCAAAATGGAGTTGAATCCAAAATTATAGATGTCCGCAAATTAAAATTCAAAGAGAGTTTGACGGACAGTAATAATACGAAACGAATAAGCCCCGCTGGTAGGCGGGGCTTATTCGTTTCGTTACACGTTTCTTAAATTCAAGACGGCCATTAGTGTTACGGTCATTCAAGTTTTCTTTTTGAACAGAGTCTTCGGCACTTAGAGGCCGCAATGGAGTCCCATTGAAACCGAGAGCTGATGAAAAAGATGAGAAGAAGAAAGCTTGCAAGCGGCGTGACAGCCTAATGACCGGTTTGGGTTAAAGATTATCCTTCTCGATGTCCTTGAAGTACTTGTAGGTGCCGTGTTTGATTTCCTCTGTTGCAGCTTCGTCGCAGACGATGATGCCGTGGGGGTGCTGCTGCAGGGCGCTGATTGTCCACCACTGCGTGACGGGGCCTTCGATGGCAGCCTGCAGGGCACGAGCCTTGTTGTGGCCGTTGCAGAGGATGAGGACTTCGCGGGCATCCATGACGGTGCCTACGCCTACGGTGAGGGCTGTTGCGGGCACGTCCTCGGGCCGTCCGCCGAAGAAGCGGCTGTTGGCCACGCGCGTGTCGGTCGTCAGTGTCTTCTGGCGGGTGCGGCTGCTGAGGCTGGAACCGGGCTCGTTGAAGGCGATATGTCCGTCGGGGCCGATACCTCCGATGAAGAGGTCAATGCCTCCGGCAGCCTCTATCATCTGCTCATAGCGGGCACATTCAGCTGCGAGGTCCTCGGCGTTGCCGTTGAGGATGTGAATGTTCTCGCGCGGGATGTCGATGTGGTCGAAGAAGTTGGTGGCCATGAAGCTGTGGTAGCTCTCGGGGTGGCTCTCGGGCAGGCCTACGTACTCATCCATATTGAAGGTGAGCACGTTCTTGAAGGTGATGCGCCCGGCGCGGTTAGCCTCGATGAGAGCGCGGTACATGCCTATGGGGCTGCTGCCGGTAGGCAGCCCGAGCACGAAGGGGTGCTCCGGCGTGGGATTGGCGGCATTGATCTTGCCGATGACATACTCGGCTGCCCATCGCGACAGCTGGTCGTAGTTTTGTTCGATGATGACTCGCATAAGCTGAAATAAATTAGGGTTGTTTCATACTGACGGCAAAAGTAGATAAAATATTTCAATCGGCGTGGTTCACGGACTAAAAAAAGCGCAGGCACGCATTCTTTTGGCGAAAATGCGTGCCTGCGAGAGAAAGCAGTATGACATCAGGGCAGCAGCACTTTGCTGAAGCTGCCGTCGGCGTTCTGGCGGATGCGTATTCCGCTCCCGGGGTTGTTGCTGTCGAGGCGTCGGCCTGCTATGTCAAGCCATTGGACGTCTGAGGGCCTGCCGCTTGGCTGGTTCTCGCTGTCTGCTCGAATGCTGCCGATGGCGTCGGGGTCTTCGGCAAACTTGTCCATGAGCACTTTCATCCAGAAGCCGCCGATGACGGAGCGGGCACGGAAGCCTCGGCAGTTGGGGCGGTCGGTCCAGTACCAGTCGGAGAGGGGCACGCGGTCAGTAGTCTCGTTAACCCATTTCCAGATGGGGTCAGTGAAGGAGGTGAAGAGGCGCGTGTTATCGGTCATGGAAGCAGTCCAGATAATCCAGTCGCTCTTGGAGTAGGTCTCGCGGCTGTCGAGGGGTAGTCCGTAGGTCTTCTGGCGGTTGCGGTAGTAGTTAATCTCCTTCGTAGCGACGCCGGGGAAGAGGTTGAGACCCCACATCTTGTCCCATACGAGGTTGTACTTCTGGCTCCAGGTATTGGGGCGGTCGAAGGCGAGGCGGTAGTGGTTGCCGTCGTCGGCGTCGGTCATCCATTTCTCGGCCATCTCGCGCGCGGTCTGCATGTACTGGTTGTAGCCGGTGTCGAGGCCTTTCATCTTGGCTATCTCTGCGAAGGCTGCTATAGCCATGATGGCTTTTATGGAGAGGTTGGCGTTGTGAGCCCAGTGGCCTGCGAAGTCATCGGTGCAGAGCTGCTCGGCGGGGTCTTGTCCGTTTTGTACGAGGTAGCGTACCCATACCTGGCAGATGCTCCAGTACTTGTCAATCCATTTGGTGTTGCCATCAATCTTCGAGATCATGGCTGCCAGCGTCAGCATATTGCCTGTCTCCTCGATGGGCATGTCACCGCCGTAGACCTGCCCGTTGGCATGCGGGTAAGTGCCGAGGTCATGATTTGCAAACTGCTTGGTCCAGCGGCGCGTGCGGCTGTACTCGAAGATGGAGGTCATCATGCCTTTCTGCAGGTCGGTGTTGTACATGAGGAAGAGAGGTGCAGAGGGATATGTGAGGTCGACGGTGTTGACGCAGCCGTTGGAGTTATTCTCTTTAGAGAAGTATAGGAGGTTGCCCTCGTCGTCCTGGAAGAGCTTGTGGGCAGCGAGGACCTGGCGGTAGGCGGCAGAGAGCAGCTCGGCATACTTCTGGTTGGCGGCGGCGAGGGCGTCGTCGTAGATGGTCTGGTCCTGCTGGCGGGCCTGACGCATATAGTTGTCGTAGTTGTCGCGGAAGGTGTCGAAAGCCTCGGTGATGGTCTTGCCGTCGCGAGCCCAGTAGCCTTTGTAGTCCTTGCCGAAGTAGCGCATATCGTAGACTTCGTCGTAGCCTATCATCATGAAGCTGGCGCCGGAGCTGACGCGACCGAAGTCATGCCTGTAGGCCAGCGTGGTGGCGTCGGCGGGTGACTGTGAAGTGACCTTGTCAGCGCAGGCGGGCAGCGAGCCGGTGTTTACGAAGGTGCTCTCGGTGATGGCCGTAGGTGCGAAGACAGCATCGCCGTTGACGGCGGGCAGGTAGAGGTAACCCCAATCAATGGAGATGAGGTCGCCGACGCGGCCGAGGACGTTCTGCGCGGTGCTTCCGGCTTTGACGTAGTCGGTGCCGCGTTCGCTGATGCGCTCTACATCAACGGCTTGGTAGGACTCGTTGATGGTGAGTATGGGTGTTGTGGCGAAGTAGAACTGCACGTCGTGGTCAGCCCCGTCGGTAGAGCGTACGCGGTAGGAGATATAGTTGACGGGCGTAGAGATGAGGTCGAGGTCGGTGATGACCATTGGCGCTGTGAAGACGAGGTCGAGTTCCACAGGTCCGCAGGTAAAGGTGTAGTAGGTCGAGGTGGCCATGACGTCGACGCTCTTCTGCGTAGCCGTCTTTATGCCTTCTGCTGCTACGAAATGGTTCTCGAAGAGGCCGAAGTCGATGTAGGCGCCGCCGCCGGTGTTGTGGCAGTGTGCGGCAATGATGTTTTCGCCGGCGTGCAGTTTAGCCTTCTCCTCCTCGGAGAGCTTATGCGTCTCGCCCTGCAGCCACGTCTCGCCGGTAGCTACGACGCGCGTGCCGTTGACATAAAGCTCAAAGACATCGTCGTGCGAGAACTGAATCCAGAGGTCTTTCTGAAGGTCGGCCTCGGTGAGGGTGACGATGCGGCGAACGTAGATGTCGGAGTTGGCGGCCGTCCAGGAGTTGTGCACGCTGGGATATTCGTCTGGCGTTCCCCAGGCAGCCTGCTGCAGGGGCCAGGCACTGTCGTCAAAGTCGGGCTGTGCCCAGTCCGTGGAGCTCTGGCTGTCGTAGCTGACGCGCCCTTGCCAAGCCTCCTCGCCGGCCAAGGCGGCGATGGGCGTGAGCAGGTTTGTGCGCCCGATACCCATGAAGCGGTAGGTTGTGCCATCGACGCGGAGCAGGCCGTCCATAGGTTTCTCTATGTTTGCCCAGTGGCGCGTGGTGCCGTCGGTGAGCTTGTCGAAGGGCGACCAGAATGAGAAGTAGGGGTCGTTGGTGAGCAACGGCACCGACGGCAGTCGCAGGTTGCTCGACTTGTAGGGGGTGAAGAATTCGTCGGCAGGCTGGGAGGTGCTTTGTGCCGAGGCAGCGAGCGCCATGAAGCAGCAGAGAACTGCAGCAAAAATGTTCTTTGTCATGTCAGGAGTTATGTTTATTTTCTGAATTAATTATTTCCTTATTTTCACCACCGCTGTCCGGCCTTAGGTCGATGACACGGGCTTCGTAGACGCCGCGGGGCAACGAAGGCAGCACGGCGGTGGCCCGGGGATTGCTGAGGCCAAGGCTTGCCTGATAGAGGCAGCGCCCGACGGCAGCGAGGAGCTGCAGCTGAACCGTCAATGCTGTTGAGGATGTGGCTATGAGGGCGTTGCCGGGCTTACGCCGTCGGCTAAAAACTGAGGCAAAGATAGGGCTTTCCGCGGTAACGGCCAAAGACTCCTTTATTAAACATTCTAAAATAATTACGTAAAGCGTAAGATTGAAAAGTTTTTTCTTACGTTTGAACAGATAGTGCGGACTGACGAATCCAACCAAAAGAAAGGCGCGCTGCTCCCGCAGCACGCCCTTCGAAGGAATGACTAATATAAAATTAATTAACTGCTTACGCTTTACTTGACAATCAGCTTCTGGCCGTTGCGGACATAGACGCCGCGAGCGGCAGGCTTGTTGACACGCTGACCGGCGATGGTGTAGGTCTTGCCGTCGCCCTTCTGCTTGGCAATAGCGTCGGTGACATCCTCTATGGCGTCAGGCTCGTCAGTACCAAAATAGGTGAGGCGGAAGTTGTCGACGACAACCCAGTCTTCAGGATTCTCACCTTGCTTGGTGACGCCTATCATGAGATCACCGGAAGAGCCTACCTCGACCTTCATCTGGTTCTTGTAGAGACCTAACTGGAAGTAGTGGTTAGCCTCGGGAATCCACTTCGGGAACTCACCGATGTACTGCCACTCGCCGTAGCGCTCTTCTTCAGGAATATCTTCGCCATAGTCGTGGCGAGCGAGGTCGCGGCTGCCGTAACCGGGAGCCTTATTGATCTCATCGGTGATGCTGCGCAGAGGCACCTGCTCGAAGTCGGCATTGAGGAAGGCGAGCTCCAGAGGCGAATCGCCATCGACGACGTGGAGAATCTGATCGTTATGGTTGCCATCGCGATAGTAGCCCTGGACACCGAGGATATACCATCCGGGTTCGAGATCCGAAACAACCTGATTGAGGTCGAACGAAGCTGAGTTCCAGCACTCGAAGGGGAACTCCCAAGTGTCCTTGGTGCGATCTACGATACCATAATTGCCGCCATCAGAGAACCATACCCAGTGACTGATGTCCTCGCGCTGGTTGAAGCCCGGGCTCTGAATCTTATAGGTAGCATCCTGAGGAGCATCCTTTGTAGCGGTGGCGAGCAGGGCGTCGCGCTCGTCGCGTGTGACGAGCTTCCACTGGTTGTTGGGGTTGCTCTCGCCATACATGTCGGTGTCGACGTTGCCGTAGGTGCCATCACGATAGCCGAGGAGCATACGCTGACCTTCATCATTGCTATCGCCGTTGGCGCGTGCGATGTTGTAGACGCCGGCCTTGCCTTCAACAGGCAGGAAAGCCCAGAGGTCACGGCTGGGAGTGTCCATATAACCGCCGTAGTTGAGGAACTCGCTCTCGCCACCATTGTTGAGGTGGGTATCCATCTGGAAGCCGTCGTAGGGCTCGCCTTCATCGGGTATTGCGCTGTCGGCGATGAGCGTTACCTCAACGCCGGGGAAGCCTACGTAAGCGTGTGCACCCCATGAACCGCCGCCGCAGAGGAAGCGCTTCTGGCCTACATTATAAACATAGTAGTCGCCGTCGGTAGCCGTAGCGCCTTCGAAGACATCGGGATGAGTTTCGGCCACGGCAATCTTACGCTGTGTGCGCAGGGTCTCGAGGGCGTCGTTCATGGCGTTGCGGCTCTCGCTGGCCTCGATGATAGGCTGAGTCTCGCTGATGACGCTCTCAGCTACACCGTCCTGACGTGCGAGGGGCACGGTGGCGAGGTAGAAGTCGTGAATGTCGATGGCTGCATTGGCATCGTTGGTGGCACTGACCAGGGCAGCAGCAGCTTCGCTGACGGCAGCAGGGTCGGTGCTTTCCTTGGCTGCCTGAGCCTCAGCGAGGGCTGAGGTGAAGAAGTTGGGCGACCAATCGCCACCGACAGCAGCCTCAGCGTTTTCGAGGGCAGCGTTCATGGCCTTATTAGCGACCAATGCCTGCTGCAGGTTGATTGTAGCCTGGACGATAGCTGAAGCATCCGTAGAGCTCAGAGCAGCCTGACCAGCGGTCTTGGCAGCCTCGAGGACGGGCAGTGAAGTGTCTTCGTAAGCGTTAACCTCGTCGAGGGTGTTCTGCAGGTTGGCGAGCACATCTGAGAGGTCAATCTCTGAGCCGTAGTAAGTCAGCTGGAAGTTGTCGAATACGAACCAGTCATCATTAACGTCTGATTCCTTGCGTACACCGATACGGAGGGTACCGTCAGTCACAACAACCTTAAGCTCGGGGTTCTTATAGTAGCCAAGGAAGAAAGCATTGGATGCGCGGGGGAGAGCACTACCGCCGTCGCCAGGACCGAAGAATCCGTCTGTCAAGGCAAACACATCGATAATTTCATCATTTACGCCATTGTCACAGATTGACATGAAAGGTTGAGTAGCATCATTAGCGAAATAGAAGCCACGGATGGTTTCTTCGCCGGCCTCATGTTTTGTCAGTACCTCACGGGTAGGACCATCGCGATAGAAGCCCTGTGCCGTCAAGCCATAAGTGCCATTAGGCAAACCGGTAATTGTCTGATAGATTTCACCATTACCTCTGCTCCACACCTCGCAAGCACGGTTGCCAGGCCAGCCCTGATTGAGGCCACAATTATTACCGGCACCGGTGATTTCTTTCTTCCAAGTATCAAAACGCTCATTCTGATTAGCGAAGCCCCAGTCGTCGATTAGCCAAGTAGCATCCTTAGGTTCAGCCTTTGTAGCCTTCTCAAGGTCAGCCAGGCGCTCTTCCTTTGTCACGAGCTGCCAAGTGCCCCATGAACCGAAGTTGTCGAGGGTTCCGAGTGCGGGGTCATCTTCGTAAACATCGTCAGTACCCAGCACATTCAGATAGCTTTGATATTCACCGAGTTCGTCAGGGAGGGATGCAATATTGAAGGCATTGGTCACGCTGCCGTAGGTAGTAGGAATCAGATACCAGGCTGTTACGGCTTGATCCGTGTCCATGTAGCCCCAGGCCTCTCCACCATTGATGCTATGGTTGTGACCGAAACGGGGGTCAAGCTTGTAGCCGCCGTCTGGCAGTGCGGTGATGGTGATGTCAAAACCATGTACGTCAAGCTGAGCAAAAGTTGTCCAGCGGTCCTGAAGACGATGGTTGTTCTGCAGCCACATTCCTGTCTCCACGTTGTAGAGGTAGAATGTGCCATCAGTTACTGCGTTGCCAGCCCAAGGCGACTCCGTCAGTTGCGCGCTCATGGTTGTCGTACCCATGAGAGCCATTACGATAAGTAAAAGTTTCTTCATAATGTTTAGTTGTTATTGATGGGTAAATGTTTGCTTTTCGCACCGTGGCTTTTGGATTGCCGATGCAAAAGTACATATTTAATGGTGTGCCAGACAAAAATTCTTCTTCATTAAAGGCAAAAATCTTTTCTTTTTCAGGGAATGCGCATTATTTTCTGGCTCGTATGTCCTTTCTTGCCCTTGATATCCAATATGTACATACCTTCGGGAACATCAGTCACGCTGACGCGCGCTTCGTTGCTTGCC
>CAJOLI010000084.1 GCA_905235285.1 uncultured Bacteroidaceae bacterium
CGGGGAGGAAGACGAGGGGGAGGAAGACGAGGGGGAGGAAGACGAGGGGGAGGAAGACGAGGGGGAGGGGGAGGAGGACGAGGGGGAGGATACGAGATTAGAAGCTATTTGGTGATTGGCAGCGAGGTTGTGAGTGAGGCTAACGAGGTCACGCCCTGTTTCGGCAGGTGGTTGGAGCTCCTGCGGGACATAGGCCGTGAGACGGCGTATGGCGCTGATATTATGCATATCAAGTGGGAGACCACAGACTTCGATGGTGCCGGAAGTGAGAGGAACAAAACCGAGGACGGCACGCAGGAGTGAAGTTTTTCCACAGCCGCTCTCGCCTGCGAGCCCAACAAGCTGACCGCGTCCGACAGTGAGGTCGAGATCGCGGAAGAGGGTGCGGTCGCCAAAGGCGAGTGTAGCAGCATGTAGATGAAGCATATATGAGGGGATTGGTTGAGATAAAATCTCAACATAAGAGACCAGAGAGTTTCTTAATTCTGCTCCTTCATCAGTTGGCTGCCATGAACTCCTCGAGGAAGCGGACGTCGTTCTCGGAGAAGAGGCGGAGATCCTTTACCTGATATTTCAGGTTGGCGATGCGCTCGATGCCCATGCCGAAGGCGTAGCCGGTGTAAACGGAGGAGTCTATGCCATTGGCTTCGAGGACGGCGGGGTCCACCATACCGCAGCCGAGGATCTCGAGCCAACCGGAGCCTTTACACATCGAGCAACCCTTGCCGCCACAGATGGTGCAGCTGACGTCCATCTCGGCCGACGGTTCGGTGAATGGGAAGTAGCTGGGACGCAGGCGTATCTGAGTCTCGGGTCCGAACATCTCCTGTGCGAAGAGGAGCAGGACCTGTTTCAAGTCCTTGAACGACACATTCTTGTCGACATAAAGGCCTTCGACCTGGTGGAAGAAGCAGTGGGCACGTGCGCTGACGGCTTCATTGCGGTAGACGCGCCCCGGACAGATGACGCGTATGGGTGGCTGCTGGCGTTCCATGACGCGTGCCTGTACGCTGGAAGTGTGGGATCGAAGGATGATGTCGGGGTGTGCCTCGACGAAGAAGGTATCCTGCATGTCGCGTGCGGGGTGGTCGTCGGCGAAGTTCATCGAGCTGTAGACATGCCAGTCGTCCTCGACCTCCGGTCCTTCGGCGAGGGTGAATCCCAGACGTGAGAAGATATCAACAATCTCGTTCTTGACGATGGTAAGCGGGTGGCGGGTGCCGAGTGGAACGGGATATGGAGTGCGGGTGAGGTCGACATCGTCGGCGATGGTTTCCTGTGCGGCAGCGGCAGCCTTGAGCTCGTTGATGCGCTCTGTGGCGAGCGTCTTGAGTTCATTGATGCGCATACCTACTTCTTTCTTCATCTCGGCTGGCACGCTACGGAACTCGTCCATGAGAGCGCTTATTTCGCCTTTCTTACTGAGGTACTTGATGCGGAGAGCTTCCACTTCTTCGGGCGAAGTGGCCTTGAGGCTTTGCACTTCTTCAAGGATTTGCTTAATCTTTTCGAGCATAGTTTATGGGTGTTCTATTGATTTATTTTCAAAAATCTGCGCAAAGATATACAATTCTTCACAAAAAATAAACGAAGAACAGAAAATAACGCTACTTTTGCAGCAAATTACCAAAAAGAACGGCTCACCAGCTGAAAGATGAATGTTTTTAGGACGAAAGTTGCAGACAGTTTATTGTATTGCTTGCTGATGTTTGCGGTTGCAGGTTGCAGTGGTCGCCAGCCATCGTTGTCATCATCAGCAGAGCATAGCGGTTACCTGTCAGACTCCTTATACGAGGACTCTCTCTTGGAACTTGAGGACACCTTTGCCCTCGACGAGCAGTCGGACTTCGAGCCTCTGTCGGAGTCTAAGGATGAGCTTTTTGACGATTTCGTGTTCAATTTCGACAAAAGTGCTCGTCTGCAGCGCACTCGCGTACGTTTTCCCCTGACTATTGATGAGCCGGGCGGCGGCAGCCACACCGTAGAGCGTCGTGAATGGCGTCATCACGCATTGTTCTTCGGTCTGGACTTCTGCACCGTTCTCTGGAACAACCGTTCGCAGATGTATTTAGCTCAGGACAGCAACGTCTGTGAGGCCCGCATCGAACATTTCTATCTCCACAGCCGCACCGTCAACACCTATAATTTTGAGCGCGACAGCACCGATGGCCTTTGGATGCTCTCAAAGATATCAGACGAGCCCTTCGAGCATAACGAGCTTCAGGGTTTCCTGGATTTCTACCGCCAGTTTTCCACAGACTCCACCTATCAGCGCCAGCACATACGCGAGCCTCTGCGCTTTACCACGATTGACGAGGACTCTGAATATGAGCGTGTCGAAGGCACCATCGATGCCGACCAATGGTTTGAGTTCGCCCCTGAGATGCCACAGGACGTAATCACGAATATCAACTACGGCCAGACCTACCCCAATCCCAACCGCATGGTCATCCAGATGCGCGGGCTGGCCAACGGACTGCAGAACCTGCTGATTTTCCAGCGTAACGTCAGCGGCCACTGGATGCTGACAGAGTATGAGAATTGACAATGAAAGTTTTTTTAGGCAATGATTATCAAGGATAACTGTTCGCTACGCGAGCACAACACTTTCGGGATTGCTGCTAGAGCAGCACATTTATTAGAATACGACAGCGTCGAGGAACTTCAGGCCTTTATCCGCAAGCGTAATGTTTCCGGGGATACGTCTGCCCTGCTCCACATCGGCAGCGGCTCCAACCTCCTGTTTCTGGGCGACTTCGACGGCACCGTGCTACACTCTCGCAAGCAAGAAATCCATGTGACAGCCAACGAGGGCGACTACGTCTACGTCCGCGTGTCGGCAGGTATTCAGTGGGATGCGTGGGTGCAGTATGCAGTCGACAGCCGTTGGTACGGGCTCGAGAACCTCTCGCTGATTCCCGGCGAAGTGGGGGCCTCGGCTGTGCAGAACATCGGCGCCTATGGTTCTGAAGCTAAAGACTTTATAATATTTGTAGATACCATAGACCTGCGAACGGGTGATATACGCCATTTCACCGCTGAGGAGTGCCGCTACGGCTATCGCGACAGCGCGTTCAAGCATGAGCTGCGGGGCCGTTATGCTGTCACGCACGTCCACTTCCGCCTCTCCCACGAGTTTCGTCCGCATCTCGACTACGGCGGCATCCGCAGTGCACTGGCCGAGCGCGGCTACGACGAGACGAACCTGACGGCAGAGCAGCTGCGGCAGACGATTATTGAGATTCGCAGAGCCAAGTTGCCCGAGCCGTCGGAGCTGGGCAATGCGGGCAGTTTCTTCACTAACCCCATCGTCGGGCGCGACGTCTATGAGCGCCTCGCCTCTGACTACCCCACTATGCCTCACTACGATGTTGACGAGCGTCACGTAAAGATTCCTGCTGGCTGGCTGATAGAGCAATGTGGATGGAAAGGCAAAGCCCTGGGGCGTGCAGGCGTTTACGAGCGCCAGGCCCTGGTGCTCGTTAACCTCGGTGGGGCTACGGGTGACGACGTGAAAACGCTGTGCGAGCGCATACAGGCAGACGTCAGCGCCCGTTTCGGAATAGAGATTGTTCCAGAAGTCAACTTTATCTGACGGCCTCGACAGCAGGCAGGCACCCCGTATATAAGAGGCTCTAAGCCAAAGAGTTCACCCGAGAGATTTCCTATTTGAAACGTTTAACAAGGAAATGCGGGCTGCAACGCATGAAGATGCCGAAACAAAGGTTATTGTTGAAAGCTGATGGTGACGTGCTGCCATCGGGCATTGTAGCGTTGCCGGTGTTAGCCAGATAGCTGTCGAGTTTAGCTCCGATGACGTAGTCGCGGGCGAAGGTGTGGCTCCATTCAAGGCCGATGTGTGGCGTGACGATGTAGTCGAAGCGGGCGTTATTCTTAGTGGAAATCGTAGAGAAGAACGGAGCGCCATAGATAGTGCAGAAGTCGCGAGCGTAGACGAGGGAGGCGAAGAGGCGCAGCTGACCTGCATTACTGATGTCAGTTGTCTGGCTGTGACGCCTCACGAGCCCAAAACGTGGGGCATACGCCAAGAGGTCGGCAGAGACGGTTGCTGCTGCCGCCAAACCGTTATCGAAGGGCCAGAGCTCACCTGTCTGCTGCCAGCATCCGAGAGCCAGCGCCTCAGCTGTCAGCGCGTTGAGGATCTTGCCTCCGGCGTTCCAATGCAGGCCAAGGCCGATAGCGGCGTTGTCTATGGTCTGCACCCCCATGTCCGTATCATCAATCTCCCCTCCCCTATGCTGGATGACGACGTCTGCGGGAATGTACCAGCGGAAAGCGGAAAGCGGAGAGTTGAGAGAGATTCTCTGAGAAAATCCCACTGTAAACGCCTCCTGATGCGTCTCCTCACGGAAGATGAAGCTCTGCCAGTTAATCCAGGCGTCAAGATGGTAGCGCGGACGGTCTACGAAGAGCTGGAAGCCCATCTCTGGGTCTTGCGAGATGTTGACTTCGGCATTCATCAGCGGTTCTACGAGGCGGTGGTTGGCTCCTCCGTAGATGTTGCCGAGCACTAAGGTGACGTCGCTCAGCCGAGCCTGGGCGCGGAAGAAAGGCAGGACGTGAGCTCCGCTCTGGTGTTGATCGCCCTTCCATCGTGCGATATCGTGATATGCGAAGCAGGGGTACTTGCTCGCTCCGTCGTAGACGAGAGCGTGGAAGCCTGCCTCGAGGCGCACCGCGTCGAGGGGCTGGTAGGTCAGGCGCGGCTGCAGCCAGAACCCCGGCAGCGTATAGCCCGTAGCCTGCGGGCCACTGAACTCGTTGTTCTTAAAGAAGGCGAGCGCATGCAAGTCGACACCGAGTGTGCGTGTCTGGTCGTAGGTCTGGCGGTAGTCAGAGGCTGCAAGTCGTGCGGCCAGGTCTTCCTGTGCATGCAGAGGCGTAAGAATACATAGCTGCAAAAGCAGTGCAACAATTGCGGCAAATCTGTTGTGCATCATTATCATTTGAAGTGCTCGAGGCGAGTGGTGAACGAATTTATTGGGCAAAGGTAAAGATTATTTGCGAATAACGAATGAAGAATTGCTATAAATAATTACCTTTGCACATCAAAACACGTATTCTATGACAAAGAAACAACGCTACGAAGCGGTGATAGCCTATTTCTCTGAGGCTATGCCGGTGGCAGAGACAGAGCTGAAGTACACCGACGCGTGGCAGCTGCTGGTAGCCGTCATGCTGTCGGCTCAGTGCACTGACAAGCGTGTGAATATGGTCACCCCCGCCCTCTTCCGTGCCTACCCCACGCCGGCAGACATGGCAGCAGCCACGGAGCGCGAGGTGCTCGAGTACGTCAAGAGCGTCAGTTACCCCAACTCTAAGTCTCGCCACCTGGTGGAGGCTGCCCGTCAGCTCGTCGGACACTTCGGCGGCGCAGTGCCGCAGACGCTTGAGGAGCTGACGTCGCTGCCAGGCGTGGGGCGCAAGACAGCCAACGTGGTGATGAGCGTAGCCTTCGGGCAGGCCCGCATGGCCGTCGACACCCATGTCTTCCGCGTCAGCCACCGCTTAGGGCTGGTCAGCGAAAAGGCCTCGACGCCGTTGGCCGTGGAGCGCGAGCTGGTGAAGCATCTGCCCGAAGCTATCATACCACGAGCCCACCACTGGCTGATCCTCCACGGGCGCTACGTCTGCAAGGCACTGAAACCGCAATGCCTCGAATGTGGATTGCATCATGCGTGCGCGTTCAATGATAAAAAGTCTTAACGGCAAAAGATGATTCGGGAAAACATTTGCACGAACCGAAGATTTTTCGTTCCTTTGCACTCAGAAACTTTTCATAACCACTTTACTTAAACATTATCAAAGCATTATGACTATTCACGATTACAAATTCGCTGGCAAGAAAGCCATCGTACGCGTAGACTTCAACGTGCCCCTCGACGGCAACGGCAACATCACTGACGACACCCGCATCCGCGGTGCACTGCCCACCCTGAAGAAGATCCTCGATGACGGCGGCGCCCTCATCATCATGAGCCACATGGGCAAGCCCAAAGGCAAGGTGAACCCTAAGCTGAGCCTTCAGCAGATTGTGCCCGCCGTGAGCGCCGCCCTCGGTGTCGACGTTCAGTTTGCCCCCGACTGCGCCAAGGCTGCCGAGCAGGCTGCTGCCCTGAAGATGGGCGAGGTACTGCTGCTCGAGAACCTCCGCTACTACCCCGAAGAGGAAGGTAAGCCCGTGGGCATCGACAAGGAAGACCCCTCTTACGACGAGGCTAAGAAGGCCATGAAGGCCAGCCAGAAGGAGTTTGCCAAGACACTGGCCAGCTATGCCGACTGCTACGTCATGGACGCCTTCGGCACCGCTCACCGCCGCCACGCTTCCACCGCTGTCATCGCCGACTACTTCGACGCCGACAACAAGATGCTCGGCCTCCTCATGGAGAAGGAAGTAAAGGCTGTCGACAACGTCCTGACCGACATCAAGCGTCCCTTCGTAGCCATCATGGGCGGCTCCAAGGTGAGCACCAAGATTGGCATCATCGAGAATCTGCTCGGCAAGGTCGACAAGCTCATCCTCTGCGGCGGCATGACCTACACCTTCATGAAGGCCCACGGCGGCGAGATAGGTAACAGCATCGTAGAGCTGGACAAGCTCGACGTAGCCCTCGGCGTCGAGGAGATGGCCAAGAAGAACGGCGTAGAACTCGTACTGGCTGAGGACAGCATCTGCTCCACTGGCTACGACTTCGCCACCTTCGCCCAGAAGCCCGGCGCACAGATCAAGACCTTCCCCTCCAACGCTATCGAAGAGGGTTGGGACGGCCTCGACGTAGGCCCCAAGAGCCAGGCTAAGTTCGCCGCTGCCATCGAAGGTGCCAAGACCATCCTCTGGAACGGTCCTGCCGGCTGCTTCGAGTGCGACGACTTCTGCGCCGGCAGCCGTGCCGTAGGCGACGCAGTGGCTAAGGCTACGGCCGAAGGTGCTTTCTCGCTCATCGGCGGTGGCGACAGCGTGGCTTGCGTCCACAAGTTCGGCCTTGAGGACAAGGTCAGCTACATCAGCACTGGCGGCGGTGCCCTCCTCGAGGCCATCGAAGGAAAGGTGCTCCCCGGCGTAGCTGCCATCAAGGGATAAAAGACTTTATCTGAATCACGAATAGGCACGAATACTTTTTTCACGAATGAGCACTAATGCTTATTCACTAATTCGCACAAATTCATTACCACACATGCTCTGTGAGTATATTAGTGTCCATTAGTGAGCGAAAAAAGTATTTGTGCCTCTTCGTGTAAAAGTATCTGTGCTGATTAATTTTATCGTTTTCTTGAAAAGTTATTTTTGCATATTTGTTGCTGCGCTATTCCTACTCGTCGGCTGTAGCCAGAAAGCAGAAGTCTCGCCAGAGGAACTCGCGCGGCGCGACTCTGCCGCCCTGCACGTAGCCCTACTGCCTGTACATGACTGCCTGCCCTTCTATCTTGCTGAGCAGGCAGGCATCTACGAGCGTCTCGGGCTCGACCTGCGCATCCATACCTATATGGCACAGCTCGACATCGACACTGCGGTTGCACACGGACGCGTACACGCAGCCTACAGCGACCTCGCACGCGCCATCATGCTGCAGCAAGACACCGTGGACCTACGGGCAATAGCCGCTGCCGAGGGGCAGCTACAGCTCATCACCATGCGGCGGGGACGCATACGTCAGCTCAACCAACTGAAAGAGAAAATGGTGGCTATAGCGCGGCATAGCATCACAGACTACTGGAGCGACCGCCTCACTGACAGCGCCGCTATAGCTCGCGCCGACATCTTCAGGCCACAAATCAACAGCCTGCGCATTCGCACCGATATGCTCTGCAACGCCACAATGGACGCAGCCTTCCTGCCCGAGCCCTTCGCCAGCGAAGCCGTCGTTCGCGGCAACAAGAAGAACTTCAGCACACAAGGGCTGCAGCCTAACCTCGCAGCTGTCGTAGCTTCAGGGCCGGCCCTTGCCGACCCCGACCGACGGCATCAGATAGAGCTCCTGCTCAAGGGGTATGCCGAGGTCGTTGACAACGCCGCCGGCAACCCGGCCACTGCCGACAGCCTGTCTATGCTGCTGCGCAAGCTGTGTCTAACGCCCGACTCGCTTGCTGCACGCGTGGCCGCCAGTATGCCGCCATTCAAGGCTCTCTCTGCGCTGCAAGGCAGCGACGCCGAGGCCGCCCTCCAGTGGTTGCGCGGACGGGGCAAAGTGAAGAAAAGTTACACAATTGACTCGCTCTTCTCTGACCGAGTGTCGGTCAAATAGCCCTCTTACGAATCCACCTTTTAAAACAAATACCGTTGAGCGGATTTACGACGGCTTTGGTGCTTTTATTTCCTTGAGCGAAACTGCTTTCAGGCGAATCGTCATGACGGAATCCGTGGGCTGGACCTTTGCACTCTTGTATCCCCAACATTGAACCCAGACAGGAGCATCGCGGAAGGGCATCCAGAGCGAGAAGCGACCATCGGCATCCGCCCGTGCAGATGCGTCGAGGCCAGAGTTGCGGAAAACGCCAAAGCTCACGCGAGCATCTGCCAGCGGTTCACCTTGCTCGTTCACCACCCTACCCTCTACGAGCCTGCGATTGGCGAGGAGGTCGGGGCAGTCTGCTGCGTAGAGCTTATAAACGGCATGCAGATGCACGGCCACGCTTCTCCGTGCCTGGGTGGAATAGTAGGCTTCAGCCCACCAGTAGGAGGGTGCGTCGGCCTCTGGCGTGAAGTAGAAGACGCCTTGATCCAGTGAGCTGTATTTCCTATAAGATAATGTCAAGGCGCTCTGCATGTAGGTGTTGAAGGGATGTAGCTCGCCAACCGTCACACGGCCGCCGCTCATCATGGCCAGCTTGACGACGCTGTCGTTGAGTTCTACGTGAGATTCGGCAAGTTGTGCTGCCTGCCGGAGCTCGCTGATGACGGCATCGCACTGGGGATCGTCCTTGACCGCCCATAGCCGTCCTTCGTCGTACCAGCTCCGGTCGCCGCTCCTCAGTGTCACGTCGCGAACCAGGGGGACATAGATGCCACGGCTGTCGCTGGCCATGGGGCCGAAGTCTTCGTGCACACTGTTGCTCCCGCACTGACGGGTGAGCAAGCCGAACAGGCGTTCTTCTGCGGTAGAGCCAAACAGGTCGGGAGAGAAGCAGGCGTCGCTGCGTGCCTCCCTCTTGAGTCGGGCGCGATAGGCCGTCTGGAGGTAGGCCGTCTGGCGAGTCTTGATCTCGGATGGCGTCATTTCCCGTGTGGGCTTGAACGGCACGGTCTGTGCGTCCAACACCAGCTTGATGGCCTTCTCTTTGGTCGAGGACTCATCCCTGGCCGAGTCCTGCTGCAATTCAGTCCATCGGATGAAGAGTTGATTCTTGTCGAAGAGGTATGCGCTTGTCGCGAAGTTGAAGTCCGGCGCCACATGTTTGCCCATTTCCCTTTGGAATGCATTGAGGTCCAGATCCACTCTGCCGTTAACCGTGTAGAGTATGGAGTCGCTCGCGCTTGCTCCTTGGCGGATGGAGTCGCTGGGAATGAACACGATGGAGTCCGTGAGCCCTCCAATCTGGCCTTGGGACGAGAGGCGCATGGCGTCAGGTCCCAAGCTGGCCGAGTTCGGAACAAGTTCGAGATGTACGATGCGCTCCTGCAAATCGGAATCAGTAAGCTCTAAGTCGTCCTCCACCTTTGGACACGTAGCCCCAAGCCGCATCGTATGGCCAGGCCCTAAGTCGGATGAGTTGGAGACGATTGTCAGATCTTTGATTGACTCTTGCTTTACTTCATGTGTGAAGCGTTCCTTTGGGCCGAGCCCAGAAGGCGTGTCTGTGTGAGTGCCCAAGACCAGCATCAGCGCCATGGAGGCAGCGATGCCGATGCCCGCCGCCCAAGCCGCTACGCGCTTAGGCCTTGCGCTTTCCTTATTGATGACCTCGCGCTCAAACTTTGCCCACTCCGCATCCACGTCGGGCATTCCAATATTCTTGTCAATATCTTCAGTCTTCATACTACTTTGCAGGCGGTAGGGACCCTGAGGGACGGAAGACTCTCCCCGGGGGAGGTGAACACCGTCCTCTCGACGGCGAGAAGGTTCGCCAGCGCCCTGAAAAAGTACTATCCGAATTACATCGACTATCAGGACCAGCAGAGCAAGAACCTGCAGGAGAACCTGAACACCCTCACCACCTTCAATTTCTTTTACAAGCTCGTCTTCTTCCTCAGCGTCCTGCTGGGGCTGCTGGCTGTCTGCTCCCTGTTCACCGACAGGATCCCCGGCATCTCCCGGCTCCTGTTTTTCCTCTTCCGCACAGCGCTGTTCATCATGTGCGCCAGCGCAGTCGGCTTCTGCAACAGGGAGCTGCTCGCCGATTCCAGACTGA
>CAJOLI010000085.1 GCA_905235285.1 uncultured Bacteroidaceae bacterium
GTGCCCCTTGCTGACCCCTTCATCCTGGCGGACGGTGACCTCTACTATGCCTACGGCACGCATGCGGCCGACGGCATAGAGTATTGGACGTCGGCGGACCTGCAGGTGTGGCGCTACGGCGGCCTGGCGCTCGACAAGAGCAATACCACGCAGGAGCGTAGGTTCTGGGCGCCCGAGGTGTATAGGCTGGGGGGGCGCTACGTGATGTACTTCTCGGCCGACGAGCATCTCTTTGCCGCCGTGGCGGACTCGCCCGCGGGGCCCTTCCGCCAGGTGGGGGGCTACTTGCTGGAGGCCCTGATAGGCGATGAGAAATGCATCGACTCCAGCTTGTTCTGCGACGACGACGGGCGCCTGTACCTCTTCTTCGTCCGTTTTACCGACGGCAACTGCATCTGGATGTGCGACCTCCGCGACGACGGCTTGACGCCGGTGGAGGGCTCGCTGCGCCACTGCCTCAGCGTCACGGAGCCGTGGGAGTCGCGGCTGGGGCGCGTCTGCGAAGGGCCGTTCGTGGTGAAGCACGGCGGCCGCTACTACCTGACCTACAGCGCCAACGACTTCCAGAGCCAGGACTATGGCGTGGGCTTTGCCACGGCACGCAGCCTGAAGTCCAAGTGGAGGAAGTCGAAGGCTAACCCTATCCTTTCCCGCCGCGAAGGCCTCGTAGGCACCGGCCACCACTCGCTGTTCCGCGACAAGGAGGGGCGCCTGCGCATCGTCTTCCACGCTCACGACGGCATGTCGAGGATTCACCCTCGCAGGATGTATATCGGAAGTGCCGACTTCCGCGGCCGCGACATCGTGGTCACGCAGGAGCCGGTGGTGAGGCCACGCGGCGAATAGGCCGCTCGCAAAGTGCGCTGCCCGGATGCCTGTCTTGCTCTGGCGTCTATGCAGCTGCAGGTGGCTGCGTAGAAACGCTGCTGTTCTCATAAAAAGGAATCCCGCCGCTGGCTCGAGAAACCAACGGCGGGATTCCTGCGTCAGCGCTACGCCCAGCGTGAGCCCGATGCGTCAGCGCTACATCCCTCAAAGGCCTTTGAAGAGGCTGCTCTTGACGTAGATGCGATATTGCTTGATGCTCTCGGGCGCTCCGGCCTCGACGCGCGGCAGGTACTGGAAGCCCGTGAAGGTCTGGTCCTGACCGAGGTCGATAACGAGGTGGTGGGGGAACTGCACGCCTCGGTTCGTTGACCAGTAGGTGCTCTCCTGCAGGTCGAAGATTTTGTCGGCGGTCTTGTTGCCGGATTCGATGTCCTCGTCGTCGCAGTAGGCCACCTGCCACGGCTCGCGCGAGAGGCGTGTGCCGTCGGCGCCGAGCATGTACCACTCTGCAATGCAGCAGTACTCGCGATTCATGTGGCTGTTGAGGGCCTCAATGCAGACGTAGCGGCCGCTGACGGGCTGCGGGAACTTCACTTCCTGCCAGCCGTTGCCGGGCTTGAACTCACCCTCGATGGCGGGTTTCTCGCCGCTGAGGTCGATGGTCTGTCCCTCAAGACGGTGGGTCTGCGGGCGGTCGAGGTTGAGGCGGTCGATGATGGGCTTCTGCAAGCCTTCTATGGTGCGCTCGCCACGCGGCCCCATGATGTCGAGGACGATGACTTCGTTCTTACCCTTCTTCAGCCAGCAGCCGGGGACGTAGAGCGTCTGCTGCGGACCGATGTACCAGTGGCGACCGACGGCATGACCATTGACATAGACCTGTCCCTTGCCCCAGTTCTCGAGGTTGAGGAAGGTGTCGCCCACCTTATTTATATTAAAGTAGCCGCGATAGTAGCCGCGGGTGCCAAGAGCTTTAGTCTCGAGAACGAAACCTTCGTGATATTCGTCCACTCGCTTGCCAGAGAAACCTTCCAGGGCTCGGACGGCCCATTCGTAGGCATCATCGATGCAGCATTTCTCCCAGCCTTGGGGGGTGTAGGTGACTTTGTACCCATCAATGACGGCCTTAATATTCACGTCGCCCACGATGCCCTTGAAGTCCTTGATGGCACGCCCGAAGTTGATGCGTCCCATACCTTCGACAAGAATAATGAGCACATCACTTTTCCTGGTTGGCGGCAGTGTCACGGACGACTCGTGCTTCACGCGGTCTGTCTTGCCGATGAACTTGTCGTTCACAAACACCTGGGCGTAGTCATGCGCATCGAATGTGAGGACGCTCTGCACCGGCATCTCGGGCAGGCCTACCCGATAGAGCATTGAGCCCCATCCGAGGCCGTTGTATTCAAAGGTCAGGTCGTTTTGGTCGGCGCCCGTGCACATCCCGCCACAGCCGTAGGTCAGCGGAGCAAACTCCGTCAGTTCGAACTTGGGAATGGCAATGGTGGGGTATTCCTTGGGCACGGCGGGCAGCTTCCGGGGTGCTCCCCACTTGCCCGTGGCAGGGTCGTACTCGCCGCTGTACTTCTCCATGGCCTTGCGCAGTTTCCAGAACTTGTCGGTCGTCTGTCCGGCCTCGTTGATGGGCGCGTCGTAGTCGTAAGAGGTCACGTCGGGGGCGAAGCCTGGGCTGTTGGCGCCTGCCCAGTGGCCCCAGTTGGTGCCGCCGTGGGTCATGTAGAGCGAGAAGCTGATGCCGCGGTCGAGCATCTGGCTGATGCCGTCGACCATAGCCTCGGCACCGCGTGTCTCGTGGCGACCGCCCCATTTGTCGAACCATCCGCTCCAGAACTCAGAGCACATCTTAGGCGAGTCGGGGCGCAGCTGACCGAGCTTCTTGAACTCGTTGTCGATATTGGCACCCGTGCCGAAGTTCATCGTCCACGTCAGGTCGTCGAGGCCGTTCTTGGTGAAGTTCGAGCTCCAGTCGCACTGGAACAGTTCCACCTTGTCGAAGCCGCTCTTGCGGATGATGTCGCGCACGGCACTGATGTAGGGCTTGTCCTCGCCATAGCTGCCGTACTCGTTCTCCACCTGCACCATGATGATGGGGCCGCCTTTGTCGATGGTGAGGTCGCCAAGCTGCTCGCCGACTTTCTTCTCGAAGATCTCGAGGCGCTCCATGAAGTAGGGGTCTTGTTCGCGCAGGCGTATGTCCTTTTTCTTCAGAAGCCACCAGGGCAGGCCGCCCATCTCCCACTCGGCACAGACGTAGGGACCGGGGCGCACGATGACCCACATGCCGTTCTTCTGCGCCAGCTGGACGAAGGCGCGGATATCGTTGTTGCCCGTGAAGTCGAACTGGCCTTCCTGCTGCTCGTGGGAGTTCCAGAAGATGTAGATGCAGAGGGTGTTCATGCCGAGGGCTTTGCACATCTTGATGCGCTGCTCCCAGTACTCGCGCGGGATACGGGGATAGTGGACCTCGGCGGCCTTGACCACGAAGGGTTTGTCGTTCAGCAGGAAGGTCTTGTCGCCCACGCGGAACGAGCCGGTTCGCGGCGCCGCAGAAGCTGTTGTCGTAAGGCAGCAGATGGCTGTCAGAAAGAGTGAGATAGCAAGTTTTTTCATCGTAGTAAAACGTGTTGATTTGTTTTTTTTCGCCACAAAGGTATAAAAAGATTAGGGATTAGGGATTAGGGATTAGAGTTTTTTTTCTCAGCCTCTCCTAAATCCTCCCCTAAAGGAAAGGACTTCTACGGCGGTCACCCCCTCCCTTCAGGGGAGGGAGAGGCTTCTCTTTTCTCTTATTCAATTGGTCGGCCTTCGGCCTCAAAATCATTAAAAAATCTATCTCAAAAAATCTCTCAGTTATGTTTGAATGATTTTCCGACTTGATTTTCGAATGATATTCTTCGAAGTATCGAAGCGACCCCAACAATTCTTAACTCTTAACCCAAGTTTCGCTTGTTATATTTTTATCAAGAATTAGAGAATTAGAGAATTTCTCCTATTCGTACTTGAATTGATGAGGATTTGAGAAAGTTTTTGCATCGCAAAAACGTTTCTAAAATTCCGATACATTCGAGTTCCAGAGTATGTGAATAATTCTCTAATTCTTGATTAAATAAATATTTGAAAATCATAGGTTATTCGCTACTTCCGAAACTTGAGTATCTTATATTTCTTCAAGTGTGAAGCATCGCAAGCGCCGAGCGGAGCGACCCCCAATTTTTCTCTTTTCTCTTTTCTCTAAAATTGGTTGTCACTTCGTCCCTCAAAATCATTAAAAAATCTATCTCAAAAAATCTCTCAGTTATGTTTGAATGATTTTCCGACTTGATTTTCGAATGATTTTGAGCGAAGCGACCCCAAATTTTTCTCTTTTCTTTTTTCTTTTTTCTCTAAAAAGTCTAATTTTGCAGCGCAAATAATATTTACAATAAAAAGAAATATGTACAGGACACACTCTTGTGGCGAACTTCGTATCGCCAACGTAGGCCAGACGGTGACGCTGGCAGGATGGGTGCAGCGCACCCGCAAGATGGGCGGCATGACCTTCGTGGACATGCGCGACCGCTATGGCATAACACAGATTGTCTTTGAGGAAGGCACGTCGCTCTTCGAGCAGGCCAATAAGCTCGGTCGCGAATGGGTAGTGCAGGTGACGGGCACCGTCAACGAACGTTCCAACAAGAATAAGAATCTGCCCACGGGCGACATAGAAATCATAGCCACGGCTCTGACCGTGCTCAACGAGAGCGTCACGCCCCCGTTCACCATCGAGGACCAGAGCGACGGCGGCGACGACCTGCGCATGAAATACCGCTACCTGGACCTGCGTCGCACACCCGTGCGCAAGAACCTGGAGCTGCGCCACAAGATGACCATGGAGGTGCGCCGCTACCTCGACAGCCTCGGCTTCCTCGAGATAGAGACGCCTATGCTCATCGGCTCCACGCCAGAGGGTGCCCGCGACTTCGTAGTGCCCTCGCGCATGAACCCCGGACAGTTCTACGCCCTGCCTCAGAGCCCGCAGACGTTGAAGCAGCTGCTGATGGTCTCAGGCATGGACCGCTACTTCCAGATCGTGAAATGCTTCCGCGACGAGGACCTGCGTGCCGACCGCCAGCCGGAGTTCACGCAGATCGACTGCGAGATGTCGTTCGTCACGCAGGAGGATATCCTGCAGACCTTCGAGGGTATGGCCAAGCACCTCTTCCGCGAGCTGCGCGGCATCGAGCTCGAGGGCGCTTTCCCACGCATGACGTGGGCCGACGCCATGAAGTACTACGGCAGCGACAAGCCTGACACGCGCTTCGGCATGACGTTCGTGGAGCTGAAGGATGTCTTCGCCAAGGCTCCCGGCTTCAGCGTCTTCGACGAGGCTAAGTATATCGGCGGCATCTGCGCCACAGGCCAGGCTGTCTATACCCGCAAGCAGATTGACCAGCTGACCGACTTCGTCAAGCGTCCGCAGATTGGTGCCAAGGGTCTCGTCTATGCCCGTGTCAACGAGGACGGCAGCGTGAAGTCCAGCGTCGACAAGTTCTATGGTCCCGAAGTCCTCGGCGAGCTGAAGGCCGCCATGAACGCCCAGCCCGGCGACCTCATCCTCATCCTCAGCGGCGACGATGCCATGAAGACGCGCAAGCAGCTGTGCGAGCTCCGCCTGGAGATGGGCGCCCGCATGGGCCTGCGCGACAAGAATAAGTTCTCACTCCTCTGGGTTATCGACTTCCCGATGTTCGAGTGGAGCGAGGAGGAAGGCCGTCTCATGGCTACCCACCATCCCTTCACGCACCCCAAGGACGAGGACATTCCCCTCCTCGACACCGACCCGGCAGCCGTGCGCGCCGATGCCTACGACATGGTGTGCAACGGCGTTGAAGTAGGCGGCGGCTCCATACGTATCCATAACCCGGAACTGCAGGACAAGATGTTCCGCATCCTGGGCTTTACCGAGGAGCGCGCACAGGAGCAGTTCGGATTCCTGATGAACGCCTTCAAATACGGAGCGCCACCTCACGGAGGGCTTGCCTACGGCCTCGACCGCTGGGTCAGCCTCTTCGCCGGCCTCGACAGCATCCGCGACTGCATAGCCTTCCCGAAGAACAACAGCGGGCGCGACGTCATGCTCGATGCTCCCTCACGTCTGGAGCAGAAGCAGCTGGATGAATTGTATTTAGAGATAAAGCAGACCCCCTCCCCGCTTCCCCTTTAGGGGTAGGGCGGTCACCTCTTAAGAATAGAAACATATCATCAACACATCTTCATTAATGATAGAGAACGCATCCAGTCAAATACATTCCGCACTCTCCCCTCTTGAAGGGTCAAGCGTCTCTTCGAGCCGAGCGGAGGGGGAGCAGGAAGGGGGGCTTGGAGTGTCCTCCACCCTCTACACCTGCCAGGGCACCTGCTCGAAAGCCATCGAGGTGACGGCCAAGGAGGGCGTCATAGAGAAGGTAGTCTTCTACGGCGGTTGCAACGGCAATACAAAAGGTGTCTCTGAACTCGTGCGCGGCATGAAGGTCGACGACGTAATCAAACGCCTCAAGGGCACCACCTGCGGAGCACGCCCCACCAGTTGCCCCGACCAGCTCGCGCATGCGCTTGAGCAGTTGAAAAATGATAAATAAACCCAAAGAATGATGAACCACCGTTTCCCTTTACACTTAGCCTGCGGCCTCGTTGCCCTGCTACTCGCAGCGAGTTGCACGGAGTCGTTCTCAGAGCGCCGGCAGCGCGAGGCTCGCGAGTTCAGCCAGCGCGAGTGTCCGCGCATGGTAGACGCCTACATCCGTATGGACAGCATGGCTTTCGTCGCTGACCCCGTCGGGCTGGTTTACTATTACACTGTGCTCGGCGAGCTCGACAACGACTCGCTGCTCACGCCCGACGTAGTGGAAGACTTCCGCCAGCGGCTGCTCGAGAATATCCGCAACGACATAAACATGCGGCGCGACAAGGAGGAAGGCTTCACCTTCACTTATCATTACACATCGGAGTCGACCGGAAAAACCTTCATCGAAGCGTCTTTCGGTCCCGAGGACTATAGGTAATTGAGATTTTATGAACTAACTAACTCTATCTGAATATGAAACGACTTTTCCTATTCTCACTCCTGACCTTCGGCCTGTCTGTTGCCATGTTGGCTAAGAATACGACTCAGACCGTAGCACAAGTGACCGAGGCCGTCAGCCTCACTGAAGCCGTAGATTACCACATCACAGGCAAAGAACCGTTCAGCGAGACAGGCTCCATTGATATAGTCAATACGGAGTATGCTGTCGTCATTATCGATAACCTGAAGCCCTCAAAGGCCAAGGCTTATCTGAATAAGATTACTATCAACGGTGCGGCTGCCAAGGACGGCACCAACTGCCAGTTGAAGCTCTACAACAGAGGGGCTATCCTCTTGCCTTACGGAGGCACGGCCTTCCGTCCGCTTACCGTGTTCGACGGTGATAATTTCGAGGGCGAGAGCTACGACGGCCTCACCGAAGGAAATTCCGGAGGCTATATGAAGAATATGCCGACGGCGTGGAACAACCGCGTGCGCAGCTTCAAGCTCAAGCGAGGATACATGGTCACGTTTGCACTGAAGAAGTCGGGACGCGGCTATAGCCGTTGCTTCATCGCCGCCGATGCCGACCTCGAGCTGACGCTGCCCACGCTCATGGCCGGTCGCATCTCGTCGTATCGCATCTTCAAGTGGTACGATGCCGGCAAGGCGCAGCTGGCAAGTGCAGCAGGCGACGTGACATCGCTCGACCTGCTGAACGTCCAGAGCACCTACGACTGGGGACAGGGCAACGCCAGCCTGCTACCTGACATCGAGTGGGTGCCAAACCATATCTACGAGGATTGGCCCTCGTCGGCTACTATCGGAGGTACTTCACAGTCGCCTCACACCAAGAACAACAACGAACCGCGCAACTCAAGCGACGACCATCCGCAGGACCTTGCCACCATCCTCGCCAACTGGGAGAACATGATGCGCACTGGCCTGCGACTCTGCTCGCCCGCCTCGTGGGACGGCAGCGACTACTGGAACGCCACAGGGTTCCTCGCAGAGTTCCTCGACAGCATCGACGCACGCGGATGGCGCTGCGACATCATCGACCTCCACTGCTACTGGCCCGAGGGCAACTTCGGCAACGTAAGCAACTGGTCGAATAAGTACAAGCGCCCCATCTGGATATCGGAGTGGTGCTGGGGAGCTTCTTGGAGCGGCAACGGCTCCTTCTCTGGCAGCGCCACTGAAGCTTCTTTTGCCAACGCCATCAAGAACATCACTACCAACCTGAACAACAACTCAGGCGTAGAGCGTTACTACTACTGGAACGGCGAGAACGGTAATTTCCCCTGCAAGCTGACGCGCAACGGAAAGCTCACGCAGGCTGGCGAGTACTATGCAAGCATGACGACACCGCTTGCCTACAGCGGGAGCTTGAACTACGTGCCCAAGAACCCGCGCACCTATGCTGTCAACGATCTTACTGCAACTTTTACGCCGAGAAATTCAACCTGCACCTTGACCTGGACAAACCGGAATGGTGACCTCGCCAAGACGGTGGCACTGCAGCGACGCATCGGTACCGGCATCTGGGAGACGCTGCAAGAATGGACTGGCCCCGAGGTCGAGGACGTGGCTTCAATGAGTTATAAGGACGTCATCGAAGGCCCAGGCTCATACACCTACCGCGTCGTAGAGAAAATGTTCGACAACAGCTCGTACAACTCTAATCCAGCCTACAACAACGTATCCGCCACCAGCGGAATAGAGAACCTGCAGTACGGAGTTGTCACGGCCAGCGTAGGCGCAGAGAGCTACACCTATTTCGGCCATACCTTCGCTGAGGAAGACGAACCCGTCGTGGTCTTCGGCTCACCGTCCTATAGCAACAGCAACGTGGGAATCGTTGATAACCTCATGAGCATAAACTCCACTAACGGTGCTTTCAACTATTTCCGTTATCGCATGAACAAGTGGGCTGCCGATGAAGCTACGGCGTCGACCAAGACCGACGAGTCAACCTTCATAGCTGCCAAGCCCCTTCGTGGCAAGCTCGGACGCCTGAACTACGAAGCAGCTTACTTCGACAATTCCACTGAGACTACCGACGATGACTACGTCGGTTTTACGCCCACCGAGGTGCGCTTCAAGGAACCCTTCGAGACGGTGCCCGTAGTCATGGTGCAGCCCATAAGGTCGCTTGCTACGGCTAAACCCATCATGTGGCGCGTGTGGGATGTCACCAACGAAGGTTTCAAGGTGCAACTTATGTACGAGTCGAACATAACAACTGGCAAGACCTCTTGTCGCCTCGGCTACTTCGCCATAGAGAAAGGGCAGGGCACCGACGGCGAAGCCACGCTCTACACCGTGGGCGACACTACGCTGACTTTCAAGACGGCTCAGCAGACAATCTTCTACCCGCGCGCACTCGAAGAACCAAACCTTATGGTGCAGCTCCAGAGTTTCGACTATGACGCAGCTGCTATCCTGCGCATCCCTAACAGTTCTTCCGCAGCCACTGAAGGTAAAGTACGTATGCAGGTCGACAAGAGCAACACCGCCATGACGCTCTCCTCCACACGTTCCGCCACGGAGCGCGTAGGTTACATCGTCATCAGCAAAGCTTCGGAAGAGGACCTCGAGCGCGACAAACAGGAGCCTGATGCCATCCAGCAATTGACAATTGTAAATGGAGAAATCGTAAATGGCAATTGTTATGACCTAACAGGTCGCCGCACCAGCGCACTCCAGCGCGGCGTCTACATCGTAGGAGGCAAGAAAATTGTCGTGAAGTAGCAGCTGTATTGCCGCCCCTCGCTTCCGCACTCCGAGGCAACTGCCTGCTTTGACAAAAACAGCAAATGCGGAGTCAGTGTATCATGCGAGTGTGTGCGAATGGCCGAGCTGGTCAATGCTACCGGTCAAGTTGGCCGTAACGAGCGGTTGCGAAAGGCAATTCAACCGGTTGTGAAAGGCAATTCAACCGGTAGAAAAAGGTGGATCACCAAGGTGGTCCACCTTTTTCTGCCAGATAAGTTGATGGTTTTATCTGGATAAGTTGGTCTATACAGCCTGATGAGCGAGCAAAGTCGAGCGGTCGTGTTGGCAGGGCCAAACGCTTGGGCAGGCAAAACGTATTGGCAGGGCCGAGCGGTCTCCTCTGTTGGGTGTGCCGCTGTTTCAGAGCAGGGTAAGCGCTCATGTGGTTCGCGCGCGCATGAGGAGTTTTAAAATTCATTTTTCACTAAAAGTGGCATAAACAGCTGATTACTATAGTAATGACTAAGTGAAAAATGCAATTTAAATGCCGAAAAAAGGGTGAAAAACGGCTC
>CAJOLI010000086.1 GCA_905235285.1 uncultured Bacteroidaceae bacterium
GTTGGTGTCTTTTTACCTGCTGCTGCTGATGTCCGCCTGCACGAAGGATGGCGACACCATCTATCAGCCCGACCCTGCCGATGCTGCCTCAACGGCACCCCTCATCACAGTCATTTATGACGCCAATGGCTTAGGCGACGGTGGGTACAACGACCTCATCTGTCAAGGTGTGGAGCAGGCTGCCAAGGAACACGGGCTGCGCACCATGCAGCTGTCGCCCGTCACGAGGCAAGAGGGACTGGCCTATCTGCAAACGATGTTCCGGCAGATGGAGTCTGCACAGGACACTGTGCGCCGCCTCTTCATCGTTGCAGCCGCCGGCTACGACGACTACCTGCGTCAGAACAACAACCGCCTGGAGAAGAACGATTATGCTGACTTGCTCTATCTTGAGACCTATACACCGCTCAGCGGCAAAGGCTCCACGCTCTATCTGCCTTTCTACGGTGCGATGTACGAGGCCGGAGCCGTGGCGCCCCTCATTGCCCCTGAGGTATTGATCGTGGCAGCCAATCCCGAAATAGAGAGTGTGAAAGAGGCCGTGGAGGCATTCACAGAGGGTTTCCGTGCCGACTATGTTGCGGCTGCAGATAACCGGCAGATCGTTACCAAATATCTCTCCGACGATGTGGCAGGAGGCTTCGCCGTGGCCGACACCACCGCTATGCGGCTGCTCTTTGAGCAGGAATGGCAGACCTGGGATCAACTGATGGTCCCCCTCTGCGGCGGAGCCGGTTCCACGTTCCGTCGGTTGATAGATATGCTGGGATACTACGACTACGTAGGTATCGATGCCACCGTCGCCTCGTCACACTGTCCGTTCTCTGCTGTGAAGCACATTGACCGCGCCGTGGCACTCTGCATCGGCCAGTGGCTCTCTGCCAGGGGAATGCCGAAGCATCAGGTGCTGGGCCTTGCCGACGGCTATACCGAATTGGTCATCCATCCCTATACGATCAGTCATGAGCGGGCGTTCAGCGAGCAGTTGACGGATGCCCTTCGTACAAAGATTTACAACGATGCAGTCAGAAAGGAGGCCGAGCATGAGAAATAGCGTATTGTTCCCCATCATCTTCCTACTTACCCTCTTCACTTCCTGCCGCCAGGAGGATGATACCGTCGAAATCGTGCCAGCCCGCCACTGGGTGGAGAAGACCGTGGCCGTCGTCGCCCCTGTTGGTGATGCCGCCACAAAGACCCGGCTGGAGCGCACCACCGAGTGGTTCCTGGAGAACTTCCGCGAGGCGCAGCGGCACGACACGCTGGCCATCGACCTGAAACTGGAGTGGCACGACGAACTCAGCGAAGACCTCGAGGCGCTCAGCGAGCAGTTGGCTGGCCGCCAGGACATCGTGGCCGTCATCGGCCCCTTCGCCAACGGCAGTGTGGCACGCTTCGCCCCTGCGTGCAGCAAGACGCTGAAGCCCCTCATCGCGCCTACCGTCACCAGCGAGGACATCATCCGCCGCTATGCCGTCACCACGAATGGGCTGAACACGAACTCCGCACCCTTCCTCTGGTCGCTCACCGAGACCGACGTCTCGCTTGCAGGCGTGCTGATGAGCAGTTTTGCAACGATGGCCAAGTACTATAGCAGCATCCTTACGCCCAAGGCCGCCGTCTTCTCACCCGACGACGCATACGGCATGACGTTCAACTACTGGGCACCGTTCTACGCCTTGGAGAACGCCATCGACCTGCAACGCAACGACCAGTACAGAAGCCAGCAGGAGTTGCTGCAGCAGATAGCCGACTACCGCGAGGTGATGGATGCACAGGGGGTGGTGGAATCGGCCATCTTCTGCGTGGCCGAGACAGCGCAGCAGATCTACGACGTGGCCCGTGCCAACCGCCAAGCCGTGCTCAACTTCCCTGGGCTCAGTTTGGTGTTTAGCAGCAACGACCCCGACGACCCTGCCAACGACCAGTATTGGCGGCTGTTCAAATCGACTTACAGTACTTACTTCGCCTTTTCCGACCTCTCGGAGGAGGGACTTGCCGCTCTCGGCCCGCGTGCCGCCGCCATCTTGCAGGGCTACGAGGGATTCTCGCCATACGCCGACCCCACCACGGGCTTCGAGCAGAGTTACAAGGCGCGCTTCGGCGTGCTCCCCACCTTCGCCGAGTGCAAGTTCTACGATGCGCTGATGCTCGCTGCCTTCGCCACCTGCTACGCCGAGCACCAGCGCCCTGTGGCCGGCGATAATCTCGCCGACATCAACGACGCCATACGCACCATCACCATCGATGCCTACAGCGCCGACCTCAGCGGCCCCGCCTGGAACGCTACCGCGATGGGATTCTACCTCTCCGCCATGGAGCGCGGCCAGCTGCTCCATTTCGTGGGGGCCTCGGGCGAAATCAATTTCGATGCCGACACCTACACCGCCGCCACCACGACAACCTACGTTCAATGGCAACTGATGGATGGTCAGATTATCCACCGCAGTTACTTCGGCTCCTCCGGCGTGCGCACCGCCGATGCCAAAGCCGCCTGGCACTACCTCTACGACCAGCAGAAGGCCAGCAAGGACTTCGACCAGCAGGCCGCAGGTGGCACGGCCATACAGTATCCTGCCCTCGCCGACCAGTATGCCGTGCTGGTGCAGGGCAGCACGGGCTTCGTCAACTACCGCCATCAGGCCGACGTGCTCAGCGTCTATCAGGCCCTGCGCCGGGGCGGTTTCTCCGATGACCACATCATCCTCATCATCGACGGCAGCATTGCCAGCGACCCACAGAACCCCGAACCGGGCATCATTCGCTCATCGCTCAATGGTCCCGACCTGTTGGGGGGCCACGACAACCTGCCCGCTGCAGTAGTCGATTACGACAGCGCCGACCTCACCGCAAAAGATGTTGCAGGCATCCTGCACGGAGCAGGCGCTCCCGGTGTCAATGTCCTCTTCTACTGGAGCGGCCACGGCCGCAGCACCAGCCACGGCGGAGCCGACGAGTTCTGTTGGCGCGACACGCCCTACGGTCAGGGCTTTACCGCCTCGATGCTCCGCGAGACCGCTAACCAGATGCAGTTCCGAAAACTGCTCATCGCCGCCGAACCCTGCTACGGTGAGTGCGTCATCAGCGCCGTCGAGGGCATCCCCGGCGTGCTCGCCATGAGTGGAGCCAGCGCCACGGAGCAGTCGTGGGCCGACTGCTGGAGCAACGACGCCCACGTGTGGCTGTGCGACCGCTTTTCGCAGAACCTCGTCACGTGTCTTACCGACAACCCCGACACCAGTTTCCGTGACCTCTTCCTCTACTGCGCCACCCACACCCTCGGCTCCCACGCCAAGATAGTGAACGCCGCCCACTTCGGCAACCTCTATACCACCGGCCCGTCAGAGTTCATACGCTATCAAATTAAATAAGGTATATATATTATATAAATGTTTCACAATCAAAACAACACAAGACAACAATGAGAAAGAACAACCGATTACTTTCACGCCTGCTGGCAGTCACGATGCTGACCGCCGCAGCAACAGGGCTGACAGCCTGCCACGACGATGACAACGACATCGATGCGTCCTTCATCCCCGGCGCTTATCGCTACAGCACCGTGGTATTCGGCGGCAGCGACAGCCAGCAGTTGACGCTCGACAGCATCTCGTCGGCCATCGCCAGTGCCACCACCTCGGCCTCGTGGCTCAAGGTGACGCCAATGCCGGAACTCGACGCAGACGGCCACCCCGCGCTGACCATTGAGAGCACGCAGCCCTCGACCGACGATGCCGAGGCCACCATCGACGTGGTGAGCGAGAATGGCGACCATGCCACCGTCACCGTGAGCCACAGCAAGATGAGCGACGGCGACGCCTACAGCGGCGGCAACGCCGGATGGCTCACCGACTGGTGGACCTTCGAGACCGTGGCCCTGCAAGGCTTCGACCATCCCCAGCGTACCCCCTGGATCGTAGAGGGGGCCGAACACATTCCCGAGGAGGTGCGCCTACAGCGCAAGCCCTCGCAGGGATGGGAGATGGCCTTCAGTTACATCAACGACAATTCGATGGACGGCGTGCGCTACTTCGCCCTCTACAACAAGTGGAGCGGACAGATGCACGTCTATACCTACGTCGCCAACTCCTCCGGCTGGGGCTCCGACCTGATGATTAACACCTACTTCGGCGAGCCCGACGACAAGGACATGTACCCGCTCTACAACGTCCTCGAGTATGGCATACCCACCAGCCACGTGCAGGGCAGCAACCTCTTGTCCAATGCCCAAATCCTGAGCGCCCAGAGCCAGACCTTCCAGACGTGGATCACCCCCTACCGCAAATCCCAGAGCATCGAACCCGGCTGGTACTGCTTCGAGTTCGACATGTCGGGCTACGTGCCCGAGGGCAAGGACTGGCTGAAGAAGGACGAGGATGCTCCGCGCTTCAAGTTCTTCGCCGAGACGGTGAACAACCAGAGCGTCAACCTCAAGGGTACGCTCTCCGGCAGCATCAGCGGCACCTTTACCGACCCGCAAATCATACAGAGCGGTGGGGCCAACGCTACCAGCGGCATATTCAGTGCACTGGGTAGCGGTCTGAGTTCGCTCAGCGGCATGGCCTCCCAAAGCATCTCACGTCGTTCCACCTACGGCAATCTGATGAGGAACGGCGGCGCTGAGGGCATCGGCGGCTATCTCAACCCAGTCAAGTACTGGGGCGGATTTGCGTGCAGCATCGCCGGGCCGCTGCTCAGTTTCGTCGGAGACCAGTTAGAAGACCCCGAGAAGTACGAGCCCATTCCCGGCAAGATTGACCTGACGCTCGACGCCACGCTCGACCTCAACGGCTACATCAAGGCTGCCACGAGCAACAACCATCGCGCACTCGCCGTCAGTCCCAAGGGCATCTACTCGGCCAACGGTGCCAACGGCCACGTGGGCAAGGGCGTGTGGAGCCTGGCCGAAGACCCCGTGGTGTATATCGACAAGGAGGACATCCTCTCTTCGGGCAGTCACTTCGGCCTGCTCTGCACCAATAGCGGCTACGCCATCAGCAACTTCGCCGACTACGACGTGCGTATCGTCTATGCCTTCGACCCCACGAGCATCAAGTTGAACCTGAACACCGACCTGTTCCGCGGCATTGATAGCGTCACCGTCACGGCCAACGTGGGCGTGCTGCCCAACTACTCCTACGGCCACACCGATGTCTATCGGCGGATGCTCACGCTGGCTGAGCGCCCCTCGTTCAGCCTGGCCCCAGACAAGACCAGCGGCACTATTGAACTCAGTGCAAATTCAATCCCCGTAGTGTGGAAGGTGGGTCTGGACGACCTGGCCGACGGCCAGTATGAGACCGCCGACAACTGCACCGTCGTCACTCAGAAGACAGCCGATGGCAAGGGCTGGCAGCGCTACCACGGACGACTCATCGACGTACCGGAACTGGGCAAGCAGATTGTCGTGGATCCGCAGGTGTTTTTGCCCTACACCCTCGATGAGAACGGCAAATGCACCGAAATCGGCTACCCCACGGCCCCCGACTTCGTGGTGCGCGTCGATGTGCAGTTCACCGCCCTCGACGACAACGGCAATCACCAGACATTCCAGTTTGGCAAACTCTACATACCGAAAATCGAGGTTGTGGATTACAAGGGGATGTGCGAAGTCTATAGCCGCCTGAAGGAATACTCGCAGCTGTGCGAGCAGAATCAGACCAGGTACAAGCTGGCCAACAACTCAAACGTCCCCGTGCGCTTCCCCGGCGGCCATCGCCTCATCGCCAAGACCCTCCGACTGCTCAAGATAGTCACCGATGATTAAGCGCACAGCCCCAAACAGGCAGATAAATAAATTGTAAACATAAGTAAAACGTAAATGAAAAAGAGATTTATCCCCGCGCTGATGGCCCTGCTGATGCTGGCCACAGCCATCCCATCGCTCACCGCCTGTTCAGACAATGACGATGACAAGAACAACAGTGAGCAAACCGACAGTGAGCAAACCGACAGCCAGAAACTGCAGTATGACGACCTCGACATCTTCCAGCGGGCCATCTGCAACATCGACAGCGCCGGCCAACTGGTGCGCTACGAGATTGGCGAGGCCCTCTACGACGCCGAGCCGCAGCACCTCTACATAGGCGTTGACGACATCGAGGAGGCCGCCAAGATGTTCCGCTACTGGATAGCCCCCGATGTGGAACTGGGCACCATCACCCCCACCGTCAGCGACCTCACCGCCCAACTCACCGACACGCTGGGTCACGCCCAGGGCACCATCTATTTCCGCGCCGGCAGCGGCCAGACAGTGGCCGAGGTGACCTACAGCCCCGAGACCCAACTGAAGTACATCGACAAGATCACCTTCCTGCAGAACTCCGCATGGCCTTACAACTCAGGGGGCAATAAGTGGCATCTGGGCGATATACGTTCCTTCCGGATTACAGGCAAGTGTGGTGATGGTCTTGCTGATAATGACAAGCAACTCAATTTCGTGCTCATCCGTGAGCGCGGCAATGGCACCAACCCAGTATGGGCCGCCATTACAAATAACAAATACACAAATAGTTCTGGACGGCAAAAATGGGGTGTTGATAATTCTTTCGATTACGTTTTCTATTCATCTTATAATCCGAACCGTAGCGACGCGGACCAGAATTCATCTGCGATGAGGGAAAACTGGGATTACTTTGTTGAGAAATTCAAACAAGCTGGATGCGGACCGCTTGATGCGAGCGCGTCATACTGGATAAACGAAACGCATTGGGACTGGGGGCGTTATTATGAGTGTATGATATATTCTAACGGTTATGTTAGTGGAATAAGGCACACCGATGGCGAAGAGCGCTTCCTGCTGAAAATCGACTGGCTCCAGGACGGCACGTTCCTGATGACGCCCACCGGCGGCCCTGCAGGATTCCCGGGGGAAAGCTATGCCAACCTCTTCGATAACGACGGTGGCACAAAGTTGTGTACGTATGTAGTTGACCGTACGAAGAGCGAGGTCAGCGGCAAGGACTGCTGGGCGGTGGAGTTCAATGCCGATAGCCCCATTAACCCCTACTCCTACAAACTGCAGACAGCAAACGACACTCGCACCTATACAGGGCGCAACCCGAAGAGCGGGGCACTCTACGGCAGGAAGAACGCTCGCAGCAAGTGGACGCTCATCGACAGCCGCGCAAACTTCGATCAGCCTTACGACAATTATGCGTGGAAAGAGTACCAGGTGAACGGCACCAGGGGAGACTATATGTACTTCCGCTTTGAAATCTATGAGTCAGCAGCCGACGACAGGATCCAGCTTGCAGAGTTCCAACTCTGCTATTAACCCACGCCCTCTCTCCCCCTCCGCCGGAGCACAGCCCCCGGCGGAGGGCTACTCGGAGGCCCCGGCAATGTAGCCCCCGAATCAAGGGGACAGGTCGCGTGATATGCAGCCGTGCTGCAATCATGGACCAGTCCCTTGATTTCTACCTTTGCAGCACCATTTCTCGCCCTATACTCCTAACTCAAGACTCCATTCATAGACGGGCTGGATCTTGATATGATGACCAGACTCTATTGTGGTACCGCTTTCGTGGTCTGTCAGGAGCAGGAGATTATCGCATTTGGTTTCTTTGGCAGCAAGTAGAAGCCCATTGATTTCGCGTTTACGAGTCTTTTCTGCGGAAATATCATAGGATACTTGTATGGCCTGAATGACTTTATTTCCTTTGCAAACGATAAAATCACATTCGCCAGAGCGATTGTTGAGATAATATACATCGTTGTCGTCCATTTTGCACTTACGAAGCAGATGGATAAGAACAACGGTCTCTAAACGATGACCCAGATTCTCGCCAGCAAAGGCATTGTCACGCTGATCCATCATGGCTACATCAATAGCATAGATTTTTTCCTGAACAGACCGCTGCTTGCTTTTCTGGGAATATTTCTGAATACCTATCAACAGGTAGGCCTGCTTCAGATAATCAATGTATTTCTTAGCAGTATGCTCTGACTTGAAATTGAATATCTTTGCTAAATCGGTGGAAACGACAATTGACGGTGATACATTCAGTATATGGTGCGCAAGGTTTTCAAATTCTGCCTTGTATGAAATCTTGTATCTTTGCTCAATGTCACGTTTTAAGATGTTGTCAACAAGGTTCTTGACATAGTTCTTGTTGTCGCTAATGACTAACAGTTCAGGGAATCCCCCTTGTTTAAGATAGGTGTCGAATGTGGCCCTACGAAAGGCTTCTGCCTTTGTCGTCTTTATCGTAGTATCGACCTCCTTCATTTGACAAAATTCCTTAAAGGAGAAAGGGTAAAGAGGTATCTCTTTGTTGCGGCCAGACAAGTGAGTTGCCAGTTCGCTGCTTAGTAACTTTGCATTGGAACCAGTAATGACGACGTGCATTTTTTTTCTGAGCATACGGTTTACAAACAGATGCCAGCCCTCTATGTTCTGAATCTCATCAAAAAAAAGATACTTGAAATCACCGTATATCTTATAGAGGACTTCTAAAACGTCATTCAGTTGAGAGGCCTGAAGATCGGCCAAGCGCTCATCATCAAAATCTGCATAGGCATACTTGATACCTTGTGCTTGCAAAGCCTGATAACAAAGTGTTGACTTGCCACTTCTACGTACACCTATTACAACCTGTGCCTGTGGGCTGTTCATGTCAATCAATGCTTCTTCCTGTCTGTGACAAAGTATGTCCTCAGACTTCGCCTTCAACTCTTCCTGCTGGTCAGTGAGTATGAATTCTAACGTCCTTTTGTCTATCATCGCTATCTATGTTTCTGGGGGCAAAGATACGAAAATATTTCCTAAAATGCGATATTTTACAAGTTTTATAGGTCTCAAAACGCGATATTTTACAAAAAACGAGTTCATAGAATGCGATATTTACAAATTTTAGAAGATGAATCATGACCAAATAAGACATTCACAGAGTTTAAGTTTTGATAAAATAGCAAAAGGATATTTGAGGGCGCAGAAGGGACAGGAACTTCTGCGCCTATTTACCTATGATTATCCCAGAGCGAAATTTTGCCAAATAACCAAGTGAAAGAAGGCCAAATAACCAAATGCTATTAAGCCAAATAGCCAAGCAACAATACGCCAAATAACCAAATTGTGCGTAAAATATTCTTTTGTTTTAAGAATAATTACTACCTTTGCACCGAAAATTATATCAGGCCATTATTATGGCTGAGAATACATTCAATTATCGAAAGCGGATCGCAGATATTCTTTTAGAAGAGAAATTAGAAGCAATGGGGGCTGTCCTTATCGAAGGACCTAAAGCGTGTGGTAAAACGACTACCGCAGAACAACAAGCCAAGAGCATTCTGTATATGGATGATCCAGCAAACATACAACAAAATCTCCAATTGGCGGAAACCAACATCAAACGACTGCTTCAAGGTGATACACCAAGGCTTATTGATGAATGGCAGATAGCCCCTCAAATATGGGATGCAGTGCGTTTTGAAGCAGACCACAGAAGGGGTGATGGTTTATTCATGCTTACAGGTTCTGCCGTTCCTGCTGACAAATCTAAAATTCGTCATACTGGTGCCGGGCGTTTCGCATGGCTTACTATGCGCCCCATGACACTGTGGGAATCGGGTGAATCATCGGGAGACGTGAGTATCAGAGCGCTTTTTGCTGAATCCGAAAAGGTTGATGGAGAAAGTGTGCTGAAGATGGAAGACATCGCTTATGTTATTTGTCGAGGTGGCTGGCCAAAATCTCTGACCAAGAAAAGTCAGAAGGCAGCAAGGGCGCAGAGGGGTCTGGAACCTTTGCGCCCCAAATAATTGACGAAACTGCTAAATCTTATAGTTGTTTTTATAGTTGTTTTATTACTCAGGAGGAGATTTTTCTATCATTTACTTGCAATTATGATATAAATTTCGTATCTTTGCCCGCATATTAGATTATATAATGAAAGGAATG
>CAJOLI010000087.1 GCA_905235285.1 uncultured Bacteroidaceae bacterium
GTGGGCCGAGTCGGGGATGAGGACTTTGGTGCGGGGAAGGGCATTACCCGACGTAGAACCGTCGGGTACAGTGGCTGCGGTGGCTTCATGGTAAGCACGGATGACCATCAGGCCCGTCAGCTCGCCGTGGGCTCCGGCGCAGGGGTTCAGCGTGAACTCGCTCAGGCCTGCCAGTTCAGCGAGGGACTGCTGGAGGTTGTAGTAGACTTCGAGGGCGCCCTGGCACGTCTCGGCGGGCTGCAGGGGATGCAGGCCGGCGAAGGCCTTCATGGCAGCTATCTCCTCGTTGATGACGGGGTTGTACTTCATCGTGCATGAGCCGAGGGGGTAGAAGCCGTCGTTGACGCCGAAGTTGTTGTGACTGAGGTTCGTATAATGACGCACCACGGTCAGCTCGTCGCACTCGGGCAGGCGGGCGGCCTCGCCACGGCGCAGCGCCTCGGGCAGCTCGGCGGTCGTGTGCGTGCGGTCGTAGTCCTGAGGCAGGCTGTAGCCCTTACGTCCTTTCTTCGAAAGCTCGAAGATTAGGTTGCCATATAATGTTCTGTTCATTTCGTTAAAAGTATGGAATCTATTTTGTTAATGTGAAACCCAGCAAAACGGCAAAGACTCCAAAGGCAACACTTCCGATTGTATATAGGAAAAAGGAAGTATAATTACCCACTTGCAGAATAGATAGATTTTCTTTTGCAAAAGTGGAGAATGTCGTGAAGCCACCGCATAATCCTACGCTGAGGAGTAAACTCAGTTGAGGTGGGAAATGTGGATACCGACTGGCCCATCCCCAAAGCAAGCCTATCAGAAGACAGCCTATAAGGTTGACCGTGAACGTGCTCCAAGGGAATCCACTGTCAAGGGAAGGCATGAAGGATGAGACTATATAACGCGCTACACCTCCGATGAAGCTTCCTGTTCCTACCAAAAGCAGATTTTTGAACATTATGCTGATTACCAGTTTCTATTTTCCAAGAATCTCGCAGAGTTCGTCAATCTCTTCGAGTGTGCGCTGCTCGGTGACGGCCAGCATGAGTGTCTTCTCGCCCACCTTCACGCCAGCGAGGTAACCACATTCGGTGGCTTCGGCCAGCAGGGTGTCGAGGTCGCCGTCGTAGTCGATGCAGAACTCGTTGAAGAAAGGTTGGTCGGGGTAGGTGAGGTGGAACTTGCCCGTTGCGAGGAGCTTGTCGCAGAGGCTGTGTGCTCCGGCGTAGCTCATCTCGGCGGCTTCGCGCAGGCCTTCCTTGCCCATGACGGCGAGGTAGATGGTTACGTAGAGCGCCATGAGGCTCTGGTTGGAGCAGATATTCGATGTAGCCTTTTGGCGACGAATGTGCTGCTCGCGGGCCTGCAACGTCAGCACGAAGGCGCGTTGTCCGCGGTTGTCGAGCGTCTGTCCCACGATGCGTCCCGGCATCTTGCGGATGAGTTTCTCTGAGCATGCCATATAGCCTACGCCCGGACCGCCGAAGGTCATGGGTATGCCGAGGCTCTGACCTTCGCCCACGGCGACGTCGGCACCCCATTCGCCTGGCGTCTTCAAGATGGCGAGGTCGCTGGGGTTGGCGTTGATGACGAAGATGCCCTTCTGCTCATGTACTGCGTCAGCGATGCCAGTGTAGTCTTCGACTATTCCGTAGAAGTTGGGCTGTTGCACGATGACGCCAGCCACACCCCCTTCAGAGAGTTCGCGGTTGAGGGCTTCGCGGTCGAGTGCGCCGTCCTTTGCAGGTATGAGCTGGAGGGGCACGCCATGGAAGTGGGCGTAGGTATCTACGACGCGGCGCACCTTCGGGTCTATGGTCTCGCTGACGAGCACGCGTGTGGCCTTCTTGGCATTGCCCCAGGCCATCATCATGGCCTCGGCGGTGGCGGTGGCGCCGTCGTAGAGCGAGGCGTTGGAGATGTCCATGCCGGTGAGCTCAGCTATCATCGACTGATATTCAAAGATGTAGTGAAGCGTTCCCTGTGAGATTTCGGCTTGATAGGGCGTGTAGGATGTCAGGAACTCGGAGCGCTGGATGATGTTCTGCACGACGCTGGGAGCGTAGTGGTCGTAGCAACCAGCCCCGGCAAAACAGATGAGCTGCTGAGTGTTGAACGGGCTTGTCAGCTGCTCGAAGAAGAGGCGCAGGTCACTTTCGGAAAGAGCGTCGGGCAGGTCATATTCCTTGCGGAAACGTGCCGCCTCGGGGATGTCGGCGAAGAGGTCGTGGACAGAACTGACGTCACAGGCCGCCAGCATCTCCTGCAGGTCCTCTTCTGTATGGGGGAAGTACTTAAAAGACTCTCCCCCCGCCCTCCCTGTTAGGGAGGGAGCGGAATGATTTTGATTGTTTGTATTCATATATAAAAAGCGATCTTGAGAAGTAACTGCGTCAAGCGTCCCTTTTATGCTTCGCAATGAGCCTTATACGCTTCCACGTCCATGAGGGCATCGAGCTCGGAGGGGTCGCTGAGCTGTACCTTGATAATCCAGTTGGCGAAAGCGTCCTTGTTGAGCAGCTCGGGCTCGTCCTCGAGGGCTTCGTTGACCTCAACGACGGTACCGCTGACGGGTGCGATGAGGTCGCTGGCAGCCTTGACGCTCTCTACGGCGCCGAATTCTTCGCCTGCGGTGACCTCGTCGTCGACCTCGGGCATGTCAACATAAACGACGTTGCCCAACGCATGCTGTGCGTAGTCAGAGATGCCAATGAAACCAAATTCGCCATCAACGCGAACGTACTCGTGTGACTCGCTGTAGTAGAGTCCTGATTCAAAGTTTGCCATAATTGAAAATGTGAAATTGTGATAATAACTTTCCTTATTTCTTATAATGTTTATCGTAGAACTTCTTCTTGACGACGACGCCTGGGAAGGTCTTCTTGCGGATTTGTACCTGCAGGGGTGTGCCGAGCTTGGCAAATTCCGTCTTGACGAGAGCCATGCAGACGCTCTTGTCGACGCTGAGGCAGTGGTAACCGGTGGTGACTTCACCGACTGTCTCACCCGCCTCGTTGAGGACAGTGTAGCCGTGGCGTGGTATGGCCTTGTCGGCGAGCTCGATGCCTACGAGTTTGCAGGGCACGCCGTTGGCCTTCTGCTCAGCGAGGGCTTCCTTACCGATAAACTCGGGCTTGTCGAGCTTGACGAATATGGAGAGACCGGCCATGACGGGCGAGATGTCAGCTGAGAGCTCGTCGCCGTAGAGCGGCAGTCCGACCTCGAAGCGGAGGGTGTCGCGACAGCCGAGGCCACAGGGCTTGCAGCGTCCGCATTCCATGAGCTTGTCCCATGCTTTCTGCGTGAACTCGTGGGAGCCGTAGATCTCGAAACCGTCTTCGCCCGTGTAGCCGGTGCGGGAGATGATGATGGTCTCTCCCTCATCACCTTCAGCTACTTCGAGAGTCTTGGCAGTGTAGAACTTCAGTTCCTTGCACGGCAGCCCGAGCACTTCCTCCACGACAGCCTCGGCTTCAGGGCCTTGCACGGCGAGTTGCCCGTAGGAGTCGCTTTGGTGGTCCAACGTGATGTCGAAGCCGTGTATCTGTTGCTGCATCCATTCGACGTCCTTGTCGATATTGGCGGCATTGATGACGAGGAAAAAGTCGTTCGTGCCCATCTTGTAGACAAGCAGGTCGTCGACGGTGCCGCCATTGGGGTAGCACATCATGCCATAATAAATCTGTCCGTCGGGCGCTCCGGTCACGTCGTTGGTGAAGATGTGCTGTACGTAGCGCTCGGCATCGGGGCCTGTGATGCGCACTTCGCCCATGTGACTGACGTCGAAGACGCCGCAGTGGTGGCGCACTGCGTTGTGCTCATCGGTGATGTTGGTATACTGAATGGGCATGATGAATCCGCCGAATGGCGACATCAGTGCTCCGAGTGCCACATGGCGGTCATAGAGGCAGGTTTTCTTTTCCATAAATAAATATTGGGTTAAGGTATTCTTGTTCAAGCGTTTCGATGGCTTGCACGTCCGTCTGTGTCAGTTGTAATGAACTGTCGCAAAGGCTCTCGCGGAGATATGTCTGAAACTCAACGATGGTCATCCCGGTGTGTTCCTTTAGTAGCGTGATGCGCTGTCGTACGCTCTCGACGCCGTGCTTCGACAGTTTTGTCTGCGGAGGCGTTATGGCGTGGAGCATGTGCTCCATGTCAGTGTCAAAGAGCATGGTCCCGTGCACGATGCTGTGGCCTGGAATGTGGTAGAAAGCGTTGCCAGAGACCTTACGTCCGTCAACGAGAACATCGTTGTTCTGTGTTGAAGTTGCGGGCAGGCCGAGGTCGGCGAGTGCTTTGGTTACCATCTGCATGTATCGCGTGAAGGTCGTTGTGACCTCGTCAGAGCGAGTTATGTAGCTCATCATGAGGTTTGACCTGTCGGCATAAACGCATCCCCCGCCGCTCTTTCGCCTAAAGAACTGAATGCCATGTTGGCTGCAGTATTCGAGGTTGACTTCGCTGCAGATGTCTTGGTTGCGCCCGAAGATGACTGTAGGCTCCACCTGCCAGGTGAAGAAAAGGTCGTCGCCGTCGTTTTTCTGACGTGCAAGAAACTCCTCCATCGCCAGATAAAAGCTCAGGCGATGTTGCCGTTCTACTGGTAAAGTGACATAAATCATGTAAGGTGGTGTGTATCTTTGGCCACAAAATTAAGTAAACTCTTTGATAAAGTCGTAAACTTTACATATTTTTTTCATTTTTTATCTTGTTTTCCGCGTAAGTTAGCGTATCTTTGCGGCCGAATAATAAAAGCGATAAGTTCTGATATATGTAAAGCGAAGAGATTGGCACAGAAACTGTCAGTCGCATAAGCTCCTGTTATGAAAGATAAGATTCTCTGCAACTTTTACCTGCTTGTCTTTGGCGCGTTAGCACGTCTGCCGCTCTCGTGGCTCTACGTGCTGAGCGACGGTTTGTGCTGGGTGATGCTTCATGTCTGGCATTATCGTCGTCACGTAGTTCGTGAGAATCTTTTGCGCGTCTTCCCTGAGCATAGTGATGTCGTGCGTCGCGAGCTGGAGGTGAAGTTTTACCGCCATCTTTGCGACGTCATTGTAGAGACGATCAAACTCTTGCATATCTCCGACGCGGAGCTTACGCGACGTGTAGAGCCTCACGGCATTGAACTTGTCGATGAATGTGCTCGTGATGGAGTGCCGTGTTTCATCCTTTGTGGGCATGCCGGCAATTGGGAATGGGCACAGCAGATGTATACTTATTGCACAAATCCGATGACTTTCAGTCAGGTGTACCATCCGCTTCGCAACAAGGTCTTCGACCAGCTCATGTTGCGTATTCGTAAACGTTTCGACAGCGTGAGTATCCCCCAGCTCCGGGTGTTACGAACGGTGCTGAATCTGCGTGGCGAGGGCAAACCTTTCCTCGTGGCTTTCATTGCCGACCAGCATCCCAACACCAAGGTGCAGGAGTATTGGACCACTTTCCTTGGCCAGGACTCCGCCTACATTACCGGTGCCGAGGAGATTGGTCGTAAGATAGGAGCGCGCTTCATTTTCATGGATCTTGAACAGCCTCGCCGAGGTTACTACCGCATCTCGCTGCACAATATTGCCCCAGCCGAAGGTGAGCTGTTTCCTTACATGATCTCTTATCTCCGCATGCTGGAGGCTGCTATTCTTCGCCAACCTGAGTTGTGGCTTTGGTCACACCGTCGCTGGCGCCTGAGCCGCGAGGAGTACAATCGCAGGCAGGCTCTGACCTCTAACCCTCGTTTTGCTAAGGGTTGATTTCAAACTGCGACTTGTCGGGGAAGTATTGCTGAAGGAATTCTGCCGCGTAGCGACGGTCGTCGTCATTGGCGAACTGGGAGTCGTTCATGCAGAAGAACACGGGATTGTATTTCATGAATTTGGCGTAGTACTTCCTGTTGTCGATGTGTAGGCGGAAAGAGGTGTGCTGTGTTACATAGCAGAGATGCGCGTGTTTCTCAGCGAGGAGAACATAAGAGTATATATTGCGCTGAATATCAGTTTGTGAACGTACGTGATGGCATCGGGTGGCACTTATTTCATTGTCAAATACCTGCCGCGTGTGCTCGTAGTGGCTCTTAAGGTAGGCGTCAATGTTGTGGTGCGTTTTGCAATTGAAGTATTTCCCGTATTTCTTCTCAACCAAAAGTGCACCGTTGTGGACTTTCTGCATGTAATTAGACAGAGGCTTTTTTTGTATCCTTGTCTTAAAATATATATACAATTTCCGGAAAGGCCTTCGATTCATTCTAATCTTCGGTAGTTGGTCTTTGCCGAAGAACGTCTCTGGGGTTACGGGCTGATTAATGAACATGTCATCGTTTGCAAACAGGAAATGTTCGGATAGCCCAGGTATCTTGTGCAAGTAGTGCTCTATAACGCTGGAATTAAAGCAAGGCAGGCACTCTGGCGGCATAATCTCTGTGTGATCCACTATCTGAATCTTCGGATGAGAGGTGTCAAGCCATTCGGGAACTTGATTGTCAGTGACGATGAATATTTTGTGAATCCAGGGAGCATATTTATCTATCGAGCGCAGGCTGAATTTTAACTCGCCATTATCAGCGTAGCGTCCCTTGCAATTGACATCCTTAAGAGAGAGGTCTCCTATGCAGGCTTGCCGCTTGGCAATCCATTTTGGGTCGTTTCCATTTACCCAAAGATATACTAAATCAATGTCCATGACGGTTGATGTGAAATGTAATATATAATAAGTGTATGACTCTTATTCCCTGATTTTTATATCTCCGCTTAGCGGCTCAGCCGAGGTCTGATTTCAGGAAAATGCTCGAGAATGGTATTTAACACCATAGAATTTCGGTCTGTTCCCCCCTTGAAATTTATGGTTTTCAGTGCCATGGTTTTAGGCTTGCCTAATCCTTTAGGCTTACTGTACCCAAATGGAACGGGGATGACCGGCACGCCGTTTGCCACGCCTGCCGCCCAGAACCAGATATCGTCAGTGCTGGGAGCCAGTGTGGTGAACAATTCCACGTCCATCATTTCCTTTTTCAAGGAATGCGGAGGATACAGAACCCCACCTACACCCGTCTGTAAATTAAGGAAACTATAATGTATTCTCTTGAACAGGAAGTCGTGCCATCGGTATTTGCTCCATTTGCGATACGGCTGTCCTATCTTAATGCGCTTGGCGCGATGTGCCAGAACGGCGTCAGGGATTTGCGCATGTAGGTTCAACAAATCGCGAAGCATGTGTCTGTGATACCTTACGTCATCGTCAACGGTGACGATTATGTCCTCTGGGAAATCGATGAGTGCGGGAATCAGCTTACGATAAGAGCGTATATCTTTGTCATAATTTCTTATCTCCAAAATAGGATTCTCTTTTGCAAGAGAGAGCAAACACTCCGGCAGTCGTCCCCCCTCGAATTGAGAAAAGGTCAGATAAAGGACCAGCTTATCTGGAAGGACGGACCCTACCAGCAGTGACTGTAAGGCTCTGACGGCGTATTGTATTGCCTCAGGAAACGAGGTCATGGAGACTACGACCTGCACTTTTTTGTTCTTTGACATATTTACAGATTGACAAATTGCCAGATAGTTGGCCTTGCTTATGAATACTCGCCTGTATCCTCAATGTCGTTAAGATCATACTGTGTGAAGTAATCTGTCTTTAAGGTCCTCTGAGTCCCGCTGGCTCTTCCTCGGGCCTGCTTCTCGATAAATTCCTCAAACGATCTTACGGCGTAGTGGTTGATGCGGATGACGTCCTGCTGAGGCTCGCGTTCACGGAAGTTCTTTTTCACCGTCTGTCCGTGAGAATCGGCGATGTCCCCTGATATTTTAGCAGCCTCATGACAGCCAATCATCGTGAAGGCCCTGCGAGGGTCAATGATGCTCTTCACATGGCGGTTCAGGTAATGCTCGGGTTTTGAATGTAGCTTAAATCTCTCCATCACTGTTCCGGGCGTTTTCTTTTTCCTGCCGCTGCTGCCATAAATCAGCCAGTTGATCTCTACTGCGGCAAAAGATTCAAATCTCTTAAGGAATTTCGGTATTGAAGAATCCTTTACAGGGACGATAAATTCATCCAAATCAATAAATGCAATCCATCGTGAAGACAAGCGGTAATGAGCCAGACAATCGTCGTAGGCTGCTAATTGCCGTCTGTAGCCAGGCCAGTATTTATATTCCACAACGCCCGAGTCGATGTAGGGCTGCAGGATTTCCTTAGTGCCGTCGGAACTTTCGTTGTCGTAGACGTAGAATTTCTCTACACCCTGACTCAGATGCCATTCTATCCACTCCTTGAAGTACGGCCCCTCGTCTTTGGCGATAGCGCAGACCGACAGATAGTGCTCTGGCGTCGTATGGTCGTCCTTCAGGCGCCTCTTCAGCCTGATGGCGTTGAGGGGGCCGAACCTAAGTATGCCCCGCCATCTGTTGCGTGTCATCTTGTGGGGAATCAGTCCGGCTATAATTTCGGCAACAACTTTGTTCATTGTCTAAAGCTCAAAACTTGATTTCTCAGGCAATATTTGTTGGAACGAGTTGCGGATATTCTCCATCACAGCGTCGTAGTTGCGGATGTGAACGTTATCGTTCAGGCAGATGAGGGAATAGGACTGCTGGCTTATCGCCTTGGCCGCTTGCTTGGGGCGCACCATGAGCGGAAACATCTTCGTGTCGCTATACGTGTTGTAAGGCGAGAAGTCGCCCTTGCATATCTGCCACATACGGAAGAGTTCAGGGGTATAGTCGGTCAGCGCACGGAATTTATTTGCAGATGTTTCGGTAAGCTCCTTTCCCGCTGCAGTCCAAACTTCTGTAAATGTTGACTTCAAGTAGGGCTGTGCATTGTGGGGGACGCGCAGCGTGATGAATTTGTCGTAGTGCTTGAGGATATAGTTCCAACGAGCCTTCATGCCGTAACTTTTGTCAAACCATTTGTCGCGATGCTTTGCCATCACTTCTTTTTTGTTGAAGTGGCGGTTGATAATCCTGACGTTGTTCTTTATTCTCTTGTACCACTGCGACCACGACGGATTATATGTAAATACAGCGATGTCACACGGGAGACCATTCCTGAAGAAGCGTTCTTCTTTGACGTGGTTGATGATATAGAAATCGTCGTTAAAATAGACAAAGTGTTCGGCCAGCCCCGGTATGTTATGCAGGTATCGCTCTATAACCACTGAGTTAAACGTTGGCAGGAACTCAGATGGTATAAAGTCTTTATGGTTCACGAAATTGATTTTCGGGTGGTTGGCATCAAGCCATTCAGGCTTTTGGCAACTCGTAACGAAATGGATTTTCCGAACCCAGGGTGCAAACTTCTCAACCCCTCTGAACCAGTATTTCAGGAAACCGTTGTCCCTGAAGCGTGCTTCCGAAACCCCGTTCTTCGTGTTATCCTTATGACCGGAATATTTGGAAAATTCAGTCTGCCACTCAGGGTCGTTCATGTCGACCCATGTGATTACGAAATCAATCTCCATATATATGTTTCTGTGAACTGTTTACTGACGTAAGTTCGACGAAAAATAATTCGTTGAACTATTGCCTATTTTTAGCGGGGACAAAATTACAGAAAAATTCTTTATGTCAGAAGAATTCTGCAAGTTTTTTGTTCCAATGGTTAAAGAATGCATCACTGAAGGCAATAGTTATCCACCGAAAAGGTACCGGCTGCGTCTGTCGTTACGTCATGATGGAACGATTATTCGAAGGCCTTGGGATGATGATAAATTCGGAGCTTTGTGTAAAAGAAGAAGATGTGCCTCTTTTCGCTTTTATGAGTAAGAGTCTTTTGAAGGTTAATGTTATCAGCGATATCT
>CAJOLI010000088.1 GCA_905235285.1 uncultured Bacteroidaceae bacterium
ATGTAATACAAAGGTTTAAGTTATAGGTGTATCTTTAGGATTTCGATAGAATTATAGGTCTTTTAGATATAAAAATGCAAAATTTTACAATCAATATGCATTTTCTTTTGAAAAAATTTGCAGGAATCAATTATTGTGCTTATCTTTGCAGCAGAAAAAAGGGGAGGAAGTCAAAAGGGAAGAGGGAGAGAGTCAAAGGGGACGGGTGAGGAAGTCAAAGGGGAAGAAGGAGAGAGTCAAAGGGGAAGAGGGAGAGAGTCAAAGGGGAAGAGGGAGAGAGTCAAAGGGGAAGAGGGAGAGAGTCAAAGGGGAAGAGGGAGAGAGCAACGTTCGCAAGTATGAATACGCTGCGATGGAGCGCCCAACGGGGCTACAAGCCTCAAGCCCAGGACAGAGCCCTGGGGACTCTCAAAAAAGGCATCTTCGACCTGTCGAGCATCAAGCAAAGCACGAGGCAAGCCAGGGAGTAAGACATAAAAGATAAGACAAAAGCTTGAAACAAGTCATTAGGAAACATCCAAAACACTATGGAATGTACAATATACATTAAGTCGATAAGGAGTAAGAAAATTAGGACCAGCATTTCAGGCTTGGAAAAATTGGTAAAGGAGTTCCAAGCAGATAGTAAGAGGAGGCTGACGGTGGAAGCGTTGCGACGTGATGTCGGCGACATTCCACCGTTGCTTCATTGGCGCGACATCGACCACCTGCCGCGCGTCTGTCCGGGCGAGGTGGTGAAGCGCAAGCGCAACGGCGAGCTGAATACCACATACACCGGTGTCGTGCTGCTCGACGTGGACAAGGTGGGCAGCGCCAAGGAAGCCGAAGCCATCAAAGACAAGGCGGCAGCCTGGCCTACGACACTCGCCACGTTCGTGGGGTCAAGCGGTCAGACGGTGAAGATCTTAGTGCGCGGCACGCTCGACGACGACAGCCTGCCAGAGAGCGAGGACTTCATAAACAAATTCCATAAAAAACTTTACACCGAGGCGGCTCGCGTCTACGCCACACTGCTGCAACGCCCGCTACGGCCACGAAGCCCCAAGGCACAGGACTGCTTCCGCTGGACGTTCGACCCCGCAGCCTACTTCAACGATAAAGCCATGCCCGTGCGGCTAAGCCTCAACGAGGTCATGAGCGGCAGCCAGGGCGGCGACGACCGCGCCCACGAATACGGTCCGGCGTCGAACATCCCAAGCGTCGCCAACGAGAGCAACGCACGCAGGCGGTTTGCCAAGGCATTCTCCAAGGCTGTCGACGGCACCGGCAAGCAATATACGGCCGAGGAGGAGCTCAACGCCGTGGCTATAGCGGCGTACGAGGAAGGCCTGCACCTGGAGCTGACGATACGTCAGGCCACGGTGAGCACACACTGGTACGACCTGGGCAAAGACAAGATCAGAGAGACCGTAGAGAGCGTCTACACCGAGATGAGCAGCAAGAGCCGAGGCCCGCGCGCAGCCACGAAAGGCGGAGCCACTATGCAGAAACTCACGGCAGAGCTGCAACACTTCATGACCACGCACTACGACCTGCGCTACAACGAGCTCACCAATGGCGTGGAATGGCGCCCCAACAACTCCGCAGCATACATATTCACGCCGCTGGACAACAGGGAGATGAATACGATGATACAGGCCTGCCACGAGAACGGCATCGAGGTCTTCGACCGCGACATGAAACGCTACTTAGGCTCTACCCTGATCCGCAACTACAACATGGCACAAGCATACCTCAAGGAGGTGGAAGGCTGCTGGGACGGCAAGACCGACTACATAGGCCAGATGGCCGACCGCGTGCCCTGCCGCAACCCGAAATGGCGCGAATGGTTCCACACATGGTTCCTCGGCATGGTGGCGCAGTGGTGCGGATGGAACAGCATCTACGGCAACGCCGTAGTACCCCTGCTCATCGGACAGCAGGGCTGCGGCAAGAGCACGTTCGGGCAGCTCATACTGCCTCCCGAACTGCGCGAGGCAGGTTACCGCGAACTCGTAGACTTCTCGAGCAAGCAGGAGACCGAGCGCATGCTGACGACGTCGCTGCTCATCAACCTCGATGAATTCAACCAAATCAGCGAAAAAACACAACAGGGATTCCTCAAGAACCTAATACAAAAGAGCAACATAAAAGGGCGGCGGCCCTATAGCAGCGTAGTGCAAAACATGCCGCGCTACGCCTCGTTCATCGCCACGACCAACCTGAGCGACGTACTCAACGACCCGTCGGGCTCGCGGCGCTTCATCATAGCAGACATCCGTGGCGGCGCAACAGTCGACACCGGACCGAGGTATTACTACCGCGAATTATATGCACAGGCCATGAGCGAATTGAAGCAGGGACGCAACTACTATTTCACGCCGCAGCAAGTCAACGAAATTGAAAGCTACAACGCCGGATATATGACGCAGCGCACTGAGGTCAGCCAGCTGCTCGACACCTTTGAGTTGTTGACAGAACGGGTGGAAGGCTGCAGGAAGATGAAAGTTACTGACATAGCGCTCCACATAAAACGCCGCACTGGCTACACCTTCAGCAAGAACGGCCTCCAGTATTTAGGCCGATGGCTGACGGCCCAGGCGCGCCTCGGCCACGTCAGCAAGACCAACATCAACGGCACGGCAGCATACCTGCTTCGCGAGCTGGAAGAGGAATGAGCATGGGGTGCGTAAGTCCTTAAAGCATATAAAATGGTTCAAAATGTACGCAATATTAACCAAAACGGCCACAACAAGCAAAAAAAAGCTCGATAAGTAGGAAATTTGGACTATTTAATATACCTTTGCACGCACAAAAGTACAACCAACAAGTTTTAATGGAATTTACAGCCCAGCAAATAGCACAATTCATAGGAGGCACCGTCGACGGCAATGCCGAGGCTCGTGTCAGCACATTTGCAAAGATAGAAGAGGGCGTAGAGGGGGCACTATCGTTCTACTACGACCCGAAATTTGAACCATACGTCTACCAGACGCAGTCAACCATATTGCTGGTGCCTACGGCGTTCCAGCCGGCACAGCCAGTGAAGACTACGCTCATCCGTGTCGACGACCCGCGCATGGCCGTGGCACACCTCATGACGCTCGTCGAGGGCATGAAACCCAAGCGCACCGGCATCAGCCCGCAAGCATCCGTAGCCGCCTCTGCCAAAATCGGAGCCAACGTCTACATAGCACCCTTTGCCGTCGTTGAAGAGGGTGCCGAGATAGGTTCCGGAACGCAGCTCTACAGCCACGTCACCGTGTGCGCCGGCGCCAAGATAGGCTCCGACAGCATACTCTACCCCAACGCCACCGTGTACCCCGACTGCATCGTGGGCGACAGGTGCATACTTCACTCCGGGGCGGTCGTCGGCGCCGACGGCTTTGGCTTCGCGCCAAACGCCGAGGGCTACGAGAAAATCCCGCAGATAGGCATCGCTGAGCTCGAAGACGACGTCGAGCTGGGCGCCAACAGCTGCGTAGACCGTGCCGTCATGGGTAAGACCATAGTGCACCGCGGCGTAAAGATCGACAACCTCGTGCAGATAGGGCACAACGTAGAAGTGGGCAGCAACACAGTCTTGTGTGCACAAGTGGGCATCGCAGGCTCCACGAAGGTGGGCGAATGGTGCACCTTCACCGGGCAGGTGGGCGTGGCCGGACATATCAGCATAGCCGACCACACAACCCTCGGCGCCCAGAGCGGCGTGCCCGGCAGCATACGCAAGCCCGGACAGACTCTCTTGGGCTCACCACCAATCGACCCGAAGGTGTTCGCACGCTCATCTGTCGTCTTCAAGACGTTGCCCGAGATGGCAGCCCAGTTGCGCGAACTGCAAAAAGAAATAGAGACGATGAAATTGAAATTGGAAGATTGAAAATTTGAAAAATTGAAATTGAAATATTGAAGATTGATAATCACATCGTACACCCTCTGCTTCCCAGAGATTGCCATCAGGCGCAGAGAGTTACGGATTATGACTTCTGAATTGCGAATCAAAGAACACATGCCAAAACAACATACCTTAGGCGGCAGCTTCACGCTCGAAGGCAAAGGCCTGCACACGGGTCTCCGCCTGACCGCCACCTTCAACCCCGCTCCCGAAAACCACGGATATAAGATCCGACGCACAGACCTTCCCGGTCAGCCCATCATTAACGCCGTAGCCGAGAACGTCGTGGAGACAACGCGCGGAACGGTGCTGCAAGAGGGCGACGCCCGCTGTTCCACCGTAGAGCATGCGCTGTCAGCCTTCTTCGCCTTAGGCGTCGACAACTGCCTCATCGAAGTCAACGGCCCTGAAGTGCCCATACTCGACGGCTCGGCAGAACTCTACGTGGAGAACATACGGCGCGTGGGCATCCTGGAACAGGCAGCCGAACGCCGCTATCTCGACATCACGGAAGAGATTGAAGTGCATGACGAACAGAGCGGAAGCACCATCACCATATCTCCGGCCGACGATTTCGGCATCACCACTACCATTGCCTTCCCGAGCAAAGTGCTCAGCAACCAGACGGCACAGCTCACCGACATGGCCCTGTACCCGGAAGAGATAGCTGCCGCACGCACCTTCTGTTTCGTGCGCGAAGTGGAGATGATGCTGGCCGCAAACCTCATCAAGGGCGGCGACCTCAACAACGCCATCGTCATCTACGAACAAGAAAAGACACAGGCCGAGCTCGACCTGCTGGCCGACCGTATCGGCGTGCCACACCGCAAGGCCACAGACCTCGGATACATACAGCATAAGCCACTGCAGTGGGACAACGAGCCCGCCCGCCACAAGCTGCTCGACCTCATAGGCGATATGGCCCTCGTAGGACGGCCCATACGCGGGCACATCACAGCCATGCGCCCGGGACATACCATCAACAACCGCTTCGCGCGACTGCTGCGCAAGCAGTTGAACTGACAATTCTTCTGGCTCGCCGACGCTCGCACAAACGGCTGAGCTGAACAGACAGCTCGACGCAAACACAGCGCCGCAGAGAAACTAACTAACGAACTAACAAACAACAGAATGTTGGCTGTAGGCAAGACTCACAGATAACATTCACTTTTCACGTCTCATTTTTTTCATTTCTTACACTAAAAAAATGATCAGCCCCCTCGCATACATAAATCCAGACGCCAAAATCGGCGAGAACGTAGAGATAGGTCCTTTCTGCTATATCGACAGCGACGTAGAGATAGGCGATAACACAACGCTCATGAACTCCGTGACCGTGCTCGCCGGAGCACGCATAGGCACGGGAAACATCATCTTCCCCGGAGCAGTCATAGGTGCTGTGCCACAAGACCTTAAGTTCCGCGGCGAGTACACCCTCGCCATCATCGGCGACAACAACAAGATACGCGAGAACGTAACCATCAACCGTGGCACGGCAGCTAAGGGAAAAACCATCGTAGGCAGCGGCAACCTGCTCATGGAAGGATGCCACATAGCACACGACGATGTCGTAGGCAACGACGTCATCATAGGCAACTGCACCAAGCTCGCCGGTGAAGTGACCATCGACGACCACGCCATACTCTCCGCCTGTGTGCTCGTACACCAATTCTGCCGCATCGGAGGCTACACCATGGTTGGCGGAGGCACAGGGACGCCACAGAGCATACTGCCCTACACCATCTGTGCACGCCACCCGGCAACCTACTGTGGACTTAACATTGTAGGGCTGCGACGCCGAGGCTTCGAACGCGACGTCATCAACACCATCCACGAAGCATACCGCATAATATTCCAGGGCGGACTCTCGCTGGCCGACGCCCTCGACACCATAAAGAAAGAGCTGCCGCCGACCGACGAGATCAAGTACATCCTCGATTTCATTGAAGACACCAAGCAGCGCGGTTTCGTACATTAAACAACAGACATGCTTTACACCATAACAGCCGTAAGTCCAGAAGTGGAAGACTTCGCCATCGAGCTCCAGATAGAGTCCGACGCCACCTTCGCCGAACTCCACGACCTCATACGCCGGACATGCCTGTGGGAGAAGCATAAACCCTCCACATTCTACGTCTGCGACGAGCGATGGAGGCGCGAGCGCGCCATTCCCGAGAAGAGCCTCGAGGACGATACCATGGACGAGGTGGAACTCGGCGACCTGCTCGACGACGAGGGGCAGCGCCTGCAATACATATTCGACCCCGACGAGGGGCGCGGACTGCTGCTCGAGGTGACGCATATCAGCTATGGCAAGCACATCGACGCCCCACTCTGCCGCCGGCAGCACGGCACAGCGCCACAGCTGACGACCGAGAGCCATGACGTGGCACAGCCGAAGACCACCGAGCAGCTGCTGGCCGAACTCAACGCCGCCGCCCTCGCTGACGACGATGACATAGAACCCACCGACGACGAGCTCTTCGACATCGAGGAAATAGACCTCGAAGGCTTTGACTTCACCGAAGAATGAAAAACCTCGTCGTGCTACTCGGACCCACAGCGGTAGGCAAGACAGACTTCGCCTTAGAGCTGGCAGAACACCTCGGCAGCCCAATCATCAATGCTGACAGCCGCCAACTCTACAAAGACCTTAAGATAGGCACCGCGGCACCTACACCGAAGCAGCTACAGCGAGTACGCCACTACTTCGTAGGGACGCTCGACATCCAGGACTACTACAGCGCAGCACGCTACGAGGAAGAAGCCATAGACCTCATCGACAAACTCTTCATCAGCCACGACACGCTGCTGCTCAGCGGAGGGTCAATGCTCTACATCGACGCCGTATGCAAAGGCATCGACGACATACCAACCATTCACGAGGAGACGCGCACCACACTGCGACAACGCCTCGCCGAAGAGGGACTCGACACGCTGGCACAAGAGCTACGACTCCTCGACCCCGAATACTACGCCACCGTAGACCTCAAGAATACCAAACGAATCGTACATGCCCTCGAGGTATGCTACCAGACCGGGCGCACCTTCACGAGCTTTCGAACGGCAACAGCCAAGCAGAGGCCATTCAACATCCTGAAAATAGGGCTCAACCGCCCACGGCCGGAACTTTTCGAACGCATCAACAGCCGTGTCGACAGGATGATCGACGACGGACTGCTACAGGAAGCACGCGCACTGCTACCCTACCGACACGCCAACGCCCTCAACACCGTAGGCTACAAAGAGATGTTTCAAGTCATCGACGGCACTTGGACCATCGACTTCGCACGCGAACGTATAAAAAAGAACACGCGCGTGTACGCGAAGAAGCAGCTGACATGGTTCGCCCACGATACCGGCATACGATGGTTTCACCCCGACGAACGCGAGGACATAATCACTTACATCGACGACGCTACGCAGCAAAAACCTCACAACGACCTATAGCCTCAAGCAATGAGACCTCTGAAAGACATTATAAAGAAAGCATACGGCGGACCATGGTACAAACGTTGCATCGTGTGGTTCTGCACCTTTGTCATTGCCTTCTTCCTCGCACTCGTGGCCGTCGACGTCAACTTCCTGTGGCTCTTCGGGCGGTCACCGGGCTTCAAGGAGATACAAAACCCCGTAACGAAGGAAGCCAGCGAAATCTTCTCGTGCGACAGCGTGCTCATGGGACGCTACTTCAACGAGAACCGCAACCCCGTGAAGTTCGAAGAGATAAGCCCCATACTGGTGCGCACACTCATAGCCACCGAAGACGAGCGTTTCTACCATCACCACGGCGTGGACATACCAGGCCTGTTTGCAGCCCTGAAAGATATCGCAAAAGGCAACGGGCGAGGCGCCAGCACAATAACGCAGCAACTGGCCAAGAACCTCTTCCGCGTACGTACCCAGTACAGCACCGGACTCGTAGGACGTATTCCAGGGCTGAAGATTTTAGTGCAGAAAGCCAAGGAATGGATTGTAGCCACGAAACTCGAGATGACCTTCTCGAAAGAGGAAATCCTTACGATGTACCTCAACACCGTCGACTTCGGTTCAAATGCCTTCGGCATAAAGACAGCAGCACGCAAATACTTCGGCACCACGCCCCACGACCTCACCTACGAGCAGGCGGCAACACTCGTAGGACTGCTCAAGGCTACCAGTTCCTACAACCCGCGACGCCACCCCACACGCTCCACCGAACGGCGCAACGTAGTTCTTCAGAACCTCTTCGACCACGGAGGTATAATCCTACACGGAGAGCACGCCACGCAGGCACAGCTCGACAGCCTGCAGGCCATACCCATGGGCGTAATCAAGCACTACAGCGAGAGCTCGTTCGACGGCATAGCGCCATACATGCGCACACCGCTGCAAGAATACATCGACCAGCTCTGCGAGGACGGGAAGGTGAAAGGCTACGAACACGAACACCTCGACCTCTACTCCGATGGCCTCAAGATCTACACCACCATAGACTCCCGCTTGCAGAGATATGCCGAAGAGGCCGCCCGAAAACAGATGAGAAGGCTGCAACAGCTCTTCGACGAACACTGGAGGGGGATGAACCCGTGGCAGGACTCTCAACACCGCGAGATTTCCGGATTTATCGAGAACATCTCACATAAGACAGAGCGCTTCAAAGCCCTCAAGAAGCAGTTCCCAGACGACCCCGACAGCGTACGCTACTACATGAACCTCCCACACAACGTGCGACTCTTCAGCTACGACGGGCCCATTGAGAAAGAGATGTCGACAATGGACTCCATACGCTACATGGTGAAATTCCTCCACTGCGGATTTGTGGCCATAGAGCCCGACACGCGACACGTCAAGGCTTGGGTCGGCGACATAGACTTCCGCTTCTGGAACTACGACAAAGTGACGTCACGCCGGCAGCCCGGCTCCACGTTCAAGCTCTTCGTATATACCGAAGCCATGAACAAAGGACTCAAGCCCGTCGACCGCCGCACCGACAGCTATGTCTCTTACAAGACATGGCGCTCCGGCAAGGCTGCCAGATGGGTCCCCCGCAACGCCAACGGACGATACTCCGGCTCCAACATGATGCTCAAGACGGCGTTCGCGCTCAGCGTCAACAGCATCGCCGTAAAGCTCGGATACGAAGTAGGCATACACGATATTGCAGCCACAGCACATGCCATGGGCATACAGTCGGAACTCGATGAGGTGCCAGCCATGTGCCTCGGTGCCAGCGACGTAGCACCACTCGACCTCGTCAACTCCTATTGCACCATAGCCAACGACGGACGATATAGCACACCGTGCCTGGTGACGATGATTGTCGACCGCGAAGGCCGAACAATATACAAAGCCAAGAAAGAAGAGACGCAGGCCATACCATATCGCTCTGCATTCTACATGCAGCAGATGCTGAAAGGAGGTCTCACTACGAGGGGCGGCACCTCGCAGGCTCTATGGCAATACATCAACCCCGTCAAAGACAAAGTGGACTTCGGAGGTAAGACAGGAACGACCAACAACAACTCCGACGCCTGGTACATGGGCGTAACACCTAAGCTCGTCGCCGGAGCATGGGTAGGTGGGGAATACCGAAGCATTCATTTCAGAACCGGAGCCCTCGGACAAGGCAGCCGGACGGCTCTGCCAATCTACGGCAACTTCATCGCCGCTGTGCTGCGCGACCCGCGCTTCGCTCATTATTTAGCTAAATTCCCGCCGCCAAGGGAAGGCGAAGACATAGACCCGAAAGACTACGAAGGCTGGGGCTCATACTCGGCTCCACCGTCGTTCAGTGTCGACAGCCTACGCAAACTTGGACCCATGGAAGGCGTAGGCCTGGG
>CAJOLI010000089.1 GCA_905235285.1 uncultured Bacteroidaceae bacterium
GAGGGGCACAGCAGCCGCTTGTAGCCGTCGGCCACGGCCTCAGCGACGAGCTGCCCGCTCTTGCTGCCTGGCCGTACCCACTGACGCTGGAGCTTTTCTACGGCTTCGTCGTCGTCGATGCCGATGGCGACTCGCAACAGACCTTCACTCTCGCCGCGGCGCATCGCAAGCAGGCGGTGGCTGGAGACGCGCCGCAGCGGCTCGCTCCAGTCGAAGTAGTCCGAGAACTTGGCCGCCTCGTCGGTCTCGGCCTTCGCCTTGACGACCTTCGACGTGATGACGGCCGTCCGTCGGAATTGCCCGCGCACGGTCTGTCGCGAGCGTTCGTCCTCGCTGACCATCTCGGCTATGATGTCTTGTGCTCCTTGAATGGCTGCGGCCGTGTCGGGCACGTCGGCGCTTACGAACTTGAGCGCTGCACCTTCGGCGTCCGGCGTGCCGCGAAGCAGCAGCAGCGCCAGCGCTTCCAGCCCGTGCTCGCGCGCCACTTGAGCACGGGTGCGGCGCTTGGGCTTGTATGGCAGGTATATATCTTCAAGCTCAACAGCGTCCCAGCAGGCTGCTATGCGGGCTTCCAGCTCCGGCGTCAGCTGCTCCTGCTCGCTGATGGTCTTCAGGATAGTCTCCTTGCGCCTGGCGATTTCCTTCAGGCGGACGTTCTGCTGGGCGATGTCTGCAATCTGAACCTCGTCGAGCGAACCGGTGCGCTCCTTGCGGTAGCGGGCTATGAAAGGTATTGTAGCGCCGGCGTCAAGCAACGCCAACGTGCCCTCTACTTGCTTCTCACGCAGCCCCGTGCGCTCAGCAATGAGTTTCGCAAAAATAGTCTCTTCGTTAGTCATAAATCGTTAGGATGATGAAGATTGGCTTTTAGCAGGTTTCTATGGGCAAAGATAAGATAATAAATCGAAAGCGCACAAGAATCTACAATAATTAACCATGAAGCGCTCTTGCAATAGCGCTGTAAGTCATTCCGGCTTAAAACCTGACTAAGATTCTGAACACCTTGGAAGGTGCGGCATCCCAGTCTTTCAGGGCTTCTGCTGCGCCGTCAGGCGCCACGATGGCAGAGATGAGGCTGGCCGTAGGACAGAGTCCGCGACGCAGATAATGGACTACGGCGCGGAAATCCTCGGGCAGTGCGTTGCGCGAACCACGGATGTCGAGCTCTTTCTGTACGAAGAGGCGGGTAGGGAGAGCTACGTCGGCGGGGGCATAACCGATGCATACGAGGCGCCCGGCGAAAGCCACCTCAGCCACGGCCGTGGCATAAGTGGCGGCCGCACCCACCGCTTCGACGACCACGTCGGGGCCGTTGCCGTCGGTGAGCTCCTGAAGACGGGCGTGCAGGTCGTCGGTGCCGGAATTGATGGTGGCTGCCGCCCCGAGCTGACGGGCCAGCGCCAGTTTAGCGTCGTCGAGGTCCACGGCGATGACGGTGGCGCCGCGCAGGCTGGCCCGCACAATAGCTCCGACGCCTATCATTCCGCAGCCGATGACAAGAACCGTGTCGGCATCAGTGACCTGACCGCGGTCGACGGCATGAAAACCTACGCTCATGGGCTCGATAAGGGCCACATCCTGAGGGGCCAGTCCTTCGGCAGGGATGACTTTCTGCCACGGGACAACGAGCTGTTCGCGCATGGCACCGTGACGCTGAACGCCTAATGTCTCATTAAACTGGCAGGCGTTGAACCGACGTCGACGGCAGCTGGGACAAGAGCCGCAGGCGCTGTAAGGATTTACGGTCACTTGCTGACCTCTGTGGAGCGAGGCCGGGACGTTGCTGCCGACAGCCTCGACCACGGCGCTTATCTCATGACCGGGAATGACAGGCGACAGCGCGAGGGCATTGCGGCCACGGTATGTATTGAGGTCTGAACCGCAGAAGCCTACGTAGAGGATTCGCAGCAGAACCTCGTCGGCCGCCGGCTGCGGTGCCGGCAGCTGGATAAGGTTGAGCTGATGAGGCTGAGTTATTTGAAGAGCGGTCATTATAAACAAAGAAGTTAACGATTGGCAACGGCTTTCCGCATATCAAGCCCGTAGGCTGCTACGACCAGGAAACAGATGAAGGGCAGTATGAATGATGCGTTAGTGGCGGGGAAAGACGCGAAGACAGTGCCCTGGTCGATAATCAGCGCCTGCAACGGAGGTAAGACACTGCCTCCGAGGATGGCCATGATCAGTCCGGCAGCGCCTAATTTGGCATCGTCGCCGAGGCCGTCGAGAGCTAAGCCGTAGATTGTAGGGAACATCAGTGACATACATCCGCTGACGGCTACTAAGCAGTAAATCCCAAGCCTGCCCTGGAAGCCTATGACTCCTATCGTGAACGCCATCGCCAAGGTGCCAAAGACTGTCAGCAGCGTAGCCGGACGGCACCACTTCATCAAGTAGGTGGCGATGAAACGCGAGCAGATAAAAAGAATCATGGCCGCGATGTTGAATCTCTGAGACAACACCTCCGCCGCTTGCTCGCCGATTCCTTCGGCCATGAAGACGCGTGTGCCGTACTGGATGATGAACGTCCAGCACATGATTTGCGCACCTACGTAAAAGAACTGGGCAACGACGCCCTTCCAGTAGCGAGGCATCCGGAGCAGGCGGCGCAGTGTCGGGCGCAGGTTGAGGTCGTGGCTTTGGTCGCCGTTGCGGGGCATCTTGGTAAACAGGATGACGAAAAACATCACTACGATGATGGCGCCTATAAGCAGATAAGGGGACACGAGCACGCTCAAGTCGGCCTCTTTCAGGGCGTCAAATTCTTCGGAGGACAACAGACCTCGCTCCTCGCTGCTGAGCGGACTGATACGCGCCTGGATGAAGTTCATTGCCACGAACATCCCGATAATACTTCCACACGGATTAAAGCACTGCGCCATATTCAGACGCCGTGTTGCTGTCTGCTCATCGCCCATCGAGAGGATGTAGGGGTTGCAGCTGGTCTCTAAGAACGACAGTCCACAGGTCATGATGAAATAGGCGATGAGGAAACAACCGTAGATGCCGATAATCTTTGCCGGGAAGAACAGCAGGGCGCCTGTAGCGTAAAGCCCTAAGCCCATCAGCACGCCGGACTTATATGTGAAGCGACGAATGAAGATTGCGGCCGGAAAAGCCATGACGAAATACCCCCCGTAGAAAGCCACTTGCACCAAAGCGCCATCGGTGACGCTCATGTGGAAAATCTTCGAGAAGGCTTTCACCATGGGATTTGTGATGTCGTTGGCAAAGCCCCAGAGGGCAAAACAAGATGTTACCAGCACGAATGGCAGTAAGTACTGGCGGGGGATGAGGGGAGTCTTCTTTTCCGGCTTCATGTCAGCTTTCTTATGGTTATGATATTGTTTGAACGGGGAATTTATGGAATCCCCTGTTGTCTTTTTGTCTCGTTTATTCACTCATGTTCTTGATGTAGGGCGGAACGGTCAGCCCGCTGAAACCGAACAGGCGCTGGGCGTTGAGCCCGAGGAAGGCCGCCAGCTCAGCCTCAGTCAATAGTGATGAGCGGAGCAGGAAGTCGTAGGACATCTGATAGGTTATGGCGGTTATGGTCCGCGGATAATCAGACCCCCACATAAGTTTCTCAATGCCGACGGTATCGGCAGCTTCGCGTATGGCGCGCACGGCCGACGGGAACGGGTAGAACTCGTCGTTGAAGAGCCAAGTGATGCCTCCGCTCTCGATATAGACATTTGGGAAGCGCGCGAGCATAACCTGACTCATCCAGTTGGGACGGCTGACCATGCCAAAATGCCCTATGACAACTCGCAGCCGGGGACACGATTCTATGGCCTCGCGCAATTCGCCTACCTGAACGTCGCCCTCGGCCAGCTCTACGTGAAGAACGTCGCCGCGCTGCTCCATGAATTGGAACAGACGAATCATTGCGGGGGCGTTAAGTCTGACGCGCCAATCGCGACCGATGAGCCGTGCGGCGGGAATCTTAATACCGCGGAAGCCTGAGCCCTCCAGCAACCGGCAGCCAGCCTCGTCGAAGTCCTCGTGCCGGAAGTCGGGCATAGCAAGACAGAACAGGCGGTCAGGATACCGTCGCTGCACATCTGAGAGATAATCGTTCTGCAGGCCGTCGATAAGCTCTTGAGTCACCACGGCGGCACTCACGCGCGCGTAGTCCATATTAGATATTAGACGCTCGGCGGAATTTATGCCGTCGGTCATGAACGGAGGCAGCATTTGGCGCTCCTCGCCGAAGAACAGCGAGCGGCTGCGGTTGGGCTGCAGCTGGCAGATGGGCTGCCCGTCGACTACCGTTTCCTGGCGAAGCCACAGGTGTGTATGAGTGTCAATAATCATCATGGCTTTTTAGGTATTTGCCCAGGTCACACGTTGTTGGTCGCCGATAATCTTCTTCACTTCGTCCACCAGCTGCCAGTCGATAGGCTCGCTGATGAACTGTAGGTTGCGGCGCACGTTATCGGGATTGGCAGACGAGAAGAGTGTAGTGGGTATCCGGGGATTACTGACGGCAAACTGCAAGGCCAGGCGCTCAATAGGATAGCCTCTCTGCTTGCAGTGGGCGGCGGCGCGGCGGCAGGCTTCCACCAAAGGCTGAGGCGCCGGGTGCCAAGCGGGTACGCCGCGCTCCGAGAGGAGCCCCATTGACAGCGGCGATGCATTTATGAGTCCTACGTCATGACGCTCGAAATAGTCGATGTTGTCTGCCAGCGAGTCGTCGCAGAGGCAATAGTGACAGAAGTTAAGCACCGTCTCTACGAGGCCTTCGGGGCTGTTTTCTACAATCCATTTCAGGTTCGACAGCTGAAGGTCGGTGATGCCTACGTGCCCCACAAGCCCCTCAGCCTTCAGCTCCGCGAGTGCCGGCAGTGTCTCGTCGACGACCTTCTGCAGGCCGCCCGGGAGAGAGGCCTGAAACTCTATGTCGTGGACGTGAATCAGGTCGATGTAATCTACGCCCAGGCGTTCCATGCTCTCGCAGACGCTCTCCTTGGCGCGGCGGCCGCTATAGTCCCAGGTGTTAACGCCTTTCTCGCCATAACGCCCTACTTTCGTTGAGAGAAAATATCGGTCGCGGGGTATCTGGCGCAAGGCTCGGCCCAGCACCCGCTCGGCTCGGTAGTGGCCGTAGTAAGGCGACACGTCTATCAGATTTATGCCGCCGTCGAGGGCCGCCACGACGACCTCCGACGCTTTGCTCTCATCTATCTCATGGAACACTCCGCCTAATGACGAAGCGCCGAGACTCAGAGCCGACACCTTCAGCCCCGTATGTCCTAATTGTCTGTACTGCATCTTCTTTATGTATTGTCCAAGTTGCGCAAGTCTTGCAGGCAGAGCTTGCGAGAGCTGAAAAGGCGAGGTCTCCTGCGTCCTTGATAATTCTGGCATCGCCGTTCTTCTGGCCACTGGCCGCCCGGGAGGCGCCCGGGTTATTCCTCGGCCTTGAGCGTCGGTAGCCCCCAGCTGTATTTCACGGCCAGCAAGCGGATTGCGATGGCAACGGTGCACGAGAGCACGGCGCTGCCTTCAGGTCGCCAGTCGAGATAATGGAGGCAGATGATATAAACTATCCCGCCGGCGAGGCAGCAGGTGGCGTAGATTTCTTTGCGGAAGATGAGGGGCACCTCGTTGATGAGGATATCGCGCAGCACGCCTCCGCCGGCGCCGGTGATGACTCCCAGGCAGATAGCTGCCCAGGTAGGAAAGCCAAGTCCCAGGGCTTTCTCGATGCCGATGACGTTGAAGAGAGAGAAACCGATACAGTCAAACAGAAACCATGTGTTATTCTGACGGACAAGCCATTTGCGGAAGACAATTACCCAGACGAGGCCGAAGAGGCACGTCATCAGGTAAATCGAATCTTCGAGCCAGAACGGCGTCTTGCCTATGAGCAGGTCGCGCGTCGTGCCGCCGCCAACCGCCGTCGCCGTGCCTACGATGAAGGCTCCGAAGAGGTCGAAGTTCTTGGCTGCAGAGAGGCGGGCGCCCGAGACGGCGCCGGCCAGGGTTCCGATGAGTTCAAGGATAACGAAGGTCCAGGGGATGCTGAGCAAGTCCCCCATATGCTGAAAGAACTGTCTGATGATTTCCATTTTTATGATTGTGGTGTCGGCTCTTGTTAATCTGTTAATCTGTTACTGGTAGTTATGGTGATGTTGATTTTACACTTGCAAAGCCTACGAGAGCATCGTAGCGGGCGCCCTGCGGCCTATGGTAGACGAGCACCGAATACTCGTTCTCGGTCTGGTAGAAATCGCCTTCGGTGAGGGCTGTGCGTCCTACGCCGTCGGCATCTGCCTGCCGGAACTGATAGTTGTAATAGCCCTGTTTGAGCAGGACTGCCGTTTCGTAGGCCTGAAGACGTTCGTCATAGTGCATAAGGCATTGAGGGTCAGGGAAGCCGTTGTCCCAGAGGCCGGTGACGTAAACGTCGCCGCCGGGAAGACGTGGCGTCTGAAGCAGAAAATGCACGAACAGGTACTCGCTCATCGTGGCATTGTCCTCGTCGCCGGAGTGGCGGACGATGAAGGCTCCGTTGGCGTCGGGGTCATAGGTGTAGTTGCGCTGAGGGCTGTTGGCGAAGAGCGTTGCGTGATATTGCTCTCCTATCCAAGCCATACGGTCGACATTCATTCCGTTGAGCCGCACATCAAGAATCTCGAACTTATGAAACTCAGCCCCTGCGGGGAAGACGAGCTCGCGGCGGTGTGTCCACTCCAAGCCGTTGGCCTTGAGGATGTTCGGCTGGAGGTCGACGACGGCATTATCGCGCCGGCGGTTCTGCATGACTATGGTGTGGAGCTCGCGCTGCGGATCTACGACGCGCCGCTGGCCATAAGCCACGTCGAGGGTGACCTGCTGATGGCGCTGGTTGAAATCGACTTCTGTGTTTGAGCTGACGTGAAGCCCTACGCTCATCTCCGGCGAGTAGAGCGAGAAGCAGGCCTCGAGCACGGGCTCGGCGTCCTCGTCGTAGTCATCCTCGTAGACGCGCACGCGATAGTTGCCTGGCAGTAGCAGGCGGCAGTCGTCGTTGGGGAACCGCACGCGGTAGTGAGTGTAGAGCACCGTGGTATTGAAGCTGTTGTCGTAGTCCTCGATGGGCTGGTTGTTGAAGCCGCTTAGGTAGTCGCTCTCGAAGATGTCGTCGCACGTGCTCCAGTCGGCGTTGCAGAATTGTATATTGACGATGTAGCGCGCGTAAACGTGCGTGAGGGCGTCGAACGACACTTCTACGGGTGTGCCCAAGCGGGCTACGGGGGGCTGCAGCGGGTTGTCGCCGACGGTGACGCGCACCGTACGGATGTCCTCTGCGAGGCTGCGTGTCTGTTGTGCAACAGCAGTCAAGGCCAAGGCGAAGAGGACTGAGAAGGTCAACAAATTACGTTTCATGGCACAAAAGTAATGTATTTTTTTCTTTGTTTGATATTTTTCCACTACTTTTGTCATGAAAATAAGGAGAAGTTAACTATGCGACACCTCATTTCCTACTTTTTATTCGCAACAGCGATGGCCGTAGCACCTTTGCGAGCCGTCGCTCTGACTTACCAGAAAGCCGACAGCCTCAAAGTAGTGGCTCTGCTCGCCAAGGCCCAGCGCCTGCCGGCAGGCGAGAACTTAACGCTGTTCTTCGCCAACCAGCTCAAGAGCCTCCCTTACGTAGGCAAGACCTTGGAGGTGAATCCAAAAGAGGAGCTTGCCGTAAACCTGCGGGAGCTCGACTGCACGACTCTCGTTGAGAACGTTGTGGCGCTGGTTCTGACGACACGTCAGGGGAGCACGCGTTTTGCCGACTTTTGCGCTAACCTCCAAAACATTCGTTATCGCGCCGGCAGGCTCAACGGTTACGCCTCGCGCAACCATTATTTCAGCGAGTGGATCGAGAGCAACAGCGCCCAAGGCTTTGTAAGGGAGATCACGGGCAAGAAGGACGACAGCCGCGGTGCCTATTACCCCTTTGTGGACGCGCAGACACTGGCCTGCACTTACATGAGCCAGCATCCTGAGAGCTATCCTATGCTCCGCGACGATGCCGAAGCCTTGCGCCTCATTAAGGATAATGAGCGACGGATCAGCGGCAAGCAGGTGCACTACGTGCCACGCAGGCTCTTAGGGCGCTCGCGCAAAGAGCTGTCAGCCATCAGCGACGGCGATATCCTGGCCATCGTGACGAAGAAGGAAGGCCTGGATGTCTCACACCTGGGCTTCGCCGTCTGGGGGCGCGACGGAAAGCTTCACCTGCTCAACGCAAGTCAGATTCACAAGAAAGTGGTCCTCGAACCGATGACACTTGAGGATTATATGAAGAAACATCCCAATCAGCTGGGCGTGAGGGTGATAAGGGTGATGAATTAGTGTCAGTAACTTAACAGGCTCGACGATGAAGCGATTATTACATTTCATTCAAAAGTGGACGCAACGGCTGGTCATCTTCTTCTTTGCCTCCACGATATTGGCTGTCGTAGCATATAGATGGCTGCCGGTGCAGGTGACACCGCTGATGCTCATACGCTGTGCGCAGCAAGCAGGCCACGGCGAACAGCTACGCCTTCGCCACCACTGGGTACCGCTCGATTCAATATCAAAATATATGCCCGTAGCCGTGATGGCCTCTGAAGACCAGCGCTTCCTCGAGCACCACGGCTTCGATTTCGATGCCATAGGGCAAGCGGTGAAAGAGCGGCAGGCCGGTAAGCGGCAGCGCGGCGGCAGCACCATCAGCCAGCAGACGGCCAAGAACGTGTTCCTCTGGCCCGCACAATCGTGGCTGAGAAAAGGGCTGGAAGTTTATTTCACGGCACTAATAGAGATTTGCTGGAGCAAGCAACGCATCATGGAAGTCTATCTCAATTCCATAGAAATGGGCGACGGCATCTACGGCGCCGAAGCCGTGGCACAGTGGCACTTCAACTGCTCTGCCGCCGAACTTACGCGCGCCAACTGCGCCCTCATTGCCGCCACGCTACCCAGTCCGAGGCGCTACAGCAGCAAGGAGCCGTCGGCCTATATGCTCAAGCGGCAGACGTGGATTATGCGGCAGATGAAGCACATCGACCTCTTGCCACGCTGACCTGAAAGCCAGGGCCTGCAAGCGCGTCACCCGGCCAAGCCTGCGGCACGCCAGTCCTCGATGACCTTGGCTGAATCGCGCAGGGCAGTGGCTTCGTCAACGTCATATTCCTCCATGAGCAGGCGGGCAAGCATAGGGGCGTCGAAGTCCTTGCCGACGACATTGCTCCACAGGTAGGCGGCGCTCTCGTTGAGGCTTATAATCTTAGAGAAGTCGATGTTCTGGCGGCCGTGGGCCACGATGACGGCCTCGCCGCAGATCATCCTTAGTTCAAAACCTTCGTTTATCTTCATTGTCTGTTATTTGAATTCTGAGTTAAGGGGCTTCTGTAAATCGTCTTTCTCCGCAAAAGAATTCACAGCCGCGTTTCTTTTGATGATTGTTGTCAGAAAGGGGAAAATTACGGATGTCCCCCCCCTTATCTTTATCAGGCCTCGCTCTGGAAGCCGGCTTCCATGGCTTGCGGGGCTACCATTTCAACCTGCGCGTGTCGAAGACGGGGCCCTCCTTGCAGACGCAGAGGTTGCCGTCGACGGTATCTTCGACGAGGCACGCTCCGAGTCCGCAGGCCATCATGTTTTCGAGCGACGCCTCGCAGGTCAGCCCCAGCTTGTGGCAGAGCCGTGCCACGGCCACCATCATGGGCTTTGGGCCGCAGGTGTAGACGGCGGGCGTCAGGGCGCTCAGATTGTCTGAGGCTTTTGCGATGTCCTTCCAAAGGCTGTGGTCGGTGACGAAGCCGCGCTCGCCGGCGGAGCCGTCCTCGGTGGTCACAAACACTGCCCCCAGTTCCTTGAAGAGCTCGAGCTGAAGGAGGTCGGCGGCAGAACGTGCGCCGAGGAGGAACGTCGGCTTGTGGCCGCGTGCGGCAAGCTCCTCGCCGAGCGACAGGAGCGGTGCCGTTCCGACGCCGCCCCCTATCAGAAGTAAGCTGGCGGCCGCTGAGCCGTCAGCCGTGGCCTCGGGCAGCGTGAAGCCGTTGCCGAGGGGCAGCATCACGTTGACAAGCGCTCCCGGGTTGAGCGAGCACAGAGCCCGCGTGCCGTCGCCTACGGCATGAACTAGCAGCCAAAGCTCGTTGCTGTGGCGCAGGATGCGGTTGATGCTGATTGGGCGACGGAGGAAGGTCGAGGTCGAGTTGTCGACGCGCACCTCTACGAACTGGCCCGGAGTCATGGGCGGCAGGGGAGCGTTGTCGTCGGTCAGACGAAGCAGGGCGTAGCCTTCGCGAAGGGGTTCCGTTGCCACGAGGCGGAGATCAAGGAGCGATTTCATGTATCTTTGAGAGGCAGGATTGTAGTTAAAAGTTTAATTTGTAAAGCTTACTCGTCATTAGCCGTGAAGCGGAACGACAGCTCCGCTTGCAGATTGCTTTGCTCTGCAAAGATACAAATAAAACGTGAAGAGACGAAGAAGAAAAGGAAAAAAACTATCAAAAGCTCTATTTCTTAATATTGCTGTCCGCTAAAACTTAAAAATGCATCAAATATCCGTCCGCAATGCCGATAAACAGGCATTGCGGATACTTTTTTCAAAAAGTAAGCCCCC
>CAJOLI010000090.1 GCA_905235285.1 uncultured Bacteroidaceae bacterium
TATGCTTTTATCCACGTTGTTGCCCTATTTCTTTTGGCATCTTTCCGCCATCTGCGCGGTCACAATGCCCGCATTGCTCCCTTACAGATAACGAAAATCAGCTCAAAACGAATAGCGCACCAACATGAATTCTAATGACCGATTTGGGTTAAATTCACCGTCACTGTCACTTTTTCGGCGTAACTCATGACAGGTGAGAGCGTTAGAGGCTATAACTGTGAATCATCCTATCAGCCACTTGCTGCCCGGAATATGAGAGAGGATAAATGTGGTGAGCCAGCAGCAAATGAATGTTAGTATGGCGATGGCAGGAATAGCAGCCCAAATGGGTATGAGTGGATGTGCTACGTCACCATGAATTATGGCGGCGCTGATGGGAGCCAGGAAGAGAAGGTGCATCAGGTACATGCCGAATGTGAGCTTAGAGGTGGTAGTAATCCACTTCGGAGCCGGTTCCTGTTTAATACAACTGAAAAGTAGGAAGGCCCCGAACGTGGCGAGTACTACGTTGGGCGTGCAGAACTCCCAGCTCCATTCGAGCAACGGCGTTTCGATGAGCTCGCCCGGCGTGCCTCTCCACCAGAAAGACCAAGCCGTGAATGCCGCTCCGCAGATGAAACAGATGGCGCCTACTCGCAGCCGTTTAGCCTGCGGCCAATCGATATGCTTGTGGATATAATGAGCCAGGACAAGATAGCCGAGATAGCCCGAGCAGTACCAAAGCATATCATAGCGATTCCAGAAGCAAGCGCCCCAAAGTTCAGGCGTCACCCAGCGTTGTAGCCACGGCATGAGCGTTGAAAGGGCGAAGAAGCCCAGGAAAAGGCGCTCGTCTCGTGCCGATGCACGTTCGAGCCACGGCGAGACGACGGGTATGATGAGGTAAATGCTGATGAGAGGGTACATAAACCATAGATGCCCGGCCATGGAGGGGAAGTTGAAAGGCAGTTGCCGCAGGTCGGCCATCGACTGCTCCCAGGTCATGGCGCCCCAAGCCAGAGGCAGGAAGGTGTAGATGAGCATGAACGCAATCATCGGTGGCAGGATACGTAGGAAACGTCGTTTGTAGAAGCCGCTCATGCTCATGCCATCAGGAAGTGGTACGAGCAGGAATGCCGACACCACTATAAATAAAGGTACGCACGTGCGCGCGAGGCCGCCGTCGTAGAATGCGACCCAGAATCGGTTGGCCTCGTTGGCCAACAAAGAGACGTTACCGGCGAGGCCAGAGGAGTCGGCTCCGTAGAAGTTTTCGCTGGCATGAACGAGCATCACGAGGAAGCAGGCCACAACGCGAATGTAGTCGATGAAAACAATACGTTTGTTAAGCATAGTATGTCAGTTTTTTTTTATTCCTCTGAATCGCGACCTTCAATCTTGCTCGTCTTGTCATTGGCATAGTCGAGGGCGTAGTAGACTTTCTTGGGTTTGAGCACTTTCTTGAACTCCTCGGTGTACTTCCGCCGGACGGCAAGCTCTTTCTCTTCGCTCTGAATCTTAGCTTCGAGGAGTTGTGTGGCCTGAGCGTCGGTCAGTGTGCCGGCTTTCTCGGCTGCCTTGTATTTGCCCTTGACGTCGTCGTAGATGTCGCCTGCGGCTTTCCGCTCTTTAAGATAGGCTTTCAGGACGGGGCCAAATTTTTCCTCAGTGGCTTTGTCGAGCCTGAGCTTCTTAAGCGTGTAAGCATACCGTTTATCGACCTTCGTCTGTGCGAAGGCCGTTGTGCTGAAGCCACCGAGTAGAATGACCGTTAGCATGAAGGAAATGATTTGTTTCATTGTTGTTGTTTATTTGTCGTTCTTGATTTTTGTTTCTTTTTTATTACAGCTTTGTTTGTTGAAGGTTTATATCCGGCTCCGAAAAGTCTTGGGATAAGGTCTGGCCGGCCTATATGACGAAGCTCGGCTTCGATGCCCTGGCGCTCTTCGGGCAGATACCAGAAGAAGAACATGCGTTGTCGCCTTTTCTCCTCAGGCGTCCGGGCTACAAAAACAGGCTCGAGCGTGTCGGGGTCATAGCCGGTAGCCCACATCGTGGTCGCTGTGGTCATGGGTGTCGGAGTGAAGTCCTGCACTTGTTCGAGGCGGAAGTCCAGGCCTTTGGTCTCTACAGCCAGTTCCGCCATCTGGCGTGTGTGGCAACCAGGGTGAGAGCTTATGAAATAAGGAATTATCTGTTGTCGTAGGCCGCAGTCGCGGTTTATCTTGTCGAAACGTCTTTTGAAGTCGTAGAAGAGCGCGAACGACGGTTTTCGCATAAAATGCAGTACGCTGTCCGACGTATGTTCGGGTGCCACCTTTAGTCGGCCGCTGACGTGATGAGCTATGAGTTCATGTGTGTAGTCTTCTGCAGCGCGGTTCAGCGTGTCGTCTTGCCAATCGTGTAGGAGCAGGTCGTAGCGCACGCCACTGCCTATGAAGCTGTGTCTGACGTACGGCAGGTCATCTACGGCTCGGTAGATGTCGAGCAGGGGCCTGTGGTCGCCCTGCAGGTTCTTGCAAATCTTTGGGAAGATGCATGACGGCCTGTGGCAACGGCTGCAGAGGTCCTTGTCACGCCCTTCCATTCGATACATATTAGCCGAGGGTCCGCCGAGGTCCGAGAGAACGCCCTTGAATCCCGGCAGCTTCGCGATGGCAGCCACCTCGCGCAGGATGCTTTCGCGCGAGCGGCTCATGATATGCTTGCCCTGATGAGCAGAGATCGTGCAGAACGCACAGCCGCCGAAACATCCTCGGTGCAGACATACGGAGAAGCGTATCATGTCGTAGGCAGGGATGCGCTTGCCTGCGTATCGAGGGTGGGGGAGACGCGTGTATGGCAGGTCAAAAGAGTGGTCGAGCTGCTTGGTGGTCATCGGTGGGAACGGAGGATTAACGACCACCCAGGCATTGCATGCCTGTTGGATCAGTCGTCGGGCATGGTCGCTGTTGCTCTGAGTCTCTATCTGGTGAAAGTTTTCAGCATGAAGCCGAGGCTCGCTTAAGCAATCCTCGAAACTATGCAGCACCACGTCGTCCGGTCCTATTCCGCCGGGAATAAGGCTTTCGCTGTCGTAGGCCATGGCGGTCTGGCGCATTACTTCGTGTGACGAGATAAACCCATCGTGGTCGCTGCCTTCAAGGGCCTGTCGCAACACCTTTGACGTAAGCATGGGAGCACCCTCGTCGTCGTAGGCAAGGTCAGGATGGTAGCTGTCTACTGCCTCAAGGGCACGGCGCGCCAGTTCCAGGGTTGGCAGCTCTCCCATTCCGTAGATGATGGCGTCAGCCCCGCTGTCGAGTAATATGCTTGGGCGTAGGCGGTCTTGCCAGTAGTCGTAGTGGGTCAGCCGTCGCAGCGAGGCCTCGATGCCGCCGAGCACTACGGGGACGTCGGGATAGAGGCTTCGCACGGCACGCGTATAGACGATTGTAGGATATTCGGGCCTGAGGTCGTGGCGTCCGTCAGGTGAATAGGCATCTTCCGAGCGCATGCGGCGTGCCGCCGTGAACTTATTTACCATAGAGTCCATGCAACCGGGCGCTACCGCGAACCACAGCCTGGGACGCCCCAGACGGCTGAAGTCGCGCAAGTCGCCGTGCCAGTCGGGCTGCGGAATGATGGCCACGCGCAAGCCCTCGGCCTCGAGGGTGCGCCCGATGACGGCCGCGCCGAACGACGGATGGTCGACATAAGCGTCTGCCGAGAGAATGATGACATCGGCTTGCGACCATCCGCGGGCTTCCATTTCGCGGCGTGAAGTAGGCAGGAACTCAGCTACTCTTGTCATACTCCCGGAACTTTAGTCGGTACTTTAGTTAGGGCGCTCACGTTGCAGGATGCGATTGAGCAGGTTCTTGTTTATTGCAAGCAGCTTCTTCTGCTGCGACTTAATGTCGCTTGTCACCTGATCATACAACTCCTGAATGGCATGTGCAAAAGGCCTCTGCGACTTGTCGGCCTCCTCGTTGACAACAACGTGCAGCCCTTTTGGCACAAGGCGGATGTCAATGTCCTCGCCCGCCTCGGCCGGTTCGCCGTCGTAGTGGATGACGCCCGGTTGCGCACGGCGAACGTGTAGCGATTTGCATTGGAACGTGTGCACGTGTGAATTCGTGTCGAGCGTCTTGTTGAGCATCTGCATCACGAGCTGCGGAGCATCAATCATGTTCATCGGTTCAATGATCGTGACGTCGAGCAGGCCGTCGCTCATCGACGCCTGCGGGGCGATATAGAAGTTGTTGCCGTACTGCGAGGCGTTGCCGCAGGCAATGAGGAACGCCTTATGCACTATGGCCTGCCCGTCAGCCACGAGCTCGTAGGTCTCAGGCACGTATGCGAGGCTGCCCTTCAACGTATTCTCGACGTAGGTGAGCAGGCCGCGCTTGCCGCTGCCGGCAAACTTCTCGCTGATGAACGCATCGAAGCCCATGCCGCAGGTGCAGAAGAAAGGCATGTCGTTGATAAGCCCGTAGTCCAGCGGCTTAATATCGCAGCGCGCCAGCACGCGCAAGGCGCCGTCAGGGTCCAGCGGGATACCCAGGTGCCGGGCCAGACCGTTGCCGCTGCCCATGGGTATGATGGCCAGCGCCGTGTCGGTGTGGCACAGCGAGCGCGCCACCTCGTTCACGGTGCCGTCGCCACCTATAGCCACGCACACGTCAACCTCGTTGCGGGCGGCCTGCGCTGCCAGCTCCGCTGCATGCGCCCGATGGTCAGTCCACTCAATCTGCCACTCGAAGCGGTCGCTGTCGAGAAACGACGGAATGGAACTTATGACCGGACCTTTGTCGCGCGTGCCGGAAATCGGATTGACCAGGAAGAGGAGTCGTTTCTTGCTCATGATGGATGTACGCTATAGTCTGCGCAAATGTACGTAAAAAGTTGCAACTTCACGCTCAATGTTAAAGAAAAGACGAATAAATTGCACATTTTAATAGATAAAATGCAAGAACTAAAAAAATATTATTAACTTTGCGCCGTTTTACATACCACTTCAGAACGAAAACACATATTTTCTTATATGGGATTACTACAAGAACGACTCTCCAAGTACGACCGTCCACAACGTTATAAAGCACTGGGCATATACCCGTATTTCCGCGAGATAGAGGGCAAGCAGGGCACCGAAGTCCTCATGGAAGGCCACCGCGTGCTCATGTTCGGCAGCAATGCCTACACGGGCCTGACGGGCGACGACCGCGTCATTGAAGCCGGCATCAAGGCCATGCGCACCTATGGCAGCGGATGCGCCGGCTCGCGTTTCCTCAACGGCACCCTCGACCTCCACGTCCAGCTCGAGCGTGAGCTGTCGGATTTCGTAGGCAAAGACGAGGCCATGTGCTTTGCCACCGGCTTCACCGTCAACAGCGGAGTCCTGGGCGTGCTCACCGACCGCCACGACTACATCATCTGCGACGACCGCGACCACGCCAGCATCGTCGACGGCGTGCGCAACAGCTTCTCGCAGCGTCTGAAGTACAAGCACAACGACATGGCAGAGCTCGAAGCCCTGTTGCAGCGTTGTCCCGAGGACGTCGTCAAGCTCATCGTCGTCGACGGCGTCTTCTCGATGGAAGGCGACCTCTGCAAACTGCCCGAGATCGTAGCCCTGAAACACAAATACCCCGGAACAGCCATCATGGTCGACGAGGCCCACGGCCTCGGCGTCTTCGGCCGTCAGGGGCGCGGCGTCTGCGACCATTTCGGACTGACAGCCGAGGTCGACCTCATCATGGGCACGTTCTCGAAGAGCCTCGCCTCTATCGGGGGATTCATAGCCGCCGACAGCTCCATCATCAACTACCTGCGACATCACACCCGTACATATATATTCTCTGCTTCATGTACGCCCGCCGCAACCGCAGCCGCACGCGAGGCCCTACACATCATACAGCAGGAGCCCGAGCGCATCGCCAAGCTCTGGGACGTCACCAACTACGCCCTCAGGCGCTTCCGCGAAGCAGGATTCGAAATCGGCGACACCGAGAGCCCCATCATCCCGCTCTATGTCCGTGATGTCGACAAGACCTTTGCGGTGACAAAGATGGCATTCGACGCTGGCGTCTTCATAAACCCCGTAATACCCCCCGCCTGTGCACCGCAGGACACGCTCGTGCGCGTAGCCCTCATGGCAACACACACCAAAGAGCAGGTTGACGAGGCCGTAGAAGCCCTCACCCGCGTCTTCCGCGACCTGGAAATAATACGTTAAAACCATTTTTCTCACGAAAAAGTTTGGTCGGTTCGCGGAAAAGCATTACTTTTGCACCCGCAAACGGAAGACGGCCGCACGCGAAACACAGCGCAGACACCCCCGTACGTTGCGTCCTTAGCTCAGTTGGTAGAGCAATTGACTCTTAATCAATGGGTCCAGGGTTCGAGCCCCTGAGGGCGTACAAGTCATTCATTTAAACGTCATTCATTTGCGTCCTTAGCTCAGTTGGTAGAGCAATTGACTCTTAATCAATGGGTCCAGGGTTCGAGCCCCTGAGGGCGTACAATATAGGCTTCGTCGAGAGGACGAGGCCTATATTGTTTTCCGATGAAAAGACAGCCATACACGACAAGGGCCACCCACGCAGGTTAATTCCCCAACTCACGCAGGTTGTTTCCACTATTCACGCAGGTGGATTCCCCAATTCACGCAGGTGGTTCGGCCGATTCACGCGGGTGGATTGGCGTTTTAGTCTATTAAAGAAAATTTGCGGCCAAAACATGACTCAAAAGGAAATCACGAAGCTTATACTACTCCCTTTCTCTGCTCCAAGACACGGCTCAGAACCGCCCACATCCTATCCCATTCGTTGAATATCGTTTAGATAGAAAAACGCCTCAGTAGTGTCTTCTTAAGATAGTTGACGAACTGGTGCTATGAATTCTATAGATGCAATAACTTAGCAGCATTGCCGTAGGCAAACTTCTCCTTGTCGGCCTCGGAGAGCGGCGCGTTTTCGAGGAACGGGCGGCCATCGTCCTGCGGGATGTAGGGATAGTCGGCAGAGAAGAGCAAATGCTGGATGCCGAGTTTGCGGATGCAGAAGTCCATATTGTCGTAGTCGTAGATGCCACTGGGCGTCACCCACACGTTACGTTTGTAGTAGGTGGAGAACTCCTCGGGGAGTTTGGTGCAGTCCTTTGTCAATGCCTGGTCGAAACGCGAGAGGTAATAAGGCATCAATTCGCCCCAGTGTCCGCTGATGATTTTCAGGTTGGGGAACCGCTCGAATACGCCTGCGAGTATCATGCGGACTACCTGAATGCCCTGTTCCAAGTGCCAGCCGAAGCCGTAGGTATAAAGCAACATACTCACCTCGTCGCTGAAACCTTTGTAGTAAGCGTCGGAAACAGCACGGCAGGGAAAACCCGGGTGGATGTAGATAGGCAGGTCGAGTTCGGTGAGTGCCTGCCAAACGGGTTCGTACTTGGCATCGTCGAGATAGGTGGCTTCTATTTCCGGACGACCGGCGATGAGCACGCCCACAGCACCGAGTTCACGTGCGGCGCGGCGCATCTCGTCGGCGGCAGCTTGCGGATTGCTCCAGGGTAGGGTAGCGAAGAAGCGGAAGCGCGAGGGGTGCTCCTTGACGAGCAAGGCAAGGTAGTTGTTGGCGTTCAGAGCGAGCGTAACAGCCTCATCGCCCTTCACCCATTGAACGTTACCAGCAAGAGACAAGACCTCCATGTCAATGCCGCAGCGATCCATGTCGGCAAGGCGGTATTCGCCCATCTTGAAAAGACGGTCGGCAGTGGGTGTAGCAGGCATATCGGTGCGGTAGAACGTGTCTAAGTATGGAACGTTATCCTTACACACTTCAGCTGTTGCCGCACCGATGGCGCGATCAACGGTATGCTCTTCTAATGCAATGATTTTCATGTTTCCTAATGATTTATATATTTATTTGACAAAAGTATAACAAATAATCTTCCCTCCCGTTACCCACGTAAAGGAAGAAATGTTCAGATGCAATGATTCTGTGTTTTACACTTACATCGAAACCGTAATTGGCTTTTCCCAGCGGCAGCGGGAGAACCAGTGGCCAGACAGGGTGGTGCGGTCGTAGATGACTGACCAGAGCGTCCAGTCCTTGTAGGAGGCCTCCTGCAGTGAAGACAGGACATCGGCTTGTGATTGTGGTCGTCTGTCGGCCAGTTTTGCCAGACGTTGACGCGACTCTTGGGTATCAGCACATTCGCGAGTTTCCCAAATACAGTGGTTGGTCACGACGGCGGTATCGGTGACGTGCATCTCGCCGCCCTTCCATTCCACGACCACCGAGCGGCTCTCGTCGGCGATGGCCAGATGGTGGGCACTGCCGATGGATGGATGAACGTCGTACTTAGCAAGTAGCGCGGTGGCCTCGCTGACCGATGCCGCATAGTCGAGCACTAAGCGGATGGCTCCGACGATGGTGAGGTCGGGCTTGGGGGTGTCGAAGGCCACCGTGTCGCCGTCTATTTCTATCAGGTCAGCCACGCACACGCCCTTATCGTTCATCCCGTCAAGGGGGATATACACCGTAGCGAGCGCGGCAAAGCCGTCCAGGCCGGTAATGGGATGCCAGTCTTCGCCGAAGCCCAAGAAGGCGAAGGTGCTGGTGGAGACGGACTTGTGGCCGTCGTCAGGCTCTGTGCGGATGAGCACGATGTTCTGTCCCTTCGGTTCAAAGTCGAAGTTGCGGGCGAAGCGCCCCTTTCCCTGTAGCGAGGTACAGCCGACAGTGGTCTCCGTCGGCTCACCCTCGGGTATGTCCATGTAGCCGTGCGACAGAAAGCGGGCGATATAGCGCGCCATCTCCGCATCGGTCTTGGCCCCGCCCTGCTCCAAGAATCCCTTGAAGCCATAGTCGCCCTTGAAGGTGAAGTTATAGACATCCTCTTCCACCATCGTCAGCGACTTGATGGCCTTCAACTCATCGCCAAACATGCTCCAGGCGCCATAAAGGAAAACACCGAGGCCCACTGCAATCACCGCCACGACAGCGGTCAGAATCTTCTTTCTCGTCTTGCTCATACCGATCAATGTTTAAATGTTGGCGCAAAGATACGGCAAGAAACTGCTGCCTGCAAATTCCCGTGACCGACAACTAATACGGCTGACAGAAAACTATGCCGGATGACGAGTGACTAATAATAATGCCGGATGACTAAGCGATGTATGCTTTCAGCCGGGGCACGTAAGAGCGGGAAACGGGGATGGTGTTGCGACACGTGCCGAGCGTCAGCTGATAGCCGTTGGAGTTGCCACGGGCAGAGGTGATGTTGTTCACATTGACCACAAACGAGCGGTGGCACTGAAAGATGTTCCCATAGTCTTT
>CAJOLI010000091.1 GCA_905235285.1 uncultured Bacteroidaceae bacterium
GCGCTCGCGGATGGTCTGCTGATACAGAACGCCTTCGGCCGTACGCTCATCGAGAATGGTACGTGCGACGTTCAGCTTGCCGCGCATTACGAGCCATACGATAAGTGCGCCAATGGCGAAGGCGAGCAGCAGGAGGAGTATGATAATAGGAGTTGACATGGAGATAAAATATGAAATATGAAATATATAAGTTGACGAGGACTCTCCCCCCGCCCTCCCTACAAGTGAGGGCGGGGGGAGAGTCCTATGCCGAAGGCGTGGTCGCAGTAGTCGAGGTAGCGCTGCCAGTCGTAGTCGGTGACGTCGTGACGGCCAGCGCGGATGTGATAGGCGACGTGGTTGTGGATGGGCTGATGGAGGGCCGGCATGTCGGACGATGTCAGTCCGCGCAGGCCATAGAGGGCATATGCTGGCGAGGCATGGTAGGCACCGAGGTATTCGCCTCGCGGGTCGGACCACTGGTCGCCTTCGGCGCTGGCCACATAGAGATGACGCGGCGCGATGAGGGCGAGCAGCTGATGCTGGTCGAAAGGCAGTTGCTGCTCGCGGCCGGCATATTGTGAAAAAGCGGGGCAGAACCAATGGGGGAACGAAGAGGTGATGCGTCCCACGCGCTCGCCGAACTCTCGCTTGGAGAGGGCTGCGCCGCCGCAACCTGATTCGTTGGAGATGACGACCTCGAAGCGCGTGTCCTGAGCACCCGCCCAGAGTGCGGCCTTGCCTTGACGCGAATGACCTATGAGGATGAGCTTGTGGGCATCGGCCCACGACTGACGGCAGACCCAGTCGGCGATGCGGCTGCTACCCCATGCCCATGCGCCGAGCGCTTGCCAACGGGCTTCGCCATCGGTGTTCGCTGGGAAGAGCGAGAGGATGCTCTGAGGAGCTCCGTCGGCATTGTCGGGGTAGATATCATTGTAGCACATCGTTACGACAGCGTAACCGCGCTCAAGGATCATGCTGAGGGGCCAACGTGACATGCCACGTGTTCGCTCAAGAGCGCTATCCTTGTCTGGAAGACGCTCGAAAAAGGGCGAGAAGCGGACCTCGGGATCATCGGTGATGGCGTGGTTACCGGGAAAATTATAACCTATGAACACTGGCACGCGGCCACTGCGCTGGTTGGGGATGTAGACGAGGGCGAGGGCCTTGACCTGTCGTCCCTGACCAGTGAAGGTGAATAGAACCTGCTGCTGTGTGGCCAGCCCGTTTAACGCCTGAGCATTCTGGCCGACGATGTCATAACTGACCCGGACCCGCCCCTTGGGCGTTCGTCCGTACTCGCCATCGGCCAGCTGGCGCAGGAGTTCGGGACGACGGTGGCGCTCCCACTCGCGAACCGAGGTGACGACCGTGCCGTCCTGACAAGTGAGAAGGTCGGGCAGCGTGTAATGCGGCACGCGTGACTCGTCGTAGTTTGCTTCTGACGGCTGAGCATGAGAGGCTGTAAACACGATGGTTATCAGCAAGAGGAAGACGAATCTTTTCATTACGAGGAGGCATTAAATCAGATTATCTGACTGCAAAGATATAAATTTTATTGCAGAAACTACCATTTTACTACTTTTTCTATCTGCCTTTGTATCGAAAAGAACTGGAACGAGGACGAAATCAGGAACTAACCATATAAATATGAAGCCTTTGAACACAACTACGGCACTATGAGCATCCCGTTCTCAGACTGCTTGAGAAACACACGCATGAAGTGCTTAAGGTGCAAAAGGAGAGGTTGGCCTCAGTCGTAAGTGTGGGCGCTGATACCTTGGGCGCTGGGCAGATAATTGATTCCCCACCAGCACATCTGCAGCAGGACGAAGGCGGCCAGGAGCAGCCACAGAGCTACTCGTCTGTTGTAGCTTGGCAAGTGGCGATAATGGATATAGATGAGATATCCCAGCCACGTCACGGCAGCCCACGTCTCCTTTGGATCCCATGACCAGTAGTGCCCCCAGGCTTCCTTAGCCCAAAGGGCACCGAAGAGCATCCCAAAAGTGAGGAAAGCCAGACCTGCACGCACGATACCGTCGAGCTCGGTGCCGGCATCGCCTAAGAGCTGCGCGTCCGTCTGGCGTCGGTCCTTGTAGAGGTAATAGACAGCTATCAGTGTTGCTGCTCCGAGTATGGCGTAGGCCATCATATACACGATGACGTGTGGCGCGAACCAAGGGCTCTGCAGGGCGGGCATTAGTGCTTTGGAATGAATTTCCGGCTTAAAGATGTTGACGCAGACGAACACCGTCGCCATTACCGTCGTGAATGACAACATCCATTTGTAGCCCTTGCGCGCATAGACGAGAAGTCCCGCTAAAGGCAAGAAGAAAGAGTACCAGAGGCGCGTTTCGCCCATCGTGCGCAAGGGCGGTCGCTCGAGCGTCACCCAGATAGCGATGATGAAAGCCAGAAATACAGCCAGGCCTATGGCTGTAGAGCCTGTGGCTATGGCTTTCTTGCCTTTCCAGGCCGCCAGAGCCCCGACAGTCCAATGTGCTATTGCTATGACAGCAAATATGGAAAAGTACTCCCAGCTCATGATGCCTTAACCTCCTTTCTGCCGCTGCCGAAGAGCATGAATAAAGCCCCCGCCAGCATCATGAGGATGCCTACGTAGACGTAAGGGAGCCAGGGGTCGCGCACGAACTCAAAAATGCTGATTCTGCTCTGTACGCCTGCCTGTGTGTCGTAGCCGTACTGATAGATTTTCCAGCCGTCTATTTCTAAGGGATGGTTGACATCGACTGTGGCCTGCAGCTCTTTGCCATGTTTCGTGAGGACGTGTATATCTGACGCGAAACGGCGGGGCGAGCCATCATCGTAGGTCTCCATGATGAAGCGCTGCAGTTCAATGGCTATGGGCAGATTGTGGAGCATGCCGTTGTCGTCAGCGCCTCGCCATTCTATTGCTCCGATGTTAGCAATCATCTTCAGGCTCTGTATGTCAGGGTTGCCGAGCGTGCCGCATGTCAGCGCTACGAACAAGCCGGCGTGGTTGAAGATGAATGCGAGGTCGCTTAGGCTGAATGTGCGTTTGGGTTTGCGCAGTGACGTCGCTATTTTCGACAGTCGCCGTAGTGTCGTGAGACCGATGATGACGGTCATGTAAGCGTAAGCCAATACGAATGCCCATGAGGTGAGCATGTGATGCAGCCAATGTCCGTTGGTGTCCTGGCGTATGAGTCCCATCGCCATCGTCAGGATGAGTGTGGTAGCTATCGAGGGGATAGCAGCCGGCAGTGTTGACAGATAGCGGAAGAGGTGTACCTTGTTGCGCAGGGCGTGCATAATCAGCAGCCCTAAGAGCAGCGCCACGAGGGTTATGATGTTGACTGGCCATGCCAAGACCGTCCATACTACAGAGCCTACAGCCCATTGCAGTCCGAAGCCTATGATCATCAGCGAGGCACAGATGAGAGCGCTCTGCCGCCAGTCCCAGACGGTTGGTCTCTGGCCGTTGTCTACCATTTCAGAGTAAGTATGCGTGGGTTCAAGCTGATGGTGAGGAATCCCCAGTCCTGCCAGATATCGTGGTTGCCGCCTTTGAAGAGTGTCAGTGTCTCGGTGCCCAGCATAAAGGAATATCCGGCGGTGATGGTAACGTCGCGCATGAGGCGTGCCGTGACGGTGAAGTCAGCTTCGTGACCCAGTTCCCAGCTGTAGTCGCCGAATTTCTCGGCCGACATGAAATAGTGGTAGTTGCCGGCAATCGTTACGGGGCGTCCTATTTCCGGACGCTTGCTGCCTATGTTCACGAAGACGCCGGCCTGAGCGTCCTGCAGTCCACATTCGAGCGACGAGCCGAAGTAGTCCATGGAACCATTGAACTTGTGCACTGTTCCATAGAGCGGCATGAAGGCGTGCTGGTTGGTGTTGCGCCCGTTGTTGCCGCTGAGGTAGTCGTAGGAGAGCAATCCGCCAACGATGTCTCCGTTGTAGCCGACTCTTCCGCTGGCCATGTATGCATTGATGTCTTTGCGTGTGCGAGCTTCCGTGCCGCGCTGGTAGTAGAACGAGGCGGCGATATCGAAGTCGCCGGGACGGTAGGTCACGTGTGTGCCGACCAGTTGCATGTATTTGACATCGCCGGTGGCTTCGCCGAGGCGGGTGCGCTCGATGCCAATGTTCAGCCCGAGCACGGAGACGCCTACGGGCTGGTTGGCGGCCTGATAATGGTACCACGCGCCGGCGAGGTTCTTGTAGGGCATCGGCCCGATGTAGTTGCCGACGCGGTCGTTTTCAGTCGTCTGGTTGAGCGAACCGAAGAGGTGTGCCTGATGTTCGGCGCTTTCGTATCCCAGCTGCAGTGCATCATGGCTGTTGCCGGCCACATTCCAGTCGGAGGCTCCTAAGATGCGCTCGTCATCGTACGAAAGCACCTGTCGTCCTACTTTCATGAAGAGCCCGTTGTTGGTGTAGGCCTTGCCCCACGCTTCATTCATGGCCACACGTCCGTTGCGCTCGTTTATGGCGTCCTGTCCCCAGATGCCGGTGTGTTGCACAGATGCGCGCAGCTGCAGGTTGCGGCGTTCGTAGCCGAATTCTATTCGCGCGCGTTCATTAAAGAATATGGCAGCGTCGTCGTTCACCTCGCGCGGTGTGATTGCTCCGTGGTTGTACTCGCCACGTACCCTCACTTGTGCGTCAATAGTGAAGGTGTTCTCTTTCCCACTTTCCGCCATGGGCTCGATGGCAGTCTCCCGGGTCTTTTCTTCCACCCTGACGTTGGTCGTCTGCACCGGTATCGTCGGTACGACTATTGAGTCCTCGCCAATGGAATCTTCGCCGGTGGACATCGCATTAAGAATCTTGATAACAGGGCTTTTAGTGCTTTCGTTTTCGCTCTGCATCTTAGCAGATGCGCTCATGCAGAATAGCAGGCTTGCTATAGTGATTACTGCTTGTTTCATTCTTATTCTGATTATAAATCTTTTTCGGCCGCAAAAGTATATGATTTTTTCGGTATTGCAAAGGAAAAGAGGTTATTTTGCCTTTTAATGTTCAAATATGTGGCTTGTGAAGGGCCATGGATAAAAAAGGAGCGGTTACGGCTTTTGTGAGAAAACTTCGTCAGTATAGGGACCGGGTAGGCTGTCGTCTTTGTGTATGTGGCGCATGACATTCATCTCCCGAAAAGGAAAATCGCAGGCGTCTTGGATAGGTCGGGTAGGGCAGTGCGTTTCCAGTCAGCAACGGACAATGTCCGGATCCATTCGTTGTCGGTAGTGATGCCGGCTGCTATACAAAGTCGTGTCTGGGGCCGCAGTGCCTGGCAGAGCGTCTGAAATAACTTGATGTTGCGGTAGGGCGTTTCTATGAAGAGTTGTGTCTGCTGTTCGTGCAGGGCGCGTTCTTCTAGTTGTTTGATGCGTCTCGAGCGCTCGGCTGCATCGATAGGCAGGTAGCCGTTGAAGGCAAAGCTTTGTCCGTTGAGGCCGGATGCCATGACGGCCATAATCATCGATGAGGGTCCTACGAGCGGCACGACGCGGAGGCCTTTCTTCTGGGCTATGGCCACTACGTCGGCACCGGGGTCTGCCACGGCAGGGCAGCCGGCCTCCGAGATGACTCCTACGCTATGGCCTGTCTCGAGCGGCTTCAGGTACTTCTCGAACAGCGCTGCATCGGCATGCTTGCCCATAGGGTAAAAGGTTAGCTCATTGATGTTAATGTCTTTGTCAACGCGCTTGAGAAAACGTCGTGCCGACCGCACGTCTTCAACTATGAAGTAGCGAATGTCGCGGATGATGTCGCTGTTAATAGGCGGCAGGATGCGCTCGTGGGGTGTCTCGCCTAATTCAACGGGGATTAGATAAAGGGCCGTAGGGGTCATGGCTTGTTGTTATGGGGTCTGTTGCCGTCCTGTGTATGCTTTAATGGCGTCGTTTACGATGTCTGAGCGGGTCATGTGTTGGCGCTGCTCGTCGGAGAATCGTCCGTCGTAGAAAGGACTGTCGGTCCCCAGGTACATATCCAGGCTGATGCCTATGAGCGTGTCATTGACGACGATGTTGCGTCCGAGGCGCCCTATTTGGGTGTAGACGTGCGGCCGCCTGAACATAGGGTCTTTCCTTTCCTGCTCTTTGAAGGCTCGTTCGAAGTCGGCTTCCAAGTCTCTGATGTCGTTGTACTGCGCGTGTACCGAGTCGAGCAACTCCTGCATCGTTGAATCCAGAAAGAGGTAGCGCATGCGTTTTTCTGCATCAGGTTCCATGGCGCTGCCCAGTTGCAGAACATCCTCGATGAGCATGGTGGTCTGTGCCGTGTAGTCGGTGTTCATGCGGTGCAGTGCCGTGTAGCTGCCGAGCGACACGTATTCGTCGAGGATACGGTCGTAGCGGTCAATGACAAAGCCTCGCTGTGCTTTCGAGTCACCATCGTCCTCCAGCATCCAGCCCTCCCACGGGCGCGCCAACCAGCTCCAAACGCCTACGGCGCAGAGTAGTATCAGCAGCAGAAAGAGATATAGATGGCGCGTCATTTATCTTTACGTTTGTTAAAACTCGCCGCAAAGATAGTAAATAATTGTTTAACAGACAAGAAAAATGCTAAAAAAATAAAATTATATTACTTCTATTCCTTGTTGCTTGCAGAGTTCCAGACTGAGCTCCTTGAGCTTGAACTTCTGAATCTTGCCCGAACCAGTGAGCGGGAACTCGTTGACGAAGAAGACGTATTTGGGAATTTTGTAGCGGGCAATCTTGCCTCGGCAGAACTCGCGGACGTCTTCGGGCGTCATCTTTACATCTTCGTAGAGGATGATGAACGCGCCCACCTCCTCGCCATATTTCTTCGAGGGCACTGCGGCGACCTGCACGTCCTTGATTCCGGGCATGTGGTAGAGGAATTCCTCTATCTCACGAGGGTAGACGTTCTCTCCACCTCGAATAATCATGTCCTTAATGCGGCCGGTGATGCGGTAGAATCCCTGCTCGTCCTTGATGCCGAGGTCGCCAGAGTGCAGGAAGCCGTTGGCATCGATGACTTCGGCCGTGGCTTCCGGGTTTTTGTAGTAGCCCTTCATGACGTTGAAACCTCGGCAACACATCTCGCCCTGCACTCCCGGAGGACATTCCTCACCCGTCTCGGGATCCAGAACCTTGACCTCCACGAAGGGGAAGTCGCGACCTACGGTGGTGCAGCGTTGCTCGAAGGTGTCGTTGAGGCACGTCTGTGTCATGCCGGGCGAGCTCTCGGTGAGGCCGTAGACGGATGTTATCGTCATGAACATTTTTTCTGAGACCTGCTTCATCAGTTCTACCGGGCAGAGCGAGCCAGCCATAATGCCTGTGCGCAGAGAACTCATGTCGAACATCGAGAACATAGGGTGGTTGAGCTCCGCAATGAACATTGTTGGCACGCCATAGACAGCCGTGCAACGTTCCTTGTGAATAGATGCCAGCACGACGAGCGGGTCGAATTTCTCCACCATCACCTGTGTGCATCCGTGTGTGAGGCAGTTCATCGTAGCCAGCACGACGCCGAAGCAGTGGAAGAGTGGCACACAGACGCAGAGCTTGTCGTCCTGCGTGAAACCCATGTTTTCTCCCGTAAAGTATCCGTCGTTGCTGATGTTGTAGTGCGTGAGCATCACACCCTTGGGGAAGCCCGTAGTGCCGGAGGTATATTGCATGTTCACTACGTCGTGGCAGGTGACAGACTTCTTGGCTGCTGTCAGCTCGTCGTCGTCGATGTTCTGCCCGAGCAGTAGCAATTCGGCCGTATTGAACATGCCGCGATGCTTCTCCATGCCTATGTAGACGACGTTCTTCAGGTACGGGAAACGTTGGCTGTTGAGGTGGCCTCGCTCGGCGGTCCTGAGTTCCGGCAGCATCTTATATGTCATGTCAATGTAGTCGGCCTCCCACGTCCCATCGGTGATGCAGAGCGTATGCATATCTGAGTCTTTACAGAGATATTCAAGTTCGCTTTGCTTGTAGTTGGTGTTCACTGTCACGAGCACGGCTCCGATTTTTGCCGTGGCGTAAAGGAAGGTGAGCCAGTCGGGCACGTTCGTGGCCCAGATGCCGACGTTAGAGCCGCGCTTGACGCCAATGGCCAGCAGCCCCTTGGCGAGGTTGTCGACGCGTTCGTTGAACTGCGCCCACGTGAAACGCAGGTCGCGGTCGCTGTAGACAATATACTCCTTGTCAGGTGTCAACGTGGCCCAGTGCTCGAGCCATCCTCCGAGGGTCCGCTCGAAAAGCGTATAGCCCTCGCCTCCCGTCTCAGCGGGATATTTCCGTTTCGTGTTATCCAATGTGTTCTGTCACTAATGATGAGAAAAAGCTTGTTCACTCATTCTGAGAATTGTTTATCCACATTTGTGGAAAGCTGATTTCATCCCAGTATGTGGAATAAAAGATTTCAGTTCGTGGATATTACTTCTCGTATTTTGTGTCGTAGGTCGTCAGATTGGTATATATACTACGGCGAGAATCTTGGCTGCCTTGCCCGGTGCGCCGTGTACGTGGTGCTTCACGATGCTGTCGTAGAAGATGCTGTCGCCTTGGTTGAGCGTATAGACCGTCTTGCCATAGGCAATCTCTATCGACCCCTCGAGGACGTAGATAAATTCCTCGCCTTCGTGTGCCGAGAGCTTGAAGTCCTGGGCCTCATCGGCTTTGACATCGATGACGAACGGCTCCATGTGTCGACCTGCTTTCTGGCGAGCCAGCGAGTGGTAGATCATGTTCTGACGAGCCTCGGTGGAGTCATTGGAGAAACTGATACTGCTGTTGGCCTCCTGTTGCCGGCTCCTGCATACCACTGGCCCGAGCTCGTCGCTGTCGTCGAGGAACGTGCCGAGGCGTACGCCGAGGGCGCGTGCTACCTTGATGAGTGGCCCGAGTGACGGCAGGTACTCGTTGGTCTCGATGGATTCCACCTGCTCCACGGCCAGACCGCTACGTTCGGCGATATCTTCAATTGTCAGGCTCTTGGCCTCTCTGAGGCTGCGGATCTTAGCCCCTACGATACTTCTTTTTGTTGACATAGTGTGTGCTTGCGTTTCTGATTTCGGGTGCAAAGATAAGGAATAATAGTTTTTTAGCCAAAGAAAAGCCAGAAAACAATGTTTTTTCTTGACAAATGTAAAGAGGCAGATACATGCTCTGTTAATCTTTATCGGTCCTCTTTTTAGAAAGGCTCGGTTTATTAATGAAATAATGATAAATGAGATTCCTGTAAATTCCCCGTTCCAATAATAAT
>CAJOLI010000092.1 GCA_905235285.1 uncultured Bacteroidaceae bacterium
GACGGCAGCGAGATCTACTGCATACTGAAGCCCGGCGGATATGGCGATGAGTTCAGGGAGAACCTGGCCTACAGCGCTTCGATGCTCTCCACCATCGACAACTACGAGAAAACGCTCGGACTGAGAGCCAACTTCCGCTATACGGGGCTTGGCGACCGCGGCGGTGCGCTCAACGAGGAGTGCGTGTCGTGGTTGGAAAAGAGCGTCACCAGCAACGGCCCCGTGAAGGTGGAGCTGGTGTCGCCCACGGAGTGCTTCGAGTATATGGCTGAGAACGACCACGGTCAATATAAGGTGGTGGACCACGAACTGCCCATGAGAACCCACGGCGTGGGCTGCTACACCAGCCAGACGATGATGAAATACTGGAACCGGCGCAACGAGCTGACGGGCGACGCTGCCGAGCGCAGTGCCGTGGCTGCCGACTGGCTCGGCGCACAGACCTATCCCTACGAGGCACTCACCGCCGCCTGGCATCGCGTCATCTGGCATCAGTTCCACGACGACATGCCCGGCACCTGCCTCCCACGTGCCTACGGCTACAGCCGCAACGACGAGGTGATGTCGCTGAAAGATTTCATGGGCACCGTGAACAACTCAGTGGCTGGCGTGGCCGAACGCTTGGACACGCGCGTAGGACATCAGCCCGTAGTGGTCTACAACCCTCTCTCGATAGAACGTGAGGACATCGTAGAAGCCGACGTGGCTTCGGCAGAGCCCTGGACGGCCGTGCGCGTTACCGACGCCGCCGGCAACGAGGTGCCTGCACAGCTGACACGCTATGCCGACGGACGCCAGTATTTCATCTTCGCCGCACGCGTGCCGTCGATGGGATATGCTACCTTCGACCTGCAGAAGAACGTGCCCTGCACGCTGAACCCCGAAGGCTTCTCCATCAAAGACAACTTCTTAGAGAACCGCAAATACCGCGTGGGCATCGACACTTCTACGGGCGACATCAGAAGCCTCTACGACAAGACCCTCGACAAGGAGATGCTCAGCGCCGGCTTGAAGCTGGCGCTGATGAAGTGCCACTCTGACTTCTGGCCCTCGTGGGAGATTCCCTACGACGCCACGAAGAACACACCGACCTACGTTAACAACTCCGAGAGGACGCTCTCCATCACCATCGCCGAGGACGGCCCGCTGCGCAAGTCTTTCCGCATAGAGCGCACCCGCTTAGGGTCGACCTTCGTTCAGTATGTGAGGCTCACCAGCACAGGCTCCGACGAGCGCGTTGACGTGGTGAACGAGGTCGACTGGCAGAGCCGCGGCTACCTGCTTAAGCTCGAAGCCAACATCAACCATACCAACAACAACTCCACCTACGACAACTCCTTAGGTTTCGTGACGCGCGGACTGAGCACGGAACAGTACTATGAATACTGCGGACATCAGTGGGCTGACCAGTCGACGACGAGTGGCGAGTATGGCCTCTCGATCCTCAACGACAGCAAGTACGGCTGGGATAAACCTACGTCGCGGCGTATGCGCCTGAGCCTCGTCTATTCGCCCGAGGTGACGACGAGATATGTCTATCAGGGCGAGCAGGACCTGGGCCTCAACAAGTTCTGCTTCTCGCTGTTCAGCCACGCCGGCAAGGTAGGCGAACAGACGCAGTGGCAGAGCGACTGCCTGAACCAGCCCTTGATGGCTTTCGTGACTACGCCTCACGAGGGCACCCTCGGCTCGCAGTTCAGCTTCGCACAGGTCAGCAGCGACAAGGTTGCCGTGCGCGCCCTGAAGCGTGCCGAGGACAGCAACCTCTACATCATACGTTTCCACGAGCTTACGGGAGAACCGCAGAAGGGCGTCAGCGTGACCTTCCCCGCCGAGCTGCTGACGGCTGACGAGGTGAACGGCATAGAGGAACAGATAGGCAGCGCTACCTTCGAAGGCGCCACCATGACCTTCGACATCGGTGCCTTCGGCATCAAGACCTTCGCCCTGCAGCTGAAGCCTGCGGAGAAAGCGGCAAAGGTTGAGACCGTTCCCGTGGATATCAATTACAACATAGATCTTATAAGCCTCGATGCCAAGCGTGACGACGGCCTGACAACGCTCAAGAGTCTCTACCCCGGTGAGCTGCTCGAGAGCACGTTAACCCACGATGGCATCACCTTCAACATAGGCCCGAGCACCAACGGCAAGAGAAATATGATGCGCTGCAGCGGTCAGACGATTGAACTGCCTGCCATGAGCGACGCCGTCAACGACAGCCTTACGCTCCACCTCCTGGCTTTCAGCCTTTCAAGCAGCGGCACGGAGCTGGACGTTGACATCGATGGTACGAAGCAGACGCAGAGCGTGGCTTACTTCAAGGGTAATGTTGCCGACGGCGGCGGGTCGTTCTCCACGCCGGCCTATCGTCCGGATCAGGTGGCCTTCACGGCAACGCACAGCCACGAGAGAGCAACGTCGAAGGATGTGGCGTATGACTATATGTACATCTATCATTACAGACTGCGCATACCGCGTGGCAGCAAGACACTGATGCTGCCTGTACAGACCAACACCATCATAGCTGCAATAACGCTGGAGGACGGACCGGCTTACCCGCTGACACCGCTGCTCTCGTCAGACTTCATATTCCCCACTGCGCAGGATATACCCATTTTGGCGGTGCCCAAGGGCGAATGGCTCATCCCGAACACTTGCGCGGCATCGGGGGCTGCCAACACAAACGAGGTGGCAAGCAACGCCGCCGACGGCAACTCATACACGAAGTGGTGCGACACGTCGGGCAGCAGCAAATGGATTCAGTACACGTTCAGCAAGCCTGTCGACGTGACGAAGTGGGAGGTGCTGCTCGGCGGCATAGAGAATGTGGACTACATAGCTTCGAACATGACGCTGATGTACTACGATGCTGAATCGGGCTCGTATGTGGAATGTGACAAAGTCACCAACAACAAGGAGAATCACTTCGTCAGGGAGATAGAGACCGTGACGTCAAATCGCTTCCGCCTGCTCCTGGATAAGCCGACGCAGACGGGCGACAATGTTGCCCGTATCTACCAACTGAACTTCTACGGCAAGATTCACGAGGACGGCACGGGTATGCAGGCTCTCATCCCTGACATGACCGACGGACCGCAACGCGTCTACGACCAGGCCGGACGTACGGTAGGCACTGCCGAAGCCCGCAATGGCGTGCTGACACTGCCTCAGCTGCAGAACGGCATCTACGTGGTGGCAGGCAGGAAGATACTGATTAAGCGCTGAGCTTACTGATACTAATAATCCGGAACCTTCTCAACCGACCGGCGAAGACGCTCAATGGCTCGGTTGAGAGGTTCTGAAGGTTCGATGATGTTGTCGGGCCCCCAGAAGTCGGGCTCGGAGAAGAATTCTACGTTGTCGTAGAGGCTGTCGTGCCGGCGGAAACTGTCGCGCCCGCGTATGGTCTTCGGCTCTGGCATGATGTCTGTCACTACGAACTCGCTTACGACAGTGAAGGGCGAGGCGAAGAGTCGGCGCCGCCAGTCGCACTTGAAGCGCATCTCGTTGCGTATGTAGTTCAGGTAGGTGACGCCGCCCTCGGTGCGATAGAAGATGTTGAAGGTCAGTTCTATTGGCGTGAACTGCAGGCCCTGCGGGCGGTGGAGCAACATCGTGGATGCGGCCTTGTGCCTGTTGCTCATGTCGAGATGCAGGTCCGCACGGGTGAAGGCCAGCGTCCGTTGGTCTATATAGAGCGTAGCATAAAACAAGGCGTATGGCTGTGTCTTCACGGGCGACATACGCACGACATAGTGTGGCCTGTCGTCGAGCTGCTCGTCGCCGAGGTAGGCGTAGGCGAAGCTTGACAGGTCGTTGGGGTAGAAGTGTAACTCTTGGTTCTTGACCACATCGGCATAGATAGGCAGTGTGGGGCCTCCCATGACTTTTACTGCGATGGTGTCGCTCGACTTCATGTTCATCATGCGCCGTCCGCGCATGATGGACACGGCGTCGAACATGATATTGTTGTCGTAGGGCGTCTTGTACATCTCTACGACGGCCTCGCTGATACTGAGGTACTGACGTCGCTTCTGTATGACTTCGCGGTAAAAGCCTTTGTATGATGTGGGCGTATTGCTGTAGTTGAGGCTAATCTTGCGTAGAGCCTCATAGACAAGATTCTCTGCTGAGAGGTTGTTCACGACGACCTCATTCAGCGTGACGTCCTGTGGCTGAAGGCCTACAGCCAGCGTCTGTCCGTCGCCCTTGATGCTGACGTTGCTGCTGCGATAGCCGATGAGCGAGATGGTCAGCTCCTTGGTGGCAGGGTTCACTTTGAGCGTGAAGCGCCCCTGCTCGTTGGTCACCGTGCCGACGGTCCCCGCCACCACACTTGCGTATGGCAGTGGTTGGCGGGTCTGTCGGTCTGTGACGGTTCCGGTGACGGTTATAAAGTCTTGTGCAACAATTGTCGTGCTAACCGTCACCATAAGGATTGTAAGCAGGTGACGAATTATCTGCATCGTGTCTTGTGTGCTTAGAGGTTTGATAATGTGTCGCGCAGCGATGCTATCTTCTGCTCGGCGTCGGCTTTCTTCTTGCGCTCCATCTCGACGACGGCGGCAGGGGCGTTCTGCACGAAACGTTCGTTGGAGAGTTTCTTCTCCACGCTGACAAGGAAGCCTTCTATGCGCTCGAGCTCGGCTTCGAGTTTCTTGCGCTCAGCATCGAGGTCGATGAGGTCGCCGAGAGGAACAGCATATTCGTTGGTGCCGATGAGGAAGCTGGCGCTGCCCTTCGACTTCTCTGCCACGACATTGACGGTCGCGAGGTTGGCCATCTTTATGAGTGCTTCCACTCCACTTTGTGGCAGCGGGCGCAGGTCTGCGGCATCCACGACTTCGAGCGCCAGTTTCTCCTTGGGAGCGATGTTCTTCTGACTGCGGATGGCGCGCACGCCGGTGACAATCTCCTTCAGCTCGTCCACTGAGGCACAGAGCTGGCGGTCGTATTCGGTGGAAGAGGTGATATGCAGCTCGGAACGCATGATGCTCTCGCCCGGCTGACGCTCGTAGAGAGCCTGCCAGAGCTCCTCAGTGATGAAGGGCATGAAGGGATGCAGCATCTTCAGCAGGACCTCGAAGAACTGGAGCGTAGCGTCGTAGGTGGCGCGGTCCACGGGCTGTGGCTTGCCGTCGACGTATGCGGGCTTCACCATCTCGAGATACCAGCTGGAGAACTCGTCCCAGAAGAGCTTGTAGACGGTCATGAGGGCTTCGGAGAGGCGATACTTCGAGAAGTCATCAGCCAGCTCCTCTGCGGTCAGACGCAGCTTGGCGGCAAACCAGTTGGTAGCCAGTTTGGCGGCCTCCGGCTGCTCGCTGTCAGTTACTTCCCATCCCTTCACGAGGCGGAAGGCGTTCCATATCTTGTTGTTGAAGTTACGGCCCTGCTCGCAGAGACTCTCGTCGAAGAGGATGTCGTTGCCGGCAGGAGCGCTGAGCATCATGCCCATACGCACGCCGTCGGCACCAAAGCGTTCGATGAGGTCGAGCGGGTCGGGGCTGTTGCCGAGCGACTTCGACATCTTGCGTCCGAGTTTGTCGCGCACGATGCCTGTGAAATAGACGTGGCGGAACGGCATCTTATGCTCGTACTCGTAGCCGGCCATAATCATGCGGGCTACCCAGAAGAAGATGATGTCGGGGCCTGTCACGAGGTCGGCCGTGGGATAGTAGTAGCTGATCTCCTCGTTGCCGGGATTGCGTATGCCGTCGAAGAGGCTGATGGGCCAGAGCCATGATGAGAACCAGGTGTCGAGGGCATCCTCGTCCTGACGGAGGTAGGCGAGCTGCAGGTCTGCGTTGCCGCTCTTCTCACGTGCGAGCTGCAGGGCTTCCTGCTCGTTCTCTGCCACGACGAAGCCGCCTGCGGGCAGATACCATGCCGGGATGCGGTGTCCCCACCAGAGCTGGCGGCTGATGCACCAGTCCTTGATGTTCTCGAGCCAATGGCGGTAGGTATTCTTGTACTTGGCGGGGTAGAACTGGATGTCGTCGTTCATCACGGGGTCGAGGGCGATGTCGGCCATGTGCTGCATCTTCAGGAACCACTGCATGGAGAGCTTTGGCTCGATGGGCACGCTGGTGCGCTCCGAACAGCCTATCTTGTTGTCGTAGTCCTCGATCTTCTCCATGAGGCCGGCGGCGGTCATGTCCTCGGCAATCTGCTTGCGGCAGGCGAAGCGCTCCATGCCTACGTATTTCTCGAGCCCGATGACGAAATCATCGGGAACGGTCGTGGAGGCGAGGGCGGCCTGCTGAGCGGTGGCTATGCGGTCGCTGAGGGTGGCGTCGTCGTTGAAGATGTCGATGGCTTCGAGGTTGTATTTCTCGCCGAGCATGTAGTCGTTGACGTCGTGGGCGGGAGTTACCTTGAGGCATCCTGTACCAAACTCAATGTCTACGTACTCGTCCTCGATGACGGGGATGACGCGCCCTACGACAGGCACGATGACCTTGCGGCCTTTCAGCCACTGGTTCTTCGGGTCGTTGGGGTTGATGCACATGGCCACGTCGCCCATGATGGTCTCGGGGCGGGTCGTCGCTACGACGGCGTAGTAGCCGCGGGCGTCCTTGTGGACCACGTTGCCTTCACCGGCGATGGAATAGGCGGGAACGGTATCGGCCAGGTAGTATTTCATGTAGTAGAGCTTGGTGTGCTCTTCCTTGTAGATGACTTCCTCGTCGGAGATGGCGGTGAGGGCCTTGGGGTCCCAGTTGACCATGCGCACGCCGCGGTAGATGAGGCCTTTGCGGTAGAGGTCAACGAACACCTTGATGACGCCCTGGCTTCGCACTTCGTCCATGGTGAAAGCCGTGCGGTCCCAGTCGCAGGAGCAGCCGAGCTTGCGCAGCTGCTTGAGGATGATGCCTCCGTGCTCCTCGGTCCAAGCCCATGCGTGCTTGAGGAATTCCTCGCGCGTGAGGTCGGTCTTCTTGATGCCCTGCTCGGCCAGACGGTTGACGACCTTGGCCTCAGTGGCGATGCTGGCGTGGTCGGTGCCGGGCACCCAGCATGCGTTCTTGCCCTCCATGCGTGCGTGGCGGACGAGGATGTCCTGAATGGTCTCGTTCAGGACGTGTCCCATGTGGAGCACACCCGTCACGTTGGGCGGCGGAATGACCACGGTGTACGGCTCGCGGCCATCGGGCTTCGAGCTGAATAGTTTGTTGTCTAACCAGTACTGGTACCATTTGCCCTCGACTTCAGAGGGGGAATACTTACTACTTATTTCCATTTCTATTCTTGTTCTTGTCGTTTTGCTTCGTTCCAGATTGCTTCCATCTCGTCGAGGGTCATCTCGGTGAGAGGCTTGCCGATACGTATGCTGTGTTCCTCGAGGTAGGTGAAGCGCCGGATGAACTTGCGGTTAGTCATCTCCAGGGCGTTGTCGGGGTTGAGCTTATAGAGACGCGCAGCGTTGATGATGGCGAAGAGGAAGTCGCCCAGCTCCTGCGTGCTTTTCTCCTTGTCGTCGCGCTCCAGTTCGGCTCTCAGCTCATCAACTTCCTCATGCACTTTCGACCATACGTCCTCGCGCTTGTCCCAGTCGAAGCCTACGCCGCGGGTCTTGTCCTGGATGCGGTAGGCCTTGATGAGCGAGGGCAGAGCCTCCGGCACGCCGCTGAGCACGCGCTTGTTGCCGCCTTTCTCATTCACCTTAAGCTGTTCCCAGTTCTTGAGGACTTGGTCAACGGTTATCTCGCCTTTCTCGATGCGTGCGGCCTCAGGTCCATAGACGTGCGGATGGCGGTAGATGAGTTTGTCGCAGAGCTTGTTGCAGACGTCGGCAATGTCGAAGTCGCCCGTCTCGCTGCCTATCTTGGCGTAGAAGACGATGTGCAGCAGCACGTCGCCCAGTTCCTTGCATATCTCTGCCTTGTCATCTTTGATGAGGGCGTCGGCCAGCTCGTAGGTCTCCTCAATGGTGTTGGGGCGCAGGCTCTCGTTGGTCTGCTTGCGGTCCCAAGGGCATTTGGAGCGCAAGTCGTCCATGACGTCGAGCAGGCGGCCGAAAGCCTCAAGTTTCTCTTCTCGTGTGTGCATACGTGTATGAAATTTGGGCGCAAAGATAATAAATATTAGGGATTAGGGATTAGGGATGGCGTTTTTTTTGCTTCCGCCGTTCACTTTTTGCCCTCATCGTTTCGGTTGAAGACAAATCGGTCATTGAATTCATGTCGGTGCGCTATTTGTTTTGAGCAGATTTTCGTTATCTGTAAGGGAGCAATGCGGGCATTGTGACCGCGCAAATGGCGGAAAGATGCCAAAAGAAATAGGGCAACAACGTGGATAAAAGCATAAGAAGCATAGCATAAAAGCCATCTTTGGTCTAATGACCGATTTGGGTTGAATACAAAAAAAGCCCCTTGCGTTGGTTGCAAGGGGCTTAGTATGCTCAATCTGCGGTTAGAGTTCAGTTGTACCATATCGACGCGTTACTTGATGCCTCGTAGTAGCGGTCGTAGTCATCGTTCAGGTAGTTGTCGAGCTCGTACTCCTCCTGAAAGTGCATTTTCATTTTCGGTTTCATAGTCGAGTCCTCCATAATTTAGGTTAAAAACAAATCTATTTAGCTTTACGCTACGACAAAGGTAAATAAAAGCCGCGACGGAAACAATCGTCGCGGCTTTTTATTTAACAATATTTAGAAGTTTTCGGTGTTTTAAGGTGTAGTAAGTACAACAGTTAGGGCCTTTTACGACTGCTTTTTAATGGCAGCAGGAGCCTTGGCAGCAGCGGCCGCTGTCGCCTGCTTTCGTCGTAGCATCAGTGGTCACCTGTCTGTTCAGACTTTTGTGCTTGCAGCTCTCGGCCAGCGGGCAGCCCTCGCAGTGGGGGGCGTCTGCTGGTGGCGCCGTGAAGCGTAGCCACAGCCGCCGTACGGTGTAGGCAACGCAGGCCACAAGTATTATGGCAACGAGTATGTTTTGCATATTTATCATTTCGAAATCTGTGGGCAAAGGTACTCTTTTTCTCGCACAAGGTCAAATCTACGCTGCATAAAAACCAAAAAATACCTACTTGATGCTCAAAAATATTTGCCAGGCTCCTTTTCTCTTTAAACCCAAATAGGTTCATTAGACCAAAGATGTCTATTAAGCTTAGCTTCATATGCTTTTATCCACGTTGTTGTCCTATTTCTTTTGGCTTCTTTCCGCCATCTGCGCGGTCACAATGCCAGCATTGCTCACTTACAGATAATGAAAATCTGCTCAAAACAAATAGCGCACCGACATGAATTCAATGACCGATTTGGGTTAAAACGTCTTTGGGGACCGTAACATCATAAAAAGGGTCTATGCCACAACAACGTGGCATAGACCCTGTCAAGTAAATTTCTCAAGTTTCTCAAGTTATATTTTTAATCAAGAATTAGAGCGCTCGAGCTTGCTCGCTTGACACTTCAAGAATTATAGAATTTTCTTTGCTTCGAGGAATTGATGAGATTTGAAAGAAGGTTTTTGCAAAGCAAAAACGTTTCTCTAATTCCGATACATTCGAGTTCCAGAGTATGTGAATAATTCTCTAATTCTCTAATTCTTGATAAAATAAACATAGGCAATTATTATTCTCTAAAGCGAGCAAGCTCGAGCGCTCTAATTCTTGATAAAATAAATATTTGAAAGTCATAGGTTATTCTCTACTTCCGAAACTTGAGTAAACTCTTTCGAGAGAGCCTCAATCTACGTAGTAAACACGCTTGACGCGCGGCGAGACGCCGGTGAGGATCTCGTATGGTATGGTGTCGATGGTCTCGGCCAGCACCGTGGGCGGCAGCTCAGGTCCGAAGATGACGGCGGTGTCGCCCTCGTGGCAGTCAATGTCGGTGACGTCAATCATGCACACGTCCATACATATATTGCCCACGTATGGCGCGCGCTGACCGCCCACGAGGCAGTAGCCGCGGCCGCAGCCTAAGTGGCGGTTGAGGCCGTCGGCATAACCTATGGGCAGCGCGGCGATGCGGCTGTCGCGCGTCAGGTGTCCGCGGCGCGAATAGCCAACGGTCTCGCTGGCCGGCACGTCGTGGATCTGCAGGATGGTAGTCTTGAGAGTGGAGATAGGCGTCAGTGATAATTTTTCTCTTTTCTCTTCTTCTCTTTTAATATTATCACTCCCTAACGGGTCCACGCCGTAGAGCCCTAACCCTAAGCGCACCATCTCGCAGTGGCGCTCGGGGAAATGCACGATGCCGGCGGAATTGCAGATATGGCGGAGGATAGGGTGGGGGAAGGCTGCCTGCAACTGGCTGGTGGCCGCGAGGAAGAGCTGCCACTGGCGCTCGGAGAAGGCGTCGAAGTCCTCGCTGTCGGACCCCACGAAGTGCGAGAAGACGGAGCGCGGCACGAGGGCTTCCTGTGCGCGGAGCCGTGCTGTGAGAGCCGGCAGGTCTTGCTGCGGATCGAAGCCTAAGCGGTGCATGCCGGTGTCCAGCTTCAGGTGAATGGGGAAGCCCGTGATGCCCTCGCGCTCGGCGGCGCGGATGAGGGCGTCGAGGAGTCGGAAACTGTAGACCTCGGGCTCTAACTGATATTCGAAGAGGGTGCGGAACGACGACAGCTCGGGGTTCATGATCATCACGTTGCCTGTGATGCCAGCGCGGCGCAGCTCCACGCCCTCGTCGGCAACGGCCACGGCTAAGTAGTCGACGCCCTGGTCCTGCAGCGTCTTAGCTACCTCGACGGCACCGGCACCGTAGGCCGAGGCCTTTACCATGCACACCATCTTCGTCTCGGGACGCATGAAGGAACGGTAGTAGTTGAGGTTGCTCACGACAGCCGAGAGGTTAACTTCGAGGATGGTCTCGTGGACCTTCTGGACGAGGGCGTCGGCAATCTTGTCGAAGCGCGACTGCCGCGACCCTTTGATGAGGATGACGCGGTCCGAGAGGCTGCGGGCGAGGGCGCTGTCAAGGAACTGCTGTGAGTTCTCAAACAGATGCATACGGCCTGGGCGTAGATTCTCGGCTACGCAGGTCATGCCCGACGACACCTCGCGCCCGATGCCTATCAGTTCGTCGACCTCATACTGGCGCATGAGTTCGGCAACGAGGAGGTAGAGCTCCGTCACGGCAAGCCCCGTCTGTTTGATGTCGGAGAGCATCAGGGTGCGCGTGCGCCCGCTGCTCTCGGGCCTGCGGCGCATGAAGTCGAGGGCTATCTCCAAGGAGCCCAGGTCGCTGTTGCACGTGTCGGTGATCAGGGTGCAGCCCTGGCGACCTTCCTTCACTTCCATACGCATGGCCACAGGCTCTAAGCGCTCTATGCGCTCGCTGATGACGGCCGGGCTCAGCCCTAAGTGGCGGCAGAGGCAGATGCAGTGGCAGAGGTTCTCGCGGCTGGCGGCATCGGACGTCATGAGCGGACTGATATCTATGCTCTCATCGCCAAACTCTAAGCGGCCGTCGCGGATTGTCCAGCCTATCAGACGGCCGCTGAAGCCTGACGAGGTAAGGCACTCGCTGACCAGCTCCTCGTCGGCATTGTAGATGATAACCTCGGCGTGGCGGAACAGGCGCAGCTTCTCCAGGCATTTCTCGCGGCGGTCAGCGAAGTTCTCGTCGTGGGCGGAACCTAAGTGGGTGAAGACGCCTATCGTGGGTTGTATGATGCCCTCGAGGGCGTCCATCTCGCCGGGCTCGCTGATGCCGGCCTCGAAGATGCCGAGCTGGCTCTGGGGCGTCAGACGCCACACGGAGAGGGGTACGCCTATCTGCGAGTTCCATGAGCGGGGCGAGCGTGTGATGTTGAAGTCGGCAGACAGCAACTGGTAGAGCCACTCCTTGACGATGGTCTTGCCGTTGGAGCCCGTGATGCCTACCACGGGGATGCCGAATGCCTCGCGGTGGCGCTCAGCCAAGCGCTGCAGTGCGCGAAGAGGCGACGGCACTATGAGGTAATTGGCGTCAGACTGGGGCGACGTGGGAGCCTCGCTCACTACGAAGGCTCGGACGCCGCGACGGTAGAGCTCACTGATATAGCGGTGCCCGTCGTTCTTCTGCGTGCGAATGGCAAAGAAGAGTGTCTGTTCAGGGAAAACCAGCGAACGGCTGTCGGTGAGCAGCCAGTCGATTGGGGTGTCGGTATCGCCCACGCGGTGGGCGCCGATAAGTGTGCTTATCAAAGATATATTCATGATTACAAAGATAATTCAAAGGGCACTTGTTAGAACACTCCCTTGACATCTGGAGGCTTTGCCTGCAGAGCGGCTAAAGCTCGATGTTGTACTTCGTAAGCAGGGCGCGCAGTTGCTGCTGCGTCTGCTCGTTGAAGCGCTGGGCGGCTGCTGAGGTGGGATCCTCGGGGCGGTGAAGCAGGGCTTTGCGGATAGGCGCGAAGTCGTAGAGGTAGCGTTGGGTCTCGCTGTCGAGGCTGTGCTCCGAGAAACGCTCCCAGATGTAGTCGATGGCTTGCGGAGAGGGGTGTAGCATGTCGGAGCCGTAGAAACGGTAGTCGCGCAGCTCGTCGAGGACAATCTCGTAGGCGGGGAAGTAGCATACCTGAGAGGGACGCCTACGGCACACTTCGTCGACGGCCAGCAGCAGCGTGGCCTTGGAGAGGCGGCTGCCGTGGAAACCATATTTTGAGTAGCGGTAGGGCGACACGGTCATGATGACCTGGGCACGGGGGAAGAGCGAGCATACCTGCTCCAGCGCTTCGACGCACTCGGACACGCTCAGGGCACGCTCCTCAAACTCCGTCTGCGGACGCTTGTGGCAGTTGCCTACGGTCAGGGCTTCGGACGCACCGCCCTGGGGACGAACATAGTAGCGGTTGGTGCCTAACGTGATTATTAATGTGTCGGGGTTCCATTCGACAAGCTTGCCTCGTGCCGAGACGACGCCCGCCTTGCAGGCCTCACGTGAGGAGGCGTTGAAGGAGCTGTCGGTAAGCCAGCAATGCCAGCGGTCGTCGGCATCCTTGAAATAGAGGGCGTCGTTCAGGGGGTCCTGACGGAACAACTCCAAGATGCTCTGAGGGTTGTAGAGTACGCCGAACGGGTTGACGAGGGCCGGCAGACCGCTCTCGCGCATCTTATGACCTATGTGCTTAGCGAAGCACGAACCGACGAAGGCTATGCGGCTGCGTAGGCCTATTAGCCGAAGAGGAGTGGGGATTTCTACTTGAGTCTGAAGTTTCATAGCTGCAAAGGTAACGAAAATTGCAAAATCGAAATAGCGAAACTTAAAATATTCTTATCACAACTGTTTTTTTCAGCTTTTACATTTCCCTTTTTGCTTTTTTTTATACCTTTGCACTTAAATTACATACCGATTTCCGTGCCCGCCGTTTCTCCGGCGGACCTCCATAAACCCTCAACATCACTCCCCCTTGCCTCTGCTCGAAAATATCTATAATCCCGAACAACTACGACAACTGCCGCTCGAACAGCTGCCACAGCTCTGCGACGAGCTTCGTCAGATGATTATCAAAGAGGTGTCCGTCAATCCGGGACATCTCGCTTCCAGCTTGGGCGTCGTCGAACTGACCGTGGCCCTGCATTATGTCTACGACACGCCGTACGACCGCATCCTCTGGGACGTGGGACATCAGGCCTACGGACATAAGATTCTCACCGGACGGCGCGAAGCATTCGCCACGAACAGGCACTTCGGGGGACTGAAACCCTTCCCCTCGCCCGAGGAGAGCGACTACGACGCCTTCACGGCAGGGCATGCCTCAAACAGCATCAGCGCAGCTCTCGGCATGGCTCTCGCTGCTAAGGCTAAGGGTGAGGACCGCCGACATGTCGTGGCCGTCATTGGCGATGGTGCCATGAGCGGAGGACTGGCGTTCGAGGGTCTCAACAACGCTGCCAACACGCCCAATGATGTGCTCATCATCCTCAACGACAACAACATGAGCATCGACCACAGCGTAGGGGGAATGAAGAACCTGCTCTATCAGCTGCAGACCAATCCTACCTACAACCGACTGCGATACAAAGCATCGAGGGCGCTGCTCTCTTGGGGATGGATGACAGAAGCACGTAAGAAGGGCATCCTGAGATTCAACAACTCGCTCAAGAGCTTGCTCACCCACCAGCAGAATGTCTTCGAGGGCATGGACATACGCTACTTCGGACCGGCCGACGGACATGATGTCATTGACCTCGTGAAAACGCTGAGAATCATCAAGGATATGGCAGGGCCTAAGATGTTGCATCTGCATACCGTCAAGGGGAAGGGCTTTGAACCTGCTGAGCACGGAGGCGCACTGTGGCACGCACCAGGTAAGTTCGACCCTCACACAGGAGAACTCATTCGGAGCGACGAGAGCGGACTGCCGCCAAAGTTCCAGGATGTCTTCGGACATACATTATTGGAACTCGCGCGAGAGAACTCTAAGATAGTAGGCGTCACGCCGGCTATGCCCACGGGCTGCTCCATGAATATCATGATGGAGGCCATGCCCGAACGGGCCTACGACGTGGGAATAGCCGAAGGTCATGCCGTAACATTCTCCGCCGGCATGGCTAAGGACGGCCTCGTGCCATTCTGCAATATCTACAGCTCTTTCGCTCAGAGGGCCTTCGACAATATTATACATGACGTATGTATCTCACGGCTCAACGTGGTGCTCTGCCTCGATAGGGCTGGACTCGTAGGCGAGGACGGACCGACACACCACGGGGCTTTCGACCTGGCTTTCCTCCGGCCGATACCAAACCTCATCGTGGCAGCTCCCATGGACGAGCACGAACTGCGTAACCTCATGTTCACGGCGCAGCAGCTCGACCGCGGACCCTTCGCCATACGCTATCCGCGAGGACGAGGCTCGCTGCCCGACTGGCAATGCAAGATGCACGCTCTGCCCATAGGACGAGGACGCAGGCTCAAGGAGGGCAACGACATCGCCGTGCTAACCCTCGGAACCATAGGCGTAGTGGCCGTGGAGGCCATCAAGCAGCTGCAGACGGAACGGCCTGACCTATCCATAGCGCATTATGATATGCGCTACCTCAAACCGCTCGACGAACTCCTGCTCACGGAGGCGGCCACGCGTTGCCGACGCATCGTAACCATAGAGGATGGCGTACGCAACGGGGGATTCGGCTCTGCAGTGCTCGAGTGGCTGGCAGATCATGGATTGAGCGTGCCCCTGCAACGAATGGGCCTTCCGGACTCTTTCGTAGAGCACGGCTCCGTACGCGAACTGCGCCACCTCTGCGGCATTGACACAGAAGGCATCAAGCGTGCCATCTTAGGTTAACATCCCTCTCCCCCTTGCGTTTCGCTGCAGGCGGTTTCCCCGCCAGCATCCACCGCCAAATACCTTAAGAGTATGAAAATAATCATCGCAGGCGCAGGCGCCGTTGGGCGCCACCTGGCCACACTCCTCTCCAACGAGAGCCATGACATCATCCTCATCGACCCCGATGAGGACAAACTCGACAATGCCGCCGATGGACTCGACCTCATGACTCTCAACCTCTCGCCGACAAGCATCAGCGGACTGCGTGAGGCCGGCACTCAGCAGGCGGACCTCTTCATAGCTGTAACGCCTTCCGAGACATGCAACCTAACCTGTTGCATGCTCGCACATTCGCTCGGGGCCAAGAAAACGGTCGCCCGTATCGACAACGAGGAATATCTCGTGCCGAAGAATCGTGAGTTCTTCTCATCAATGGGCATAGCTTCGCTCATCTACCCGGAAGCCCTCGCCGCACAGGAGATAGCCGAAGGTGTAAAGCGCTCATGGGTGCGACAGTCTTGGGAAGTGCACGACGGAGCGCTCTCGATACTCGGCATAAAACTACGTGAGGAAGCTGCCGCACTCTACGGGCAGAAACTCAAAGACCTCTGTCCGCCTGACGCACCGTATCATATCGTTGCCATCAAGCGGGGAGAAGACACTATCATCCCCGGAGGCTTCGACGAACTGCAACTCGGCGACATAGCTTATTTCATGACTAAGAAAATCAACGTGCCGGCTATTCGTCAACTTGTGGGGAAAGAGACATACCCTGATGTCAAGCGCCTCATGATTATGGGAGGAGGACGCATTTCGGTGCAGACCTGCCACCTGCTGCCCGACTTCATGGACGTCAAACTCATTGAGAGCGATGCTGACCGCTGTCGCAAACTTACCGAACTGCTCGACAACGATAACGTGCTCATCATCAATGGCGACGGACGCGACACTCAACTGCTCAACGAGGAGGGCATACGATATACACAGGCTTTCTGCGCTCTTACTGCTGACACCGAGACGAATATCCTCGCTTGTCTCGCTGCTAAGCGCATGGGGGTGCGAAAGACGGTGGCTCTCGTCGAGAACACTGAGTATATCACTATGGCTGAGAAACTCGACATCGGCACTATCATCAACAAGAAAGCTATCGCCGCAAGCCATATCTACCAGATGATGCTCGCTGCCGATGTCGCCAGCGTCAAGAGCCTCACAATCGCTGATGCCGACGTCGCTGAGTTCGATGCCGTTGAGGGTGCGCTCGTGACGAAGCAACCCGTGATGAAACTTAACTTACCCAAGGGAATAACCATAGGTGGGGTGGTGCGCAACGGTGAAGGATTCCTCGTCAACGGTAGCACACAAATCCTCCCCGGCGACCGCGTCGTCGTATTCTCTCGCACAGCCCTCTTCAAGCAACTAGACCATTTCTTCCGTAGGCCTTCGTCGTCAATCCTCTCCTTCCTGCGAAAATAGCACCCGCCCCAACTCTTAACTATTAACTATTAACTCTTAACTCTCAACTCATAGGCCGAAGGCCGACAAAAAACGGGTCGCTCCGCTCAAAATCATTAAAAATTAATATGAAGAATCAAATATAAAATTATTCAGGCATATATAGCTGATAGATTTTTTAAATAGATTTTCTTTAGATTTTGAGGAACGCAGTGACGACCATAAAAATGGGTCGCTCCGCTCAAAATCATTAAAAATATGAGATAAAATCCTTCACACACATATATCTGATAAATTCAACAATCAAATGAAAACAAAACATCCTCATTCCAGCGCTGTGGCGACATTCCATCGCTTCTCCCGCCGCAGCTATGCCGCCTTCGCCAGCATGCACCGCGAAGTGCGCATCGGCGTCCTCGCCGTATCAACGCTCGCCAGCGTAGCACTGCCCAAAGTGCAAGCTGCCACAATCCTCTCTGCAACAGCATTCACGCCGGAGGGCCTCACAGCAGACCCCGACGATCACAACCTCGATGAAGTTGCCGTCGCAGGCACCCTCTCACCCCTGACGGCCCTGCAATCGGCACGCATCGTCAACGTCATCACTGCGCAACAGATTCAGGCTGCGGCGGCGCATACCGTCAACGACATCCTCAAGTTAGCCGTCGGCGTCGACGTCCGACAACGTGGCGGCTTTGGTATTCAAACGGACATCTCCATCGATGGAGGCTCCTTCGATCAGATAACGATCCTTCTTAACGGAGTCAACATCACATCTCCCCACACCGGCCATCTCGCAGCCGATTTCCCCGTCAACCTTTCTGACATAGAGCGCATCGAGATTCTCGAAGGTGCCGCCTCACGCGTCTATGGTGCCTCCGCCTTCGGCGGTGCTATCAATATAGTAACCAAAAAAGTAACGCCCTCGCGCCCCGCTGCCGCCGCTTCCCCTGCGGGCTCCTCCTCCTCCTCCCCCTCCCAATCTTCCTCATCCCCCTCTCAATCCTCTGCCGGCTCCCCCTCTCAATCTTCCTTATCCCCCTCTCAATCTTCATCCTCCCCCTCTCAATCCTCTGCCGTTGGCCTTCCCGTTGCCGGCTCTTCCTCCTCCCCCTCTCAATCCTCTGCCATTGGCCTCCCTTCTGCCGGCTCTTCC
>CAJOLI010000093.1 GCA_905235285.1 uncultured Bacteroidaceae bacterium
CCAGCCTCCTCCTGAAGGTGGTTGATATAGTCAGTCAGGTTTTCGGATATAAAACGATAGAAGAGCGTGCCGAGGACGTAAGCCTTAAATTCCCAGCCTCCGACCGCGCCACGCAGTTCGTCGGCCATTGCCCAAATTGTACGGTGAAGTTCTTCACGTTGTTGTATTGTTGCCATTTGCACACAATTAGTTTTATCTTTCGCAACGAATTTGACGCGCTCGGCCGAAGGACGATTGACACCTCAATAATTTGACGGATTGTCTGTAGTCTGATTCTTAGCTGAGTCTATTCGTGTAATTTGTGTAACTCGTTGAGAAAAAAATATACATTAATTACATATATATTGGCCTAATGCCAGTCTGGAGCGGGTCGTAGCGGATGACGATGCATCCGGCAGGGAGGTCGGCGAAGGCTTTGTCGCTGGCGGTGGCGTTCTGGTTGATGTAGATTTCCTTGAGGTTGGGACAGCTGGTGATGGCGTAGTCCTGGAAGTCGAGTGTGGCCTCGTCGAAATGAATGACCTCTACGTTTGGGAGGTCTTCGATGAGCTTGCTGGTAATCTTGTCGACGGGGGGATACGTAATCTCGAGCTTGGCGCCGGGGACGTAGAGGAGCTTCAGGTAGGTGGTCTTCGTTGTCGAGGCGCTGTATCTGATGCTATATACGCATCCGTCGAACTCATTTATCGTGCGGTTCTCGGCATTGAGGACGTAGACGTCGGTGAGGCTGGCGCCATGGTTCTTCAGCCCGAGGACGTACTGCCCTATCGAGGCGATGTTGAGGCTTAGATATAGCTCGCGTACGTTCTCGTTGATGCCGCCGATGGGGTCGAAGGCGGTGATGCGGTAGCCGAGGGCTCCGTAGGGCACGCTGACCTGCTCGTCGGAGGTGAGCACTTCGCGTATGTTGAAATGCTTGTCGCGGAAGTCGTAGACGAATTTGTCGTCGCGTGCCAGGGGCATGTCGATGTTCCATGGCTGGAGGGTGGCCTTGTACTGATTGATGTCGGCCCTCATTCGGTAGACGGTGTTGCGGTTGGTGGGGTCGGCGACGTACCAAGTGCCGTCGGCCAAGGCATAGACCCAGGCGTGGCCGCCTGCCTGAGCGAGGAAGCCGGTGGCTACTGTGGCTTTGATGCCTTGTGTGTGGAGCATCGCCACCATGAGGTTAGAGTAGCCCTGGCATACGGCCACGCGATTTACGAAGACGCTGTAGGCGTCCTGGTCGTTGTAGTCGTACTTGATGTTAGCCCGAATCCACTTGAGTATGGCCATCATCTTGGCGTACTGCTTTGTCTCGGTGGTGAGTATAGAGCCCTCGACAAAGTCCTTCAGCTCGGCCAGATGCTCGTCGGTTATCTCTACGCTGTTGAGGCTGGCGGCCATATTGGTGTCGGCCTCGCACATGAGTTTGTTGACGTGCTCGGCCACGACGGGGTCGTCGTAGTAGTGGCTGTAGTCGTCGGGGTTGGTGTAGGCTCCGGTCAGCTGTTTCTCGCCGTCGCGCCGGGCGAACATGTCGTCGGCAGGTGCCGACTGGCGGGTCTGGCTGGTAACGCTGTCGTCTGGGGCCACATCGCTGAAGTCGTCGACATTGGAGCAGGCAGCGACCATGGCTGCGAGGCTAAGGAGGCAGAGAGAGTATTTGAGATTCATGGTTTCTTATTTAATTTGACTTCCGTGACGTTCATAACAGGCAACTGCGGGGCGCGTTGAATACGCACGAAAGGCCAAAGGACATAATATATTGTAAGCAAACCTAAGAGCGCATAAAACACATACTCGGTCCACCACAGGCGCGTTACCGCGGCAATCTTCTCGCCGATGACGATGATGTTTCCCGTCACCATCAAGAAGATGATGGCAAGGAAAATGCCTATTATTATAAACAAATTTCGTCGCATATCTATTGTTGAGACCGCTTATGCGAGCTCTGTCGCCTGAGGATGCGTATGGCTTTGGCTGTCAGCGGCCGGGGCGCCACTCCTTCACGCGTCATGACTACTGGACGAATTGTGCCGTCGGGGTTGAAATAGAGGCGGTCGATGCACGTCTCGCGGCTGTTGCCGTCGGTCTCGGTGAGCGGACGTCGATGGTAGACGATGTAGTACTCATCCTTGCCGGGATATTGGATTACCGAATGATGGCCTGCGCCCATGGCTAAGGACGGGTCGCCCTGCAGGATCTTACCTATGCGCTTGAATGGTCCGAAGGGACTGTCGGCGATGGCATAAGCTACACAATAATCGGGTCCCGTCCAGCCGCCTTCGCTCCACATAAAATAGTACTTGCCGTTGCGCTTGAGCATGAAGGGCCCCTCGACATACTGTTCGCTGGGTGTCACCTCATGAAACTTCTGGCCGTCGGGCCAAGGCACGATGCTGAGCAGGTCGGGGCTGAGCCGGCAAACATTGCAGTGGCGCCAACCGCCGTAGAACATGTAGTACTGGCCGTCGTCGTCGCGGAAGACAAATTGGTCAATGGGCTGTGCGCCGTTGACAATCTCGTTGATGAGCGGATGTCCGAGGGCATCGCGGTAGGGGCCCTCGGGGCGGTCGGCCACGGCCACGCCGATGCCGCCGACTTCGCCCTCGTGGACGTCGTTGGCGCCAAAGAAGAGGTAATACTTGCCATTGGCCTCAATCATAGCCGGAGCCCAGAGCGCCATGCGCAGCCAGGGAATATCCTTCTGCTGCAACACGCGCTCGTGCTTGGTCCAGTGGACAAGGTCGTCGGACGAGAAGGCATCGAAGAACAACTGCTTCTCGTAGGGGGCGCTATAGGTCGGGAAGACCCAGTAGCGGCCGCCCATGACGGCTCCTTCGGGGTCGGCATACCAGCCATTGATGATTGGGTTCTGCGCTGAAGCGCGGCCCAAGATCAATGAGCTGATGATTATGACTATGGCGAAAGGTGTGAGTATCCTACTTCTCATTATTCATACTTCACTTTCCCGTCCTATAGCTTTTCTTTACGAACTTCTGCTTGTTGAGGTATTCGGCGCAGCGGCGAACGCCCTCCATGATGTCGATGGTGCCGTCGGTGCCCTCCATCTCAACGACATAGTACTCGAGGCCGGCATCGGGGGCTGCGTTGAAGATGGCATCGAAACCGAGCATGCCGCTGGCGCCCAGTTCGTAGAGGTCCTTGATGTGGAGCATACGGAAGCGACCGGGGTACTTCCTGAGGTAGCTAACGGGCGACTGCTGGCCCATGACGCACCAGTAGGTGTCCATCTGCCAGAAGTAGAGGGCGGGGTCGGTGTGCTGCATCATATAGTCGATCCATCGTGTGTCCTCGACCTTCTGATATTCATGGGAGTGGGTGTGGTAGCCGTACTTCAGGCCTGCGGCAGCGCAGCGGCGGCCTATGGCGTCGGCGTAGTCGCAGAGGGTCTGGGCCTCCTTCTGCGTCTTGGGCACGCCCCATCCGGGCGTCACTATGTAGCTCATGCCGGCGGCCTTATGGTCGGCGATGGCTTTGTCCCACCACTTCAGGGCCTCGGTGAAGTCGTGGTTCTTGAGTTCTTCGTCGCTGAGGCCGCGCGTGGCGTGGCTGCTGAGACATTCGAGGCCTGCGGCTTCGCAGTCGGCTCGAAACTGCTCAGGCGAGACTCCGTAGAACGTGCCGCGACCTTGGTCGTAGCTGGCGGCTTCAACGGCGGTGTAGCCCCAGGCGGCCAGTTTCTTGAAGACCTCGACGTGGTTCTTGGCGTAGCTCTCGGGCGTACCGATGACTTCGCGTATGCTGTAGAGCTGCAGGGCCATCTGCTTTTTGGCGAGAAGGGCTGTGGGCAGGATGATGAGTGCCGCCAGCAGGATGATTGTTTTCTTCATATTATTCCATGATCTTTATGCGGATATTACGATACCAGACGTCATCGCCGTGGTCCTGGAGGCCTATGTAGCCCTCGCGGGCCTCACCGCCCATATTATTGAGGAGGGCGAAGGCGTAGGGGAACTCGCCGCCCTCAGCGAACTTGCTGGCTTGCAGCATCTCGGTCCACTTGGGTGTCCAGAGGTGGTACTCGAGGACGTTCTGGCCATTCTGTCCATGAACGACGGTGCCCTTGTAGACCATAATCTTAGCCTGGTTCCATTCGCCGGCAGGACGGGCGTTCTGGGGCTTGGCAGGTATCATGTCGTAGAGCGAAGCAGCCTGGCGGTTGCCGTCGGTGCCGAGCTGTGCGTCGGGGTGCTTGGCATTGTCGAGCACCTGGTACTCGGAGCAGGACTGCCAGATGGGCAGGTATTCCTTGCCCTCGGCATCCTTGACCTCTTGTGCGAGGTAGAAGATGCCGCTGTTGCCGCCCTCGCTAATCTTGTACTCGAGCTGGAGCTCGAAGTTGCGGAACTTGTGGGCGAAGATGAGGTCGCCACCACCTTCGGCCTGTGCCTCGCCGGTGCCGGAACCTTTAAGGTGAATGGCGCCGTCGCTGACTTCCCAGCTGGCGGGGGGCACGTCCATGCCATAGCCGCGCCAGCCGTCGAGCGTCTGGCCGTCGAAGAGCACGATGAAGCCTTCCTCGTCGACGGGGAGGGCGGTGATGTCAATGTTGGGGCCGTCGGCGACGAGGGCGACGGGGCTCTGCGCTGCCGTGTCATCGGCGCAGCAGGCCTTGTTGCAGCACGGCAGGCCGTACCGGGCACCGACCCACGCTCCTGCGGCAAAGATGACGAGGGCGAGGATGAGGTTTAATATTGCCTTTTTCATATTAGTTTACTGTTTACGGTTTACTGTTTACGGTTTTTACAGCCTCTCCTAAATCCTCCCCTAAAGGGAAGGACTTCTGCAGCGGTACTCCCTTTCCCTTTAGGGGAGGGGTTCTCGGAGTGTCGAGTTTCCCTTTGGGCCGAGCGGGGGGAGAGGCTGCTAGGGGAAGGACTTCTGCTGCGGTACTCCCCTTCCCTTTAGGGGAGGGGTTAGGGGAGATGCTGATTATTCCAAAACCTTCACGCGGATGTTGCGGTACCAGACGTCGTCGCCATGATCCTGCATGCCGATGAAGCCCTTGCGGTCGGGACCTCCGCAGTTGTTCAGGAGGCGGAAGGCGGCGGGCCATGCCTGCTCGCTGAACTTACTCTCCTGCAGCATCTTAGTCCACTCGGGTGTCCACAGCTTGTACTGCAGCACCTGTACGCCGTTCTGGAAGTGGGTCACGGTGCCGTCGACGACGCGGATGCGTATCTTGTTCCACTGCCCTGCGGGCTTGGCGTTCTGGGGTTTGGCCGGAATCATGTCGTAGAGCGAGCCTGCCTGACGGTTGTTGTCCTTGCCCAACTTGGCATCGGGGTGCCGCTCGTTGTCGAGCACCTGGCACTCAGGGCACGAGATGTAGATGGGCTCGTAGGCCGTGGCGTCGGCGTTGACGGTCTCCTGGGCAAGGTAGAAGATGCCTGAGTTGCCTCCCTCGCTAATCTTCCATTCCATCTCGAACTCGAAGTTGGGACCAAACTGGTGGGCGAAGATGATGTCGCCGCCCTCGCCCTGTGCCTTGCTGTCGAGGTGTATGGTGCCGTCCTCTACCTTCCATTTCGAGGGGACATAGCCCTTGCAGTAGCCGCGCCAGCCGGCGAAGGTGTGGCCGTCGAAGATGGTGATGTAGCCCTGCTTGTCGACGGGCAGCTCTTGGCGGTCCCAGAGTTCGGGGCCTTGGAAGCCCTGGGAGCAGACGATGGTGGTGGTCTTCTGTGCGACGGCAGGCAGAGCGGCCACGAGAGTTATAAATAGCAATAGTTTTCTCATAGTAGTTTACTGTTTACCGTTTACGGTTTACTGTTTATTGTTTATATTTTTGCCTCATCCCCAACCCCTCCCCTGAAGGGAAGGGGAGTACCACTGCAGAAGTCCTTCCCTTTAGGGGAGGATTTAGGAGAGGCTACTTTGGGGAGGAATTTAGGAGAGGCTGCTTTTTCGGGTTAAGGCAACTCGGGGAGCACAAAGCCGTTGTGGTAGACGGGCTTGATGAGGCGTGCGGCGTACTCTGAAGCATCGACGAGGACCTTGTCGGCGGAGTCGAATGAAGGGTGGCCGTCGTGAATCTCGAAGGCGATGGCGTTGGAGACGTGCAGCTTGGCATCAGGTGCGATGTTGGTGAAGCGCATCGTCTCGCCGTCCCACTTGAGCCACTGGTCGAGCTCCTGGAGGCGCACAGCGGCGACGCCCATGACGATGTTCTCGTTGAGGGGTCCGCTGACGGCGAAATCGGAGCTGGCGGGCACGCGGCTGGCAGCAGGCTCCTTGCAGGCACGGATCCAATCCTGCTGGTGGTTGTCGTCCTTGACGACGCGGCAGAGCTCGGGTACCTTAGGTTCGCGGCCGCTAACGAGGAAGGGGTTGTAGCCGTAGGTGCCAACAACCATGATGTCCTTGGTGCCGTAGAAGATGCAGACGCCGTTGCCGTCGAAGTGCTTGCCTTCGGGCATATCAAACGGGATGTTGGGGCGCAGACCGCCGTCGTACCAGGTCAGCTCGCAGGCGGGCAAACCCAGCTTGGGCAGGTTGTCGCGGGCGGGGAAGCGGTAGGTGACCTTCTGTGCGGAGGGGCATGCGTCGGGCATCAGCATGGTGCTGCTGCCGAGGATAGCGGTAGGCGAGCCGAGCTTCAGGCCCGTGAAGGCTACGGCAAGGATGTGGTTGGCCATGTCGCCGAGGGCTCCGGAACCGAAGTCCCACCATCCGCGGAAGTTCCAGGGGGTGTAGACCTCGTTGTAGGGGCGCATCTTGGCGGGGCCGATGAAGGCTTCCCAGTTCATGGTGGAGGGCACGGGCTGCTCATTCTTCGGCGCGGCCATGCCTTGCGGCCAGATGGGTCGGTTGGTGAAGGCCTCGATGCGGGTCACCTCGCCTATCTCGCCGTTCCACAGCCAGTTGATGGCCTTGCGGGTGCCGGCGCTGGAAGCGCCCTGGTTGCCCTGCTGGGTGGCGACCTTGTACTTGGCGGCGAGCTTGGTGAGCAGACGGCTCTCGTAGGCGTAGAGCGTCATGGGTTTCTCGACGTAGACGTGCTTGCCAGCCTGGATGGCTTCGGCGGCGATGATGGCGTGGGTGTGGTCGGCGGTTGCCACCATGACGGCGTCGGCCGACTTGAGCATCTCGTCGTACATCTTGCGGTAGTCGTTGTACTTCTTCGCGTCGGGATAGCGGTCGAGGACGTGCTTGGAGTACTTCCAGTCGACATCGGCCAGACCTACGATGTTTTCGGTCTTTGCCATCTCTGCTATATCAGCTGCACCGCGACCGCCGACACCTACGCCGAGGATGTTCAGCTTGTCGCTGGGTGCTTTCTTGCCCACCTTGGCGCCGAGCACGGTGCTGGGCACGATGTAGGGGGCTGCAATGAGGCCTGCAAGCGATGCGGTGCCTCGCTTCAGAAAATCTCTACGGGATACGTCTGCCATAGTTCTTTTGTGTTTAAAGGGTTATAAAATATAGAGAAAAGAGAATTCCGTTTAGGGTTTACGGTTTACCGTTTACTGTTTACCGTTTTTACAGCCTCTCCTAAATCCTCCCCTAAAGGGATGGACTTCTGCTGCGGTACTCCCATTCCCTTTAGGGGAGGGGTTCTCGTAGTGTCGAGCGTCCCTTTGGGCCGAGCGGGGGGGGAGAGGCTGCTGGCGGCTTTCACACGTTCTTGTTGTGACGCGGCAGCAGGCCGTAGCCGTCCTTGAGGTTGCGCCGCCGCTGGCGTATGGCCTCCAGCTCGTCGATGGTGCCGATGGCCGGCATCTCGTGGGCGCGGGCATCGTCGAGCATACGCCAGGCCATGGCGCTGGCGATGGCTGAGTCCCGGAAATGAGGCATGTCGGGGCAGCGCTGCCCGCTGGTGATGCTCTGTGCCATCTGCCCTACGATGACGTCGATGTTTTTGCCTCCGTGCGGACGCTCGATATGCTCGGTGACGTTGACGCCATGGAGGTCGATGACGGCCGTCTTGAAGTCGTGGGTCATGCGGCAGAAGCCTTGTGTGCCGATGAGCTCGACATAGGAGTTGTGGGTCTGGTCCTTGGACATCTGCCCGTAGACGAAGCCCTGGGTGATGTCGAAGACGATGCCGTTCTGCATGGTGCCGTGAACCTGCAGCCACCAAGGGTCTTTCCACGACCACATACGCAGTGCCTGGGCGTGCCACGTCTTGTACTCGCTCTTGGCAAGGAAACGGGCCAGACCGACATAGTGCATGCCGCAGTCGTGGAACGAGGGTCCTTCGGCCTCGTGACCCTCGCCGGGAGCCAGGCCGGGCGTCATGTGGCAGATGCGCATGATGGCGAGCTCGCCCAACTCGCCGCTGTCGACGATGCGCCGCATCTCGTGGTGGTACCAGGAGTTCAAGAGATACATATTCACCGTAAGGAAGATGCCCCTCGAGGCGGCGTCATCAGCCAGCGCCACCAGCTCGCGCTCGCGCTCAACGGTGTCGGCGATGGGTTTCTCGGTGATGACGTGTTTGCCGGCGGCTACGGCACGCATGATCTGACGCGGCCGCACGTCAGCCAACGCGCAGAGGCACACCACCTCTACGTCGGGCGCATCGAGGGCCTGCTCCTCGCTCTCATCGATGGTTGCTTCGGGCGCGAGGCGTGAGGCACGCTCACGACATTCGGCGCTTGGGTCGAATATATGTGTTACTCGATAATTCGGGCTCTGATGGAGTGCGCTGAGGTAGCAGCGTCCCATTCGCCCGAATCCGATGATTGCCACTGTGATTTCCCGGTCTTGCATTGTAGGTTGCTAATCGTATCTTAAGGTAATAAGGTGCTGCAAAGATAAGATTATTATCTAAATGTCACAACGGAATTGGATAAAATATCTTAATATTGAGACCTTCTGACCTAAATATGCCACAAAGATAGCAGGAGAGAGGAGTACTTAGAGGAAACATTCTGTTCAAAAAGAGCCATCGGTGTACCAAAGAGC
>CAJOLI010000094.1 GCA_905235285.1 uncultured Bacteroidaceae bacterium
ACCGCGCAGATGGCGGAAAGATGCCAAAAGAAATAGGGCAACAACGTGGATAAAAGCATAAGAAGCATAGCTTAAAAGCCATCTTTGGTCTAATGACCGGTTTGGGTTAAATGTTAAGAGTAAAATATTAAAGGTTCAATGTTAAGAGCTAAATATCTCCTTTTGTTGCTGGCACTGCCTCTGATGGGGTGGGCCCAGCAGAATGGTAAGAGCGCTCAGTCGCGGCCTAAGGTGGGGCTGGTGCTGGGCGGCGGTGGCGCCAAAGGCGCTGCCGAAGTCGGCGTGCTGAAGGTAATCGAGCGCGCCGGCATCCCTATCGACTACATCGCCGGCACAAGCATAGGCTCGATTGTCGGAGGTCTCTACGCCACAGGCTATACGGCCACGGAGTTGGACTCTATCTTCCGCACGCAGGCATGGCTCTCGCTGCTGACCGACAGGCGCGAGGATTACACTACCTATCCCTACAAGAACGAGAACGGCGTAACGTACGTCTTCGGCTTTCCAGTACACGTCAGCGACAATGCGAAACAAGGCGCTGCAGGTGCCCTCTATGGGCATAAGATAGAGGTGATGCTGGACTCGCTGATGGGCATGCGAGGCTTCAATGAGTTTGAGAGCCTGAAGATACCGTTTCGCTGCGTGGCTTGCGACTTCCGCAACGTGCAGGAAGTGGTGCTCAGCAGCGGCTTCCCGGCCATGGCCATGCGCGCCTCAATGGCCATACCTGGGGTGTTCAAGCCCGTGGTGTGGGATGACATGAGGCTGGTCGACGGCGGCATGATGAATAACCTGCCTGTGGATGTCGTCAAGGAAATGGGCGCCGACATAGTGATAGCCATTGACCTGCAGCAGAAAGAACAGAAGGAACGCACTACGAACCTCGGCATGCTGGAGCGCATGGCCGACTGGATTGGCATAGGCGAACTGGTGAAATGGGCCACGCGCCGGCCTGACATCACCAAGCATAAGATAAACGTCCAAAAAGCAGACTTATACATAAACCCTGTGCTGGGCGACTATGATGCGGCGGACTTCCAGCACGAGAGCGTGGAGGAGATGCTGAAGATGGGCGAGCGCGAGGGTATGAACCACTGGAATGAGTTGGTGGCGCTGAAACGCAAGCTGACTCCCGCAGGGGTGAAGATAGTGACGAAGGCGGTGAAAAGGCAGGGCCTGCGGAAGTAGAGAGGTTGCCCGAGCAATTATTTCCCGAGCAATTATTGCTCGGGAACGGTCTTTGCTCGGGGACGACCTTCAAACGGGGGGCTGTCTTCAAGCGGGAACGGTCTTTGCTCGGGGACGGCCTTCAAGCGGGAACGGCCTTCAAGCGGGGACAGCCTTCAAACGGGGGCTGTCTTCAAGCGGGGGGAGGTTTCAAGCGGGGATGGTCTTCAGCTCTTTTTTTTCTCGCGGCGTTGCAGGAGAGCGGCTGCTATGACACTGCCAACGGGCGAGAGGAGATTGAAGAAGCAGTAAGGCAGATAGGTCAGGGTTGCCACGCCCAGGACGGTGCTCTGCACCATGCCGCACGTGTTCCAGGGCACGAGCACCGAGGTGACCGTGGCGCCGTCCTCGCAGGTGCGACTGAGCAGTCGTGATTCCAGGCCGCGGTCGCGATAGCTCTGCTGAAAGACGGAGCTGGTGAGGATGATGGACAGGAACTGGTCGGCCAGAGCGATATTGCAGAAGATACCGGTCAGTGCCGTGGAAGCTACGAGCGAGACAGTGCTGCGCACGAAATGCAGCAACATGCCCATAAGGTCCTGAAGGACGCCTGTGGCGGTGACGGCACCACCGAAGACCTGCGCGCAGATGATAAGCCAGACGGTAGGCATCATACCTGCCATACCGCCCGTATGGACAAGTTCGTCGAGCATCGGGGAACCTGTCTGCAAACGCGTCGGAGCGTAGATGACTTTCATCACACCCTTATAAGATGCCAGCAGGCCGTCGTCGCTGCCACCAGCTATCTGCGCCACCAGCTCCGGCTGGCACACTGCGGCGACCAAAGCTGCCATGAAAGCCGCCATGAACAGCACTACCATAGCGGGCCAGCGACGCGCTATCATAATCCCCGTGGCGACGGGCACCAGCAGCATCCAAGGCGAGATGAAGAAGGTGTCGCGCAGCTCGCGAAGGAAGGAGAGGTCACCGCTGCCCTCGACATGAATAAGCAGCCCTGCAACAAGGAAGACGAGCAACGAGACACAGAAGGTGGGGATAGTAGTCCGCATCATATAGCGGATATGCGTGAAGAGAGGCGTGCCTGAGACGCTGGAGGCGAGCACCGTGGTGTCGGAGAGCGGCGAGAGTTTGTCGCCGAAATACGCTCCGGTGATGATGCTGCCTGCAATCCAACCGTCGTCGAAGCCGAGGGCACGCCCGATGCCCATCAGCGCCACACCGATGGTGGCTACGGTGGTCCATGACGAGCCTACCATGACGCTGACCAAGGCACAGAAGAGACTGCTGCTGGCAAGGAACAGCTCCGGGCGCAACACCTGCACACCATAAAAGATCATCGTAGGCACGATACCCGAGATCATCCAGGTGCCTCCGATGGCACCTATGAGCAACAGGATGATGATGCTGGGCATGCAACTGGTAATCTTGGACATCACCTCAGCCTCAAGCTTGTCCCAGGTGACGCGTTTCATGAGCCAGCCGACGAGGATGCAGATGGCCGAGGCCAGAAGCAGCGAGACCTGCGTGGCACCATCAAGGGCATTGGTGCCAAAGACGGAGACGCAGATGGAAATGAGAAGGATGAGAGCGAGGAAGGGAATAAGAGACAGATATTTCATGAACGGTGGTGAGTTTGTGCGGTACAAAAGTAATGCTTTATTCCGACTCGACAAACATAATCAGACTGTAATAATTGTTAGAAGGCTTTTTTTCTGGAGAATCAATAGTTATATGTACGCGCGTATATGAGTCGACCAGAAAAAATCCCCCGAAGCCTGATAGCCTCGGGGGAGATGTAGGTAGAGTGATGCGCATGACATGTGCGCATGAAATTGCAAAAAATTTTAAAATTTATTCTTTGCCGAGCAGGAGCTTCATCATCTCGACGGCTGCCTTGGCCACGCTGGTGCCGGGGCCGAAGACGGCAGCGACGCCGCTCTTGTAGAGGAAGTCGTAGTCCTGTGCGGGGATGACACCGCCGGCGATGACCATGATGTCCTCGCGGCCGAGCTTCTTGAGTTCCTCGATGAGCTGCGGGATGAGAGTCTTGTGACCTGCTGCGAGCGAGCTGGCGCCGACGATGTTGACGTCGTTCTCCACAGCCTCGCGGGCTGCTTCGGCAGGTGTCTGGAACAGCGGTCCCATATCCACGTCGAAGCCGCAGTCGGCATAGCCGGTGGCAACAACCTTGGCACCGCGGTCGTGGCCGTCCTGGCCCATCTTGGCAACCATAATACGGGGGCGACGGCCCTCCTGCTTAGCGAACTCTTCGGTGAGGCGGCAGGCTTCCTCGAAGTCTGCGTCTGCTTTGCTTTCTGAACTGTACACGCCTGAAATGGTTCTAATGACTGCTTTGTAACGGCCTACGACAGCTTCGCAGGCATCGCTGATTTCGCCGAGGGTGGCACGGTGGCCAGCAGCGGTGACGGCGAGGTCGAGGAGGTTGTGCTCGCTCTTCTTGCCATCGGCAAAATCCTGCACGCAGGCGGTGATGGCGGCGAGGTCCTGCTTGACCTGCTCGTTGTCGCGGTTGGCACGGAGCTGCTTGAGGCTCTCCTCCTGCTGCAGACGCACGGCGGTGTTGTCGATCTCGAGGATGTCGATGGGGTCCTCGTGCTCGAGGCGATACTTGTTAACGCCTACGATGGTCTGGATGCCAGAGTCGATGCGAGCCTGCGTGCGGGCAGCAGCTTCCTCGATACGCATCTTGGGCAGACCCGTCTCGATAGCCTTGGCCATACCGCCAAGCTTCTCGATTTCCTGGATGTGCTCCCAAGCCTTGAGGTAGAGCTCCTGCGTCAGTTTCTCGACGTAGTAGGAACCTGCCCACGGGTCGATGTGCTTGCAGACCTGCGTCTCGTTCTGGATGTAGATCTGAGTGTTACGAGCGATACGTGCGCTGAAGTCGGTAGGCAGTGCGATGGCCTCGTCGAGGGCGTTGGTGTGGAGCGACTGTGTGTGACCCAGGACGGCAGCCATAGCCTCGATGCAGGTACGACCGACGTTGTTGAAGGGGTCCTGCTCGGTGAGCGACCAACCGGAAGTCTGGGAGTGTGTGCGCAGAGCCATGGACTTGGGGTTCTTGGCGCCGAAGCTCTTGACAATCTTGGCCCAGAGCAGACGGCCTGCGCGCATCTTGGCAATCTCCATGAAGTGGTTGACACCGATAGCCCAGAAGAAGGAGAGACGCGGAGCGAAAGCGTCAACATCGATGCCGGCGTTGATACCTGCACGGAGGTAGTCCATACCGTCGGCCAGCGTGTAAGCCAACTCGATGTCGGCGGTGGCACCGGCCTCCTGCATGTGGTAACCGGAGATAGAGATGCTGTTGAACTTAGGCATCTTCTGCGAAGTATATTCGAAGATGTCGGCGATAATCTTCATGGAGAAGGCGGGCGGGTAGATATAGGTGTTGCGCACCATGAACTCCTTGAGGATATCGTTCTGGATGGTTCCGGCCATCTCCTCGAGCTTGGCGCCCTGCTCCAGACCTGCGTTGATGTAGAAGGCGAGCACGGGGAGCACGCCGCCGTTCATGGTCATGGAGACAGACATTTTGTTCAAGGGGATGCCTGCGAAGAGCACCTTCATGTTCTCGAGCGAGCAGATGCTCACGCCAGCCTTACCGACGTCGCCGACGACGCGGGCGTTGTCGGGGTCGTAGCCACGGTGCGTGGGTAGGTCGAAGGCCACAGAAAGACCTTTCTGACCGCTGGCGAGGTTACGACGATAGAAGGCGTTGGACTCCTCAGCGGTGGAGAAACCGGCGTACTGACGGATTGTCCACGGGCGGAAGGGGTACATCATGGAGTACGGGCCACGAAGGAAGGGAGGAATACCGGCTGCGAAGTCGAGATGTTCCATGCCTTCGAGGTCTTCCTTCGTATAAACGGGCTGGATATCAATCTGCTCAGGAGTCTTCCAGTTGGCGGTGATGCCGTTCTCCTTTTGCCAGTCAAGGCCATTCTTGGCATCAATACCGGCAAAGATATCGATGGATCTAAAATCTTTTTTCATATTAGCCTCACCCCCGTCCCCTCTCCCAAGGAGAGGGGCGTATAAACCTTTTCTATAGAAGAGGGAACGGGGTATTCATTTTATTCGTTAAACAAATTCTTTTTAATTGTTTCTATTACCTCTGAGAGGTTGGTTTGTATATCGTTGTTAGAGAAACGTATTACAGAATAACCTCTGTTGTTGATACTTTGCGTACGCATGAGATCGTCTTGCTGTTGCTCTGGTGTATCGTGATATTCACCATCTACTTCTATCACAAGATTTTTCTTGATGCAGATGAAATCAGCTATATAATCTCCTATTGGATGTTGACGTCTGAAGTGATAGCCACAATTCAGCTTTCGGAGTGCATTTCAGAGAATAGTCTCGCTTTCCGTCATTTCCCTGCGGTTGCCTTTTGCGAATTGCTTCAGCAGAAGATACCTGTCAGGAGCCGCTGTCTCATAGTGGTAAGCCATTACTGGAAAGTATCTACTCCCCTCTCCTTGGGAGAGGGGTGGGGGTGAGGCCTTAGATTGCTAACTTTGTATTCAACTCCTTCAGTGTCTTGAGCTGGTCAACACGCACGTGGATGAAGTTCTCGATACCGGCAGCCTTGAGGTCTTCGGAGCAGGCGGGAGCGCCAGCGATGATGAAGATGGCCTTGGGGTCGGCAGCCTTGAGGGCATTGAAGGCGGGCACGCCGTACTCGGCATACTCGTCGTCGCTGGAGCAGAGCACCACGATGTCGGCACCGGCCTTGACAGCAGCCTCGACGCCTTCCTCAACGGTGGGGAAGCCGAGGTTGTCGATGACCTTGTAGCCGGCAGCGGCGAGGAAGTTGCAGCTGAACTGAGCGCGTGCCTGACGCATGGCGAGGTTGCCGATGGTAAGCATGAAGGCGACGGGCTGCTTGGCTGCTTTCTCGGTGGTGAGGCGCAGCGTCTCGAAGTCGGATGCGAGGCGCGAGGTCTTCAGGGCGGGGAAAGCGGGCTCCTCTGCTGCAACAGTGTTGCAGCTTACATGACAGCAGCTAGGAGCCAGGGGCTCCTTGCCTTCGCTCTTCTCGGTGAAGTTGGGGAACTGGTTTGTGCCGAGGAGGAACTCCTTGCGCTTGCCAACATTGACGTGGCGTGCGGCATCGGTGCTGTTGATAGCCTCCTGGATCTTGCCTGCCTTGACGGCAGCGAGGAAACCGCCCTCATCCTCTACGGCGAGGAACAGCTTCCAACCTTCCTTAGCGATGGCCACGGTGAGCTCTTCAACGAAGTAGCTACCGCCGCTGACGTCAACGAGCTTGTCGAAGTGGCACTCTTCCTTTAGCAGCAGCTGCTGGTTGCGTGCGATGCGCTCGGCGAATTCTGTGGGCTGCTCGTAGGGAACGTCAAAGGGAGTTACGACGATGGAGTCGACATTGGCGATTGCGGCCGACATCGTCTCGGTCTGCGTGCGGAGCATGTTGACGTAGCTGTCGAAGAGGGTGAGGTTGTAGGTGCTGGTGGTGGCGTTGACGCGCATCATAGCGGCGGACGCACCGCCGCTGACGGAACCCGTGTACTGCTTGACTATCTCAGCCCAAAGCATACGTGCGGCACGGAACTTGGCAATCTCCATGAAGTAGACGCCGCTGATGCCGAAGTTGAATTTGATACGACGGGCAGCCTCCTCAGCTGGCACGCCAGCCTCGACGAGCTCATTGAGATACTCGGCACCCCAAGAAAGGGCGTACCCGAGTTCCTGATAGACGTAAGCGCCGCTGTTGTTGAGCAGGTCGGCGTTGACGTTGATGCAGCGGAACAGCGGGAGGGGAGCCAGAGCCGCGATGATATCGCGGCCTACAGAACAGAGGGCGCTGGTGTCCTTGCCTTTCTTGAGCATCTTCGAGATGGGGTCGAAATTGATGCTGCCCTCGAGCTTAGCGAGGTCGTAGCCTTTCTCGGTGAAGTAGGCGACGAGTGCTTCGGCCAGTTCCACACAGTGGCGCTGGCAGGTGCGGAAGTTAAGCTCTACGCTTTCAGCGCAGATGCCATCGAGCAGGGCTGCCAGATACTCCTTCGTGCACTGGTTGCCGGGCACGCGGAAGCCAAGGCTGTTGACGCCCTTGTTCAGGATGTCGAGTGCTTTGGCGTTAGCGGCCTTGGCCAGGGCAATCGGGTCTTCGTCGACGGACGCACCGTCGGCCACTGAACCGAGCTCGATGTTCTGGCGGACAAACCACTGGTTGTTGTCCTTCTTGTTGCCTCTGACGTAAGGGAATTCACCCGGCAGGGCGTTGACGGTGGCCAACTGGTCGACGTCCTCCTTACGGTAGAAGGGTTGCATAGAGAAGCCTTCGTTGGTTCTCCAGACCATTTTCTTCTCGTAGTCAGCGCCCTTGAGGTCTACCTCAATCTTGTCGCGCCATTCCTGGCGGGTAGGGGCGGTGAAGTCCGCGAAGAGTTTTTCTTTACTATCTGCCATAGTAAGTTTAATTGTTTAAGGTTGAAAAATGATTATTATAAGGTTTACTTAGTCTTAAAAGCGGTCAAAGTTAGTAAACTTTGTCGGTGCTTCCAAATTTGCAGGCAAAAATTAGTGTGAATATTACTTTTATTGTTCGCACACGTGTGCGCGCAACCTTTTTTCTTATGTTAGTCATTAAAAAAAGCGCCGTTGAGCGCTTGTTTTGGCAAAAGATAGTTACCTTTGCATTATGATTATGAAAAACGAATTATTATCAACGGCGGTTGAGGCCGCCTTATCAGCCGGCCGTGACATCATGGCCATCTATGACGACCCTTCGTCGGACTTCGGCATTGAGCGCAAGGCCGACAACTCACCTCTGACGCGCGCTGACAAAGCAGCTCATGCGCGCATCATGACGTACCTGGAGCCTACCGACATTCCAGTGCTCAGCGAGGAAGGCGCTCACCTGCCCTTCGACGTGCGCCGACAGTGGCGACGCCTCTGGATTGTTGACCCTCTCGATGGTACGAAAGAGTTCATAAAGCGCAACGGCGAGTTCACGGTGAATATCGCACTTGTAGAGGATGGCGTGCCGGTGATGGGCGTCATATATGTGCCTGTGAAGCGTCAGCTCTATTACGGAGTTGCAGGTCAAGGGGCTGTGAAGGAAGAGGAGGGCGTCAGTTCGCCGTTGCCGCTTTCCGTGGGCGAACGTCCGTTCACGGTCGTGGCATCGCGCAGCCATCTGAGCCCAGAAACGGCCGATTTCATCGAAGACCTGCGCCGCGAGCATCCTGACTTGGAGCTCGTCAGCAGCGGCTCGAGTCTCAAGATATGTCTTGTTGCTGAAGGCAAGGCGGATATTTATCCCCGCCATGCTCCCACGATGGAGTGGGACACTGCCGCGGGTGACGCCATAGCACGGGCCGCAGGACGCATCGTCGTTGACGCACTGACGGGCGAACCGCTGCGCTACAACAAGGAGGACCTGCACAACCCCTGGTTTATCGTCAGATAACAGAAAGAGGCTGCGATTCGTAGTAGCGCAATTATTCAACGAATTGAAGGAAAGAGAAAATGGGCTGTGTCGTATGATTCGACACAGCCCATTTTTTCCTGACTTCGTCACTCATTTTTAACTAAAATCGTAACTTGCTTATACAGAATTATTTGTAACTTTGCGCCGCCCAATACAGGGAGGCGCAAAAGGTTTTTTAACGTATTTTGGTCGTATGCATGTAAGATTGAAGAAGAACAGGTCAGGCAGTATAAGTGTTATAGTTGTTGATAAGTCAGGCGGTCGCTACAAGGAACTGCACACTGTCGGCATCGCCAAAGATGAGGCTGAGATAACCCCGCTTCGTCAGAAGGGTCTGGAGTGGATACGCCAACATGAGTTGGAGATGCATCCTGAACTTGATTTGTATGGCGAGGATCGCATGGCGTGCGAATCTGAAATAGAGATGACGGAGCGCGTAGTCTCTAACATCGACAATATCCTTATCAATGGTGCGGAGCTGATACTGAACCGTGTGTTCGACCGTATAGGCTTCAATCAGATAGAGGACGATGTGTTCCGCAAGCTCGTGCAAAGCCGTCTGTCTTTCCCTGCCAGTAAGGCTGCTACTGTGGAGTACCTGAAGAACTACTATGACGAGGATCTGGATCTCTCGAAGATATACCGTTACCTTGATAAGTTGAATGACCAGCATAAGCATCTGGTGCAGGACATCAGCGTGAGGCATACCATGGAGATATTGGGCGGGTACATAGGCGTGATGTTCTATGATGTGACAACGCTGTATTTTGAAACTGACCGTCAGGACGATTTGCGCAAGACTGGCTTCTCAAAGGAAGGCCGCCACAGCAATCCGCAGATTATCCTCGGCCTGCTGGTGAGCCTTGACGGCTATCCGCTGGCCTACTGCATCCACGAGGGCAACAAGTACGAGGGGCATACGATGCTGCCGGTTATCCGTGAATTTGTCAGCAAGTACCAACTTGATGATTTTATTGTCGTTGCCGATTCCGGTCTGATGACGGGCGCGAACATCAACGACCTGGAGGCCGACGGCTGCAAGTATATAATAGGCAGCCGCATCAAGAATGAAGCGGAGGAGGTGAAACGGCAGATCCTGTCCTTTCCCAAAGTGAACGGCGTACTGCATGAGATAGACAAAGGGGGAGGGCGTCGCCTGCTCATAGGCTTTAGCGAAAAACGCACACTGAAGGACATTCATAATCGCGACAAGGGCATTCGCAGACTGGAGAAAGCCTACAAGGCAGGACATCTTAGCAAGGAAAACATCAACCGTCGGGGATACAACAAGTTTCTCGACATGGATGGCAGCACGACCGTCAGCATCAACTACGACAGAATACTTGAAGATGCCAAATGGGACGGATTGAAAGGCTATCTGACAAACACAGACATACCGACAGCAGATGTTGTGACCGCCTATCATAACCTCTGGAACGTGGAGAAGGCCTTTCGTATAGCAAAGTCGAAGATAGAAATACGTCCCATGTTTCATTTCACCCGCCGCCGCATTGAGGCACACATCTGTATTTGTTTTGTTGCTCTGAAAGTCTATAAGGAACTGGAGCGCTTGCTAAAGCTGTCCGACATAAAGATGAGCGTGGACAAGGTACTTGACATGGCCAAGACGATAACCACTATCAGTGTGTATATGCCACAGAACAAAACTCATTTCGTCAAAACGATGCCCATGAAGAGGCACAAGCCAATAGCAAAACTATTCGAAAAAGAATTTTGGGAGGCGCAATGACGAAGTCAGGAAAAAACGAGGATGTATCAGACACATCCTCGTTGATCACTGTGTTGTTACTTTAGTTTGTCATAAACCTTGTCGCTGACGGGCTCCAACCACTCGTTAG
>CAJOLI010000095.1 GCA_905235285.1 uncultured Bacteroidaceae bacterium
TCTTTCCGCCATCTGCGCGGTCACAATGCCCGCATTGCTCACTTACAGATAACGAAAATCTGCTCAAAACAAATAGCGCACCAACATGAATTCTAATGACCGATTTGGGTTTAATCGCGCGCAAAGGTACAAAAATATTAATAAACATAAGACTATTCTTATATTTTTTTTCTTGGCTCCTGGATTTATACGTGAAGCCCGACGTTATAAAACAAAAAAGGCGACCCGTAGAAGCTGCTACGGATCGCCATTTTGCATAATCAGGTTGAGACGATGACGCCTAAAACGGAACGTCATTCAATGGCGGAGGCGGACCGAAGGGACTGGCATCATCCATGCTTGCGCCCTCAGCACTTAACGCCGGCCTTGCATCAGCCGTTTCCGGCTTCACTTCGGCCGCACCGGCATTGAGCTGAGATTCTAAAGCTCTCGACTCACCAGGCATCGGGATATAATCGTCTTCATCTATGTCTTGAAAACGTGCGTACTCGCTGCGGAACCGCATACGCACAGTGTCTACTTTGCCGTTTCGGTGCTTGGCTATGATGAACTCAGCCATGTCGCGCGTACTTCGTGATTGTTCATCGGTGTATATCTTATAGTACTCCGGACGGTGGATGAAACAAACCATGTCTGCGTCCTGCTCAATAGCGCCCGATTCGCGAAGGTCACTCAGCTGAGGACGTTTTCCTTCATCTCCCTCACGCTTCTCAACACTACGATTGAGCTGGGAGAGCGCAATAATCGGGATGTTCAACTCCTTGGCCAGGCCCTTCAACGAGCGAGATATATTCGACACCTCCTCCTGTCGAGAGCCAAAACTCGTCCCAGACGCATTCATAAGCTGAAGATAGTCAATAAGGATTAGCTTGACACCATGTTCACGAACCAGACGTCTGGCTTTGGTCCGAAGCTCGAAGATAGACAACGAAGGCGTGTCGTCAATATAAAATGGGGCGTCATAAAGAGCACGGATGCGATTGCCCAACTGTCCCCACTCGTACGGCAACAGCTGACCACTCTTCATCTTGTCGCCGGTAATCTCACATACGTTCACCATGAGACGCTTAACCAGCTGGACATTACTCATCTCGAGCGAGAACATGGCAACTGGCTCACGCATATCTACAGCTATCTTCTTTGCCATAGACAAGACAAAAGCGGTCTTGCCCATCGACGGACGGGCAGCTATAATGATAAGGTCGGAGTTCTGCCAACCACTCGTGATTTTGTCCAAATGAGGAAAACCGGACGAAAGACCAGACAGGCCATCCTGACGCGCGGCTGCCTTCTGCAACTCCTCGTAAGCCTCATGGATTACAGGATTGATCTGTGTGAAATCTTTCTTAAGGTTCATCTGAGAAATCGAAAAGAGCTTATTCTCGGCTTGCTGCATCAAGTCATCAACATCTACTGTCGTGTCGAAAGCGTCACGTGAAATCTCGCTCGAGAACGTGATTAGCTGCCGCGCCAGATATTTCTGGGCTATAATACGTGCATGATATTCGATGTGAGCCGAAGAGGTAAAGTGCGACGACAGTTGTACGAGATATACAGGACCGCCGGCTTCCTCGAGAGTGCCCTGAGTCTCGAGATAATCACGCACTGTCAGCAGGTCTACGGGTCGCTGCTGAACGGTTAGCGAACGTATTGCATCGAAAATTATCTGATGACGATGGTCGTAGAAGGACTCTGGCGTCAAGACTTCACTGATACGGGAAAAGGCGTCTTGCTCAATGAGCAAAGCACCCAGCACAGCTTGCTCCATATCTAAGTTCTGAGGCTGCTGGCGGCCGAAAGCATCTTCGCTCGGCGTATTTACTTGCTTCGTCCGGGGACGTGGACGACGACTGCTATCTGAAGGCATAATGTATGGATGAAAAGTATAAGAACTTATAAGAATCTTTATAAAAATATGTTAAATGTTTACCCGTTCTTGTGATATTTAAGGATTTCTTTCTTACTTTGTACCTAAATGGAGAATCATATTGTATATATCGCCTTAGGCAGCAACATGAAGACTGCTCCACGTGTCTTGGAGTGGACCAGGAAAAAGTTGAGAACTACGTTCGGAACGAAGTGCAAGTTCAGCACTGCCGTCTGGACTCAGCCTATCGACTACCCATACCCTTTCCCTTTCCTGAACCAGGTCGTCAAAATATACACCAACAGATCTCTTGTCGTTCTCCAAGCACTGCTTAAGGCCATGGAGGAGGAAATGATGAGAAGACGATCAACGGTAGGCGAAGGACGACGCATTATTGACATCGACTTGCTTACTTACGACGACCAAATTCTCAGGCCCGAAGACTGGCAGAGGCCGTATATTCAGGAAGGCATTGCTGCCCTGTGAACTACCGTTGAGCAAATGCGATAGCTACTGATGACGACACGAATATTATTCGTCAGTGAACAATTCGTCGAGACCTGTTGCTTCGTCTACCTCCTCATACGAGCTTACATTATCTGTTACAGCACATGGATCAAAGCCGGGAGGCAGGTCAAACTGCTCACTCTGACTGTAACCCAGACTGCCGTCGGCATACACCTTCTGAAGGAATTTCGCACAGATAGGCAGAGAAGCGGATGCACCCTGACCATAAGCCATGCTGTTGAAATGAATGTCGCGCTCATCACCGCCGACCCACGCCCCAAAGGCCAGGGAAGGAGTATAGCCGACAAACCAGCCATCACTGTTGTCGTTCGTTGTACCCGTTTTCCCGCCCATCGCAGCGCTGATGCCATAACGGTTGCGCATACGTGAACCTGTGCCCCCATCAATCACACCTCGCATCAGCACTATCATCTTAGAGGCACTTTCCTCGCTGATTACCTCATTCATACGAGGTGAGAATTCGGCTACGACATTCCCGTCGGCATCCTCAATACGGCTTACGTACATCGGCGACAAGCGGATACCCTTGTTGGGGAAAGCCGTATACGCCGAGACCATTTCCAGCACTGAGATATCACACGGCCCGAGACACAAAGACATCGACGGGTGTATATCCTGATTCAATATACCGAACTCATGAATCAGACGAACGAATGCCGTAGGGCTCAGCTGACTCATCAGATAAGCTGATATCCAGTTGTTGGACTGGGCAAGCCCCCACTTCAATGTCACCATCTCACCATAGCGTGCACGGCTGCCATTACGAGGGGTCCACGTCTGTCCGCCACCTACATGATAGGTCTGCTGAACATTAGGCACAACGTCACATGGGCTCCAGCCATTTTCCATTGCCAAGGTGTACAGGTAAGGCTTGATAGTGGAGCCTACTTGCCTGCGCCCCACGCCTGCCATATCATACTGGAAATGTCGGAAGTTTATACCACCGACATAAGCTTTGACGGCGCCCGTCTGAGTGTCAATACAGACAAACCCCGACCGCAGAAAGCCCTTTGTATATTTAATGCTGTCAAGTGGAGTCATCGTAGTATCCACATCGCCACTGGGGGAATAGACCGTCATCTCTACAGGTGTATTGAACGCCTTTTCAATCTCAGTCTCACTCGCTCCATCGCTTTTCATCATCACGTAACGGCCACTCTGACGCATCGAACGCTCCAAGTCCTGGCGAGCTTTCTCAGCACTGATATTGGCTCCGTAAGGAGCGTTGGACTTGCCACGCCGCTCCGCACTGAAAAGTGGCTGAAGATAGTCTACGACATGGCTGATCATCGCCTCCTCAGCATACCGCTGCATACGGCTGTCGATGGTTGTAAATACCTTCAGGCCATCTGTGTAAATGTTGTACGCCGTGCCATCTTTCTTGCGGTTTTTGTTACACCAGCCGTAGAGGGGATCTGTCTCCCACGCCAAGCTGTCCTCGAAATATTTCTGATTTTGCCAAGAAGCGTAGTTCGAACGCTCAGGGCGCTTGGCCATAAGCATCGTACGTAAATGTTCACGCAGGTAGGTTGCCTCGCCCTCTTTGTGGTCGACGCGATGGAAGTCAAGCTCTATGGGCTGTGCAGACAACGAGTCCACATCGGCCTGAGACAGATAACCCGCCTTGAGCATCTGAGACAGGACTGTATTGCGCCTGGACATCGCGCGCTCCGGAAAGCGCATGGGGTTGTAGTACGACGGGTTCTTGCAAAGACCTATCAACAGGGCGCTCTCGTTAGTCGTCAGAGCTTTGGGCTCTTTGTTGAAATAGGTCTTGGCAGCAGACTTCAGCCCCACGGCATTATGCAGGAAATCGAAGTAGTTGAGGTACATCGTGATTATCTCCTCCTTTGTGTACAAGCGTTCCAGCTGTACGGCGATAACCCATTCAATAGGCTTTTGAGACAAGCGTTCTTCCACGCTGCTCGCTTGGGCAGAATAAACCTGCTTAGCCAACTGTTGAGTAATCGTGGAACCGCCGCCTGCATTTTTCTGTCTGAGTATACCTCGCTTGAACACCGCACGCATCAGAGCTCGCAAGTCCACACCAGAATGGTCGTAGAAACGTACATCCTCCGTAGCGATCAGTGCCTGAATGGTTGAAGGGGCTATATCGTTGTAGTCGATAAAGACACGGTTGGCACGAGAGTAGCTCCACGTGCCCAGCACATGACCGTCAGACGATATCACCTGTGAGGCGAATTTGTTGACAGGATTCTGAAGCTGCTGCAAGTCTGGCATGTAACCTATATAGCCCTTAGCAATAGCCCAAAAAGCTGTAATGCACCCTGCTATGGCAAGGAACAGAACAATCCAGAGCGTTATGATTAACTTCTTTCTCATAATCAATCTTTGAGCATTACTTATATTATTCTGCTCAGTAAATATTGCAGAAACGGAATTAGGTTGCAAATATACGCCATTTCTTCCAAAAGGATTCAAAGAAAACAAGAAAATCGCAAAAAAAAAATCGTTTACTATTCTTTCAGCCACAATTAGTGCAGATGTTTGAAAACTTTACTCTATATTTGCGCGAAGAACATAAAAAAGACAGAAATACATACTCAGACACACTCTTAGCCATGAACCAAAGCTTGGTAACTATTGCAAACCATTCGAGAGAGAAAATAGAATATCTCATCCGTATGGCTCAGGAATTCGAGAAGCACCCCAATCGACTCCTGCTACAAGGACGAGTAGTGGCAACACTATTCTTCGAGCCCTCGACCCGCACACGCCTCAGTTTCGAGACTGCAGCCAACCGCCTCGGCGCTCGCGTCATCGGCTTTGCCGACCCTAAGGTGACCAGCGGCACCAAGGGCGAGACTCTCAAAGATACAATAATGATGGTGTCTAATTACGCTGATGTCATCGTCATGCGGCATCATCTTGAGGGCGCAGCACTCTATGCGAGCGAGATATCGCCCGTTCCTATCATCAATGCAGGCGACGGTGCAAACCAACATCCGTCACAGACGATGCTCGACCTCTACACTATCTATCAGACTCAGGGCACTCTCGACAACCTCAACATCTACCTCGTAGGCGACCTCAAGTACGGACGCACCGTTCACTCACTGCTCACCGCCATGCGCCACTTCAACCCTACATTCCATTTCATTGCCCCAGACGAGCTGGCTATGCCTGAGACCTACAAGCAATACTGCCGCAAGCACGGCATCCGATTCGTCGAGCATAAAGAGTTCGATGCCGACGTCATCGCCGGTGCTGATATATTATATATGACGCGCGTACAACGCGAGCGGTTCACGGACCTGATGGAATACGAGCGCGTCAAAGATCGCTACCTTCTCAAACTCGACATGCTGACGAAGGCCAAAGATAATATGCGCATCCTGCACCCCCTACCCCGCGTCAACGAGATTGAATATGCCATCGATGACGATCCGCATGCCTACTATTTCCAGCAGGCACGCAACGGGCTCTTCGCACGCGAAGCCCTCATCTGCGACGTTCTCGGTATTACCCTCGAACAAGTTAAAGAAGATCAAACAATCATCTCCTAAACATCATAGAGCCCGCAAGTTCCACTTGCGGGAGAATACAATATGAAAAGAGAACAATTAATAGTCTCAGCCCTCGACCACGGCACCGTAATCGACCACATCCCTTGCGACCGCCTCTTCGAAGTCATCAACCTGCTACACTTGCAGGAGATGAACTCTAAAGTGACCATCGGTTTCAACCTCAAGTCGCAAAAGATGGGAACGAAGAGCATCATAAAGATTGCCGACCGATTCTTCACTGACGAAGAGCTTAACCAACTCTCTGTGGTCGCTCCGAACGTGACGCTCGTCATCATTCGCGGCTACGACGTCGTGGAGAAGAGGCAGGTATGCCTGCCTGACGACCTCAAAGGGCTCATCCACTGCAACAACCCCAAATGCATCACCAACAACGAGCCTATGCCTACCCTCTTCCACGTCACCGACAAAGAGGCCGGAATAGTGCGTTGCCACTACTGCAACCACGAGCAAGAGATTCAAAAAGTGAAGCTCGCATAGGTCACTACCACTAATCTTAATCGCTATAACAACACTATTTATATTCATGAACATGAACAGAGACAACACAATTTTTGAGCTTATCAAAGAAGAAAGAGCTCGCCAAGAACGAGGCATCGAGCTTATTGCATCAGAGAACTTCGTCAGCCCGCAGGTCATGGAGGCCATGGGTTCGCCCCTCACCAACAAGTATGCCGAGGGCTATCCCGGCCATCGCTACTATGGCGGCTGTCAGGTCGTCGATAAGGTTGAGCAGCTGGCCATCGACCGCATCTGCGAGCTTTTCGGAGCTGAATATGCCAACGTGCAGCCGCACTCGGGCGCACAGGCCAACGCGGCCGTCTTCCTCGCATGCCTCAATCCGGGCGACACCTTCATGGGGCTCAACCTCGACCACGGCGGTCACCTCTCTCACGGCTCACTCGTCAACACCTCCGGCATCATCTACCGTCCCGTAGGCTACAACCTGAACAAGGAGACGGGCCGCGTCGACTACGATGAGATGGAGCGCCTGGCCCTCGAGCATAAGCCCAAGCTCATCATAGGCGGTGGCTCAGCTTATAGCCGCGAATGGGACTACAAGCGTATGCGTGAAATTGCAGACAAGGTCGGAGCTATATTCATGGTGGACATGGCTCACCCCGCCGGACTTATCGCCGCAGGACTCCTAGACAATCCGCTCAAGTACGCGCACATCGTCACCTCAACTACACACAAGACCCTGCGCGGTCCTCGCGGAGGCATCATACTCATTGGCAAGGACTTCGACAATCCTTGGGGCAAGACTACACCGAAGGGCGTCGTCAAGAAGATGTCTGCCCTCATCAACAGCGCCGTCTTCCCCGGCATTCAGGGCGGTCCGCTCGAACATGTCATCGCGGCCAAGGCTGTAGCCTTTGGCGAGGCCCTCACGCCTGAGTTCCGCGAGTATCAGGCACAGGTCAAGAAGAACGCCGCCTGTCTGGCTGCCGAACTCATCAATCGTGGCTTCGACATTGTCAGTGGTGGTACGGACAACCATTCGATGCTCGTTGACCTGCGTTCCAAGTACCCCGACCTCACAGGTAAGGTGGCCGAGAACGCTCTCGTCGCAGCTGACATCACGGTCAACAAGAACATGGTGCCCTTCGACAGCCGCAGCGCTTTCCAGACCTCCGGCATCCGTCTCGGCACCCCCGCCATCACGACCCGCGGTGCCAAAGAAGACCTCATGGTGAAGATAGCAGAGCTCATCGAACGTGTCCTCAATGATCCCGAGAACGAGGCCGTCATCACAGCCGTCCGCACTGAGGTCAACACCATCATGAAGGACTATCCCCTCTTCGCCTATTAATCCCGCCCAAGAGAACAGACGGCACCTTTGCCGCCCGACCTCTCCCTAACTACACCAGCGGAACCTGCCATCACAAGCAGATTCCGCTGGCCCTGTTTATGGTAGAATAATAGCCGTCAACGCAATCTTCGCAAGTCGTTTTTCTTTTATTGCTGTCCGCTAAACGTACTTTTGTGCCTAAATTTACGGCTTTTAGCATCAGACAAGCCCCCTTAAACCCAAATCGGTCATGAGAATTCATGTCGGTGCGCTATTTGTTTTGAGCAGATTTTCGTTATCTGTAAGTGAGCAATGCGGGCATTGTGACCGCGCAGATGGCG
>CAJOLI010000096.1 GCA_905235285.1 uncultured Bacteroidaceae bacterium
GATGCCTTGCGGATGTCTAAGAAGCGTATCTTGCGCGGTGTGCGGTAAGAGCGCACGCTCTTGTGGCTGAGGAACTTACCGGTAAAGAGCATCCATAGGCCCTCGAGCAGCTGGCGCACTTCGGGGTAAGCTATTACGCTGACGTCGAGCATGCCGTTGTAGGGCACGGCATTGGGCGTCTGCCCGTAGGCTCGGCTGTTGCCTACGCATACGCTCATGACTTTGCGCTCGATGGTTTCCTCGTTGATTTTCAGTTTCATCTTTGTCTCCATGCGCTGGAAGAGCAGGGCTATCATGCTTGAGAAGTAAGTCAGGGTGGTGAGTCCGAAGATTCGCCGGCTCCTGAATTTCAGTTTCATGATGTTTGCCACAAGTCCCACGTTGGCGCAGTTGAAGAAGAAATGCCCGCGAGGCTGCCCATCGACGGTGTAGTTTATCTCGCCGATGTCCACGCGCCTGATTCTTCGTGCCTTGAGCCATTCTATTGTCTGGGCGTCTTTCTCTTTGTCGAAGCCCCAGAAGGTAGCAAAGTCGTTGCCGCGTCCGTTGGGTATGACTCCGAGCACGGTGCGCTCGCGCGTGTCGTCGTCGAAGTCGAGCAGCGCGTTGAGTGCCCTGTTCATGGCTGAGTCGCCGCCTACGATGATGATTGTCTCGTAGCCGGCGGCTACCAACATCTTCGTAAGTCGGCCGACGCCCTCGGGGCTTTCGCTCTGGACGAAGTCGAACTTTATGCCCTGTGCATCAATCAGTTCCTTGATGCGCTCCCATCGCTTATGTGTGCGGCGTACGCCAGGCTTCGGGCAGTAGATGATGCCCCAGTGGGTTGATTCCATGATGTGTATTGAGGTGGTTATAGTTTGTGCTTAAGGCAGTCTGTCATGTGTCATCGAGATTATGTCCGCTACGATGTCCGCTACGGGGCGTGTGGCATCTATCCACGTAATATCTACGCCCCTGCGCTCCATTCCGCGGAAGTAGGTCATCTGCCGCTTGGCGAACTGGTGTATGGCCGTTTCGAGCTGTCGTGCCATTTCGTCGAAGGTCAGTTGACCGAGCAGGTGGAGAGTGATGTAGCGGTACTCGAGGCCGTAGCTCAGGAGAGCCTCGGGGGCTACTCCGCTGTCAATCAGGCGGCGGACCTCGCCCGTCATGTCCTCGTCCTTGAGTCGGCGATGCAGGCGCTGGCTGATGCGCTCGCGCCGCAGGTCGCGTGGTATGCTGAGGCCGCAGGTCAGCGATTTTAGCGGTGGCGTCTCATGCTGCTTCGCGATGCCGTGTCGGCGATAGTATTCCTCAATCTCTATGGCTCGTATGGCGCGTCGGGCCGTGTCGACGTCGGTCGTGTTGTGGAGGCGTTTGTAGCTCGCGAGAATGGCCGTCAGCTCGCTCAGGCTCTTGCCTTCGAGGCGCTGTCGCAGGGCGTTGTCAACGGGCACTTCGGCCAGCTGATATCCCCGTAGTATGCTCTCGATGTAGAGTCCTGTGCCGCCGCAGAGGATGGGCTGTCGCGTGCGCGCAGTAATATTATTGTACGCGCGTGTGAAGTCCCGCTGGAAGTCGAACACCGAGTATTTCGTCCCTGCCTCTGCGATGTCGATGAGGTGATAGGGTATGTGCAGGTGGTGCGTGGCGCCTGCCAGGCTGATGTCGACGTCGTAGTCGACCAGGTCCTTGCCTGTGCCTATGTCCATGCCGCGGAAGACTTGTCGCGAGTCGGCCGAGATGATTTCTGCCACGGGCTGTTCGCTGGCGGCGTCGATGCTGAGGCGTGCTGCCAGCTGTGTGGCAACGGCTGTCTTGCCGCAGGCTGTAGGGCCGAGGATGGTGATGAGCGGTTGCATATCTGCTGCAAAAATATATAAAAAATGCCGTCAACATATATTTTGGCGGCAAAATGTTTGTTTTACTTCAAAAAAAATTACCGCCTGCGTGATTGCAGACGGTAATATTCATTCACATTCACCTATTGTGATAGGGGTTTTATCACGTATCGGGATAAAGCGTCTCCCGTGATAAGCGAATGTGTCGTGGGTCGGATTTCTTACTTCAGCTCAGCGAGGTACTTGATGGTGCGAACCATCTGGCTGGTGTAGCTGTTCTCGTTGTCGTACCAAGCGACAACCTGAACGAGCGAGTTGCCGTCGCCTATCTTGCTTACCATGGTCTGGTTAGCGTCGAAGAGCGAACCGAACTTCATGCCGATGATGTCGCTGCTGACGAGCTTCTCCTCGGTGTAGCCGAAGCTCTCGTTGGTGGCAGCCTTCATGGCAGCGTTGATGTCCTCAACAGTGACTTCACCCTTTACGACAGCGTGCAGGATGGTGGTGGAACCTGTGGGAGTGGGAACGCGCTGTGCAGCACCGATGAGCTTGCCGTTGAGCTCGGGGATGACGAGGCCGATAGCCTTGGCAGCACCCGTGGAGTTGGGAACGATGTTCTGGGCACCGGCACGTGCACGCTGAACATCACCCTTGCGCTGAGGACCGTCGAGGATCATCTGGTCGCCGGTGTAAGCGTGAACGGTGGTCATGATACCGCTCTGGATGGGAGCGAAGTCGTTCAGGGCCTTCGTCATGGGAGCGAGGCAGTTGGTGGTGCAGCTGGCAGCGCTGATGACGGTGTCGGCGGGGGTCAGAGTCTTGTGGTTGACGTTGTAGACGATGGTGGGGAGGTCGTTGCCTGCGGGGGCAGAGATGACAACCTTCTTGGCACCGGCGGTGAGGTGAGCAGAAGCCTTCTCCTTAGAGGTATAGAAACCTGTGCACTCCAGGACGACGTCAACGTCCAGCTTGCCCCAAGGCAGCTCGGCAGCGTTGGGAACAGCGTAGATAGTGATCTTCTTGCCATCGACAACGATGAAGTCTTCGCCGGCTTCTACAGTGTGCTTGTTCTCGCCGAACTTGCCGCAGAAACCGCCCTGAGCGGTGTCGTACTTCAGCAGGTGAGCGAGCATCTTGGGGCTGGTGAGGTCGTTGATAGCGACTACTTCATAACCTTCAGCCTCGAACATCTGACGGAAAGCGAGGCGACCGATACGGCCGAAGCCGTTAATTGCAACTTTTGTCATTTCTTTTTTGTCTTTTTTTTGGGTTAAAAAAACTATGTTGACTATATCTTTTTAAGATTCAAAATACAGGCGTGCTCTTACTCTCTCTTGAGCACTTATCCACAATTGCAATATTCGGCGCTCTTGCAAGCCACTAAAAGTAGCATCTGAAGAGCTAAAAATAAGAAAATTATGGTCCTCTGCATCATTTTTCTTGATTTTCGCGGCAAAATTACAAAAAAGGTTTTATATTTGCATCATCAAACCCCTAAATATTTTTAATTATGGCAAATTTTATTCAAGAGTTTAAGGACTTCGCAATGCGAGGCAACGTAATGGACATGGCTGTCGGTGTCATCATCGGCGGCGCTTTCGGCAAGATTATCACGTCGTTGGTCGACGATGTGCTCATGCCCGCAATAGGCATGCTCACGGGTAATGTCGACTTCACGAACCTCGTCTGCAAGATTGGCGATGGCGAGGAGGCTGCCGTACTGAAGTACGGACAGTTCATCCAGAACATCGTCGACTTCCTCATCGTGGCCCTCTGCATCTTCTGCGTCGTCAAGGCCATCAACGCTGCTACCAAGAAGAAGGAAGAGCCCGCTCCCGAGCCCGAGGCACCCGCTGGCCCCACGCAGGAAGAGCTCCTTGCCGAGATCCGCGACCTGCTGGCTAAGAAGTAATCCAGCCGCTCACCACCAGCGCGTAGGCAACATGATTGCAACACGTCCTCGCGCGCGCGAACATTAATAATAATTACTCAGGCAGGCGCAGGGGAGCTCTCCGCGCCTGTCTGCTTTTATTTACGGGCTGATTGCCGAATGAAACCTCACCCCTTCTTGATTCCCGCGCTGCTGACGTCCTGCCTCCCGGCGGCAGCCTTGGCCCAAGAGCGCCCCAACATCCTTTATATCATGTGCGACGACATGGGGTGGGGCGACCTCTCGTGCTACGGGCAGCAGCATTTCCATACACCAAATATCGACCGCCTGGCTGCGCAGGGCATGCTGATGACGGCGGCCTATGCCGGCAGTCCCGTCTCGGCGCCGTCGCGCGCCTGCATGATGACGGGGCAGCACTCGGGGCACACCCACGTCCGCGGCAATAAGGAGTACTGGCCCGGCAGCGGAAACGTCTGGTACGGCGCAAACACCGACTATGCCGTCGTGGGTCAGGAACCCTACGACCCGTCGGTCCCCATCGTGCCCGAGCTGCTCAAGCGCGCAGGCTATCGCACGGCCATGTTCGGCAAGTGGGCAGGCGGCTACGAGGGCAGCGTCTCGACGCCCGACCGCCGCGGCATCGATGAGTTCTACGGCTTTATATGCCAGTTCCAGGCTCACCTCTATTTCCCCAATTTCCTCAACCGCTACTCGCCCTCGCTCGGCGACACGGCCGTAGTGCGCGAAGTGCTCTGGCAAAACGCGGAGCACGCCATGTATGGCCAGGACTACGCCGCACGACGCCAGTACAGCGCAGACCTTATCCACGAGCGGGCCCTGACGTGGCTGCGGGCGCAGCGCCCCGGCGAACCCTTCCTGGGCCTGTTCACCTACACGCTGCCCCACGCCGAGCTGCGTCAGCCCGAGGATTCGCTGCTCGCAGCCTTCCGCGGTCGTCTCTTGCCCGAACGGACTTACGTGGGCAGCGAAGGCTCGCGCTACAATCCTACGCCTGAGGCCCACGCTCAGTTTGCTGCCATGATTACGCGCTTAGACGCCTATGTCGGCCAGATCATGCAGGTGCTCGACGAGCAGGGCCTGACCTCGAACACCGTCGTCATCTTCACCAGCGACAACGGCCCACACGAAGAGGGCGGCGCCGACCCCGACTACTTCAACCACGACGGCAAGTTCCGGGGCCTGAAGCGCAGCACACACGAAGGCGGCATCCGCGTCCCCTTCATCGTGCGCTGGCCCGGGCACGTGGCAGCAGGCACCGAGAGCGACCTGCCCTTCGCCTTCTACGACCTCCTGCCCACCTTCTGCGAGCTGGCAGGCACCGAGGCGCCCGAGGCCATCGACGGACTGAGCATAGCGCCCACGCTGCTCGGGCAACCCACGCGGCAACGACGGCACGACCACCTCTACTGGGAGTTCCACGAGACCGACATGCTCGGCGTGCGCCAGGCCGACTGGAAGCTCGTCGTGAGCCATGGCCGCCCCTCGCTCTACAATCTTGCCGCAGACCCCCACGAGGACAACGACCTCGCGGCCCTTCGCCCCGACATCGTACGTCAGCTCGTCGCAATCATCTACGAGGAGCACACCGACAGCCCCCTCTTCCCCGTCACGCTCCCCGCACGCTGACAGACGTGCAGGCTGCACATCACAAATCCGCCCCGTAAGCTCATACGTCTTACAGGGCGGACATTCCTTGTGCATAGTGGGCTTCTAATCGCCGTCGTCAACGTCCTCTGCTTCGGGCGTCCAGTCTGCGCTCGTCTTTCCCTCGTTTTCGGCTGCAAGAGTGGCGGCAACGGCTCTGCGGGTAGGCACTTTGTGCAGCGACACCTTCTCCAGCAAATCGTTGTACTGGCTTGAAGCAGTGAAGTTGACATTCACGGCCTTGATGTTGGCACGTGTGAACTCATCCTTCGTCTTGGCGCCGTTGCTCTGCACCGAGAGGTACAGCTTACCCAGGTCGCCCAGCTCGATGCGATAGCCATCGAGCATCAGCTCCTTGGAACAACTGACAAGTTTCACGAGGATGGCGATGATGTCGCCGCGGTCGTAGTTGCAGCCGTGTGCAACCATGTGGTCGGCGATGTCGTCGATGCGGAGTGTTCCGCGACTCTGAAGGAATGCGTAAGCCTTCTTAGGCTCATCGGGCTTCTGAGGATTACTCATCAGCACTACTGCGTAATCAATCATGATGGTAAAAGATTAAAGGTTATTATGAAAAGGGGGTATCTTTGGCCGGTGGATTCGAGTTGCCTCTTATCTCCTTTGCCATTGCAAAGATAATCATTTTTCGTGACTCTACCAAATTAATTATCAATTATTTTCGAGTTTTTTTGCATTATTTTTCGCATCCTTTGTTGCCTCTTAAACAGTCCGCCACAGGCCTCTTCATCAGCACCCTCTCGGGAGGGTTGACCGCACCCTTTTGGGAGGGTTAGCCTCACCCTCTCGTGAGGTGTGACGGTGATTGGGAAATGATTAGAGAGTGGCCTTGGCGGTGCTACACTTTTACACTTTAAATAATGAAAAATGGGGGGGATTTATGAAAAGGAAATATTAACCATAACTACGGGTTAAGGCAAGCTAACTATACCGCTCTTTAAGGAGTGTTGGTCTCGTTGCTTGTTGGCTGAAGGTCGGTTATATCGGTTTGATTGAGCAGGAAGGGGTGGAGATGTGGAGATAAAGCCTATGATAGGCAAAAAAATACCTAAATCGCTTACGTGTTCTGCAATAGATTTAGGTATTTTTATTTACTCTTCTATAGGGCAAAGTTCACCATCCTCACCCTATGCCTCTGTCAGAATGGTAAAGGAGAGGCTTCCGTTTCATTCAGATAGTCCTCAAAATCGAATTTGTCATCTATCTGCTTCTTTTCCGCGTTTTCTGGGTGACTGGCTGAAGCCTGTTTGTCGTTCGCATCCTGGCGACTGGCAACTTCCTGCTCAGACAGGAGTTGAGCATCCTCAATTTGCTCATTCTGTTGCCGAAGGGGGTCAGCCAGTACGACACGATACTTATTATAGCCTCTTATTTTGGTTGACTTGAATCCCATTGCTTTCATGGCTTTCCCAATATTGACAGCGTTGAAAGCATTGCTACGGAAACCGTATTGGTTAATCTTACCCATCAGGTCGCCGGCTGTGACTGCTATACAATTCTCGTTCTCCGATGGGTGACGTACGAACGTCCGTAATGCCTCCTCGCAGTCGTTGGGAGTCATAAATAGCTTGTTGTACTCGCTGATTTCTTGACTTTCCTCTAAAGTCGGTTGAGGATCATATCCATGATCGAGTAGGTACACAGCTTGTGCGTAAGCCCCCTCATATGGCAGCGGGTAATCGTTAATATTCTTCGTCGCTACAAGGTCGATGCCCAAATACCGCCGGTTGCCTTCAGACTCGCGAATGAACTGATGATAGTTAGTCGTAGCTATTGACGAAGCCATCCGATGACGTGCCTTGCGGTAGTGCCCGTAGGCGTCGCGCAGATTGGTTGTTCCGGAGGTTATGTAGTGCTTCATCATATTGCTCTTAGAATTGCTGCTTATGGATATTTCATCGAAGATTACAAGCAGCACCTCGGAGAGTATGAGCATGGTGTCTGTATTGAAAGGGTCGTTTGGCCGTACCTCTGCCTGGTATTGACTCAGGCATGGCGGCAGTACGTGCTTGGCCATGAAAGATTTGCCTATTCGCTGCGAGCCGCAAAATGTGGGCATCAGCGGGTTGGATTCAATTTGATGCCGCCACAGCGCCACCATGGCCACGAGCCAACGGTGGAACATCTTGTCGTAAAGTGGCACATTGGCCAAAGGCCCGAACTCCATGTGTCCGACGAAGAATTCGTGGATAAAGTCTGGATCTGAGTCGGGATTCCATATAGGCAGGCTGTCGAGCCACTCAAGATGCGGAGCAAAATCTGGTGCGAAATCGCTACTGTTGATCAACGAGCGCACTTCGTTGTCTTTCACGCGCAACCCGCTTTCGCGCAGTCGCGTCAATACGGTGTCAATGAAGCGGTCGTCTACCTCGTGCCAGTCTTGAGTGTTCTCGCAGTACTCCGTCTTGTTGGTCAGTATATTGTGTCGCCACTTACGTTTCTCCTGCAGTTGTTCCTTAACTTCTGTCAACATGGATTTCTGATTTTCCTCTCGCTGTTTCTCGCTCTTTGGCCTTCGCCCTCGAGGCAATTTGAGTTCGATGCCAAAATCTTTGGCTATGTTCATTATAGTGCCTATCGAGACGCAATTTCTCGTCGTCTTCAGGCAGTTGCTGTAGTGCTTGTCGCACTCTTCACGTGAGTATCCTGCGTAATTGCTACTGATGAGGTGAAAC
>CAJOLI010000097.1 GCA_905235285.1 uncultured Bacteroidaceae bacterium
ATGATGAAAGCCTGCGCCAGGCCGTCGGGCGACGGCTGCTCAGCGTAGCTCAGGTGGATGCCGTAGTCCGAGCCGTCGCCCAGCAGGCGGCGGAAGGCGGGCAGGTCATAGGGCGTCGAGATGACGAGGATGTCACGTATGCCGGCCTCCATGAGCACTGAGATAGGGTAGTAGACCATAGGTTTGTCGAAGATGGGCAGCAGCTGTTTCGACACGCCTTTGGTTATAGGATAGAGCCGGGTGCCTGAGCCCCCGGCCAGTACAATACCTTTCATCAGTCTGTATTTTTCTTGTTTTTCGTCTGCAAAGATAATGCAAACTGCTTGTTAAGCCAAGGAATTTCGATATTTTCTTAATTTTTCTCTTTCCAAAACACTATATTCTCGAAAACAATCATTAAATTTGCAGCGCTTTATGAACAGTCATGGAATAAATACATCAAGCTATATTTTATGTCAGAAAATATTGAACAAGGGAAATTGGACGTCGAGTCTACGGGCATCGACTTTCGTAAAGTCTGGTCTATATTCCTGCTGAATTGGTATTGGTTCGTAATCTCGGCTCTCGCCTGCTTCGGCCTGGCCATGCTCTACCTGCGCTATCAGCCCAATGTCTATCAGGTTGCTACAAAGGTGCTCATCAAGGATGATGAAAATAACCGCTACCATTCCAATGAGATGATGTCCAGTCAGTTGGGCTTCATCTCCAACTCCTCGGGCTTCGACAACGAGATAGAGATCCTCAGCTCGGCGGCCGTGGCCACGCGCGCCGTGAAGTCGCTGAAGCTCTACGTACACTACACCATGGAGGGTCGCCTGCGCGATGCCGACCTCTACCGCAACACACCTATTATCGTAGACATCGAGGAGTCGCACCTCGACGAGCTCAAGCAGCCGATTCCTATCGTCATAAAGAAGCAGGGCAAGGGCATCCACGTTGAAATCAGCCAACCTTCGAAGGGCGAGACGCCCGAGGTGCTGGCCGTAGACCTGAAGACGCTGCCGTCGGCTGTCAATGCCAACGTCGGCAAGATACTCTTCTCGCAGAACCCCGGCTACGAGCTTGGCGAGCGCAAGCTCACGGCCATCATCTACCCGCCCATCGCCATAGGGCGCCGCTACAGCCGCAGCCTGCGTGTAGAGCCTACGACGAAGTTCACTTCCGTGGCATCCCTATCGCTGCTCGACACGCATCCCGAGCGAGCCATGGACTACCTTACTCAGCTCGTTGAGGCCTACAACGAGGACGCCAACGAGGATAAGAACCTGTTGGCCGAGAAGACTGAGGACTTCATCAACGACCGCATCAACAGTATCCGCAACGACCTCGACGCCACCGAGAGCCAGATAGAGCAGTACAAACGGGGCAACTCGCTCATCAACCTGCCTACGGATGCCACTCAGGCACTGACGCAGTCCACCGAGTTCCAGAAAAAGCAGGTCGAGATACAGACGCAGATGAGCCTCGTCAAGTCGCTGCTCGACTTCGTTGAGAATCCCACCAACAGCCTGACACTCATCCCGGCAAACATAGGCGTGAGCAATCCCGCCACGAACTCCATGATTGCCGAATACAACAATGGCGTCATTAAGCGCAACCGCCTCATACGCGGCTCATCAGAGAATTCACCCGCCGTGATGCAGGTGACCGACGAGGTCATGACGATGTGGTCTGCCGTGCAGCAGCAGCTGCGGGGCATCTACAGCGACCTGCAGATCCAGCGCAACAGCGCCGAGTCGCAGTACAACCGTTTCTCGGGGCGTGTCAGCAGCACGCCGACACAGGAGCGTGCCATGAACAACATGGGACGCCAGCAGGAGCTCAAAGCCAGCCTCTACCTCATGTTGCTCGAGAAGCGCGAGCAGAATGCCATCTCCATGAAGTCCATAGCCACCAAGGCGCGTGTCATTGACATGCCGCTGCTCCAGGGAAAGGTGCGCCCACGCACGCGCCTCATACTGATGGCTTCGCTCATCTTTGGCTTCCTGCTGCCTTTCCTCTTCTTCTATCTCAAGGACCTGCTACGCTTCCACATCGAGGGGCGCGACGACCTGGAGAAAGCCTCGAAGCTGTCGATCCTCGCCGACATACCTCTGACGGCAAAGCTTGCCGACGGCGAGCGTGCCATCGTAGTCAAAGAGAATACCAACGACATGATGGAGGAAGCCTTCCGAGGCCTTCGTACGAACCTGCGTTTCGTGCTCGAAGGCAACGAGAAAGTGATTCTCACCACCAGCTCCGTGCCCGGCGAAGGCAAGACATTCGTGGCCACAAACCTGGCCATGTCGCTCGCACTGCTCGACAAACGCGTGCTCGTCGTGGGCCTCGACATCCGCAAGCCGCGACTCGTGAAGCTCTTCAACCTGCAGCAGAGAGAGCAGGGCCTCACCAACTATCTCTCGGCTGAGAAGGCTGACTTCGACCTCCTCGAGCAGCAGATTGAACACGGAGTGATCAACCCGAACCTCGACGTCCTGCCTGCAGGCATTATTCCCCCGAACCCGGGAGAGCTCATCACGCGCGAACTCCTTGACAAGGCCATAGAGCACCTGCGCACTATCTACGACTACATCATTCTTGACACGCCGCCCGTAGGACTCGTGAGCGACACGCTCGAGATAGGGCGCCTGGCTGACGTCACCTTCTTCGTCGTACGTCCGGAGGTCACTACAAAGAACGATGTTGACAATATCAATCGTATTGCCGACGCCAAGAAAATGCCCAAGATAAACCTCGTGCTCAACGGCATCGACCTGAAGAAAAAGAAGTACGGCTTCTACTACGGCTACGGCAAGTACAGCTACAGCCGCTACGGCACATACTACGGCCGCTATGGTCACTACGGCACCTACGGCCATTATGGCGACCGCACAAGCCACATCGAAAAGTAGTTTCCACAACAACCTACAAGGTGTCAAGAAAAAACTCTTAAGGGTTTCGCCCGAAACCCTTAAGAGTTTTTCTATTTTCGCCCAAGGCTTTCCTGCCGAACTCTTGGGCTTGTGGTTCAAGCCTCATAGGCTCGCATACGGAGTTGTCCTTATATTCAAGGCAACGCGTACGGTCGTGAATGTCGGTGCGACCAGTTGCATACTTCAATCCAGCCGGCTGCATCTTTCAACTCACCCAGCTGAATTTGTCAATTCACCCGGCTGAATTCGTCAATTCACCCGGGTGAATATAACAATACAGCCTGCTGTATCGGGTGATGCAGCAGGCCGTATAGATTTGATTAATGGTCCTTCTGTGGTTTAGTTCTTTATCGTAAGAGCCAGGACGAGGGCCGTGATACTGGAGATGAAGCCCAGGATGCTGGCGCCGGCGCTGAGGTACGTGGGGAAGGCAGAGCTCTTGACGTTCTGGCTCTTGTTGGGCTGAACGTAGATCAGGTCGTTCTGCTGCACGTAGAAGGCAGGGCTCTCGAAGATGTCGGCCTGCGTCAGGTCAAGGTCGAACTTCTGGCGGATGCCGTTGTCTTCGCGGTAGAGGCTTACTTTCTCGCGCAGGCCCTGGTCGCTGAGGTCGCCGCACTGCGCGAGCACGTCAAGTACGGTGTTACGCTCAGAGTTGAGGTTGACGACGTGGGGGTTCTTCACGGCGCCGAGCACGGCCACGCGGGCGTTCAGCAGGCGCACCGTGACTTCGGGATTCTTGATGATGTTCTTCTGCGTGATAGTCTGCTCGATGGCGTTGGCTGCCTGGTCGCAGGACAGACCGCCGACCTGCACGTCGCCCAGCACGGGCAGATGCACGATTCCGGCATTGTCGATGGTATAGCCATAGACCGAGCCCATGGAGCCCGTGGTGCCATAGCTGAGGTTGCTGCCGTTGCGCGAGCCGGCGCCCAGCGTAACGTCGAGGTTGAACACTTCGAGCAGTTCGGGGTCGTCGCACGTCACCTTGATGAGGATCTGGTCGGCGGGCTTCAGGTGCATCTCATACTTCTGGAGGATGGCCTGTGCCTGCTCAAACATCTGGTCGGAGCCCTGGAAGTACTGGATTTTCTTAGTGCTCACGCACGAGCTAAGGCAGAGGGCCAGGCTTGCGGCGAGGCCAAATAAAACAGTCTTTCTCATAGTTGTATGTATAATCATTATTTCTTTTGCGCCGCAAAGGTAATAAAAGATTGGGGATTGGGGATTAGGGATTAGGATTTTTTTTCAGAAAAGATAAAGAAAAAGCGTTGCGATGTTAGCCGCAACGCTTTTTCTTTTATTGTTTTGTATGTCGCGATACTATATCGCAACAAACGTATCGTAATTTACTTCACGAGAACCTTCTGCACGCTGCCATCGGCCTTGCGGACGATGTTGATGCCGCGACGCAGGGTGCTGGTCTGACGGCCGTCGAGCGTGAAGATAGCCTTCGGGGCAGCTGTGGTCTCGGTAGCGATGCTTTCGACAGCGTCAGGTACCTTATCACCGAAGTACACGAGCTTGAAGTTGTCGAATGCTGTCCAGTTGCAGTTTGCACCTTCAGCTACGACACCGATGGTGGTTTCGCTGACGCCATCAGAGTAGAAGCCAAGAGTCCAGTGCTGCGAAACACCATTCTCGCCATCGATGCCGATGTTTTGCTTAGCGATGTTTGCGCCTGTCTTAGCGAAGAGGTCTACGCCTTGTACGCCCTCGGCGGGAGCGCCGCCAGCTTGCGACTGATTGACAGCGTAGCCGTCCATCTCGAGCTGATACCAGCCTTCGGGAAGTACGCCGATGTTCTGGCTGATTTCGCCGTCGACGACGAAGTTGGTGTTGTTCCAGGATTCAGCGAAGTTGGCTATTACGACATTGCCGTCAGCATCTGCGTAAGTGTTGTTGTTCTGGAAACCGTGGTTGCCTGCAGTGAAGGTGTCGGTCCAATTGTTGAGGTTGCCTGTCTCGAAGTCAGGATTGAGGATGATGCCCTGGAGCTCATCGCCAACCTCGGCAGAGGCTACGACAGCTGCAATCCAACCATTCTTAAGGTCTTCAATACCCTTGGCGATTTCATCGTTGTCAGCGAATGTCTCGTATTCAGCAACCTTGTCGCTGAGTGACTCGAGCATAGCCTGGAAGGCGGGTTCGTCAAGTCCCATCTCCTCGTACCTCATGGCATATTCGTCTACGAGAGGTGTAAGTTCAGCTGCGAGTTTATCACCTTCCTTGAGGTAGTCGATTACCTCTTCAATCTCTGCGAGCAGAGCGAGAGCTTCATCTACGTCAGTGATGTCGCCGGCAGCTTCAATCTTAGCCTGAACATCAGAGGTGAGCTCGTCGCCACGATCGGTCTTAAAGACATTATCGTAAGTATCATTGAGCTCGTCGCCCTTCGCAGCAATCATCTCGTAGTAGGAGCTGAGATCCTGGCCCTGGTAAACGATGCGGAAGTTGTCGAAGATAACCCAGTCATGAGTGTCCTCTGAACGGATACCGATGGTGAGGTCACCTGGCTTGTCGAGGATGACTTTAACGTGGTTGGTGTAATAAGGCTCACCGGTCTTGGGGTTAATCTCCTGGAACCAATAGTAGGAACCAGCCATACCGTTAGAGGTGTATTCGCCGTTGACACTGTTCAGGTTGGTGTCATAGTTGCCATCGTGAATGTATGGATGCTCTGTGCTGCCGTCAAAGTACAAAGGTTCTTCGCGCGTCTGATCCTCGTCGTTGTTGAGGTCGATGAGATAAGACTTCGTGATACCGCCGTAGAGGTAGGACTTGTCTGTTGGGCCACCATCGTCGTGGCGTGCAAAGCCCTGAAGTGTTACATCATACACGCCGGCAGGCATATTCTTAAGCGTCTGGCTCAGGTCGAACAGACGGTGGTATGCCTCAATGTTGTGTACTGAGCTTGCAAGTTCCGTCATTGAACCGCTGTTGAGAGTCCAACCAGTAGGATCTGCCGTGGTGCCGGTCTTGAAGTGAGGATTCTTGAGCAGTATGGTGACTTCGTCGCCAGCTTGGATCTTCTCGGGATCGTTGAGGAACTCGGCGATGAGCTCGTCAACCTTGCCTTGAGCGGCAGCGAGGTCGTCCTCGGTGAGGGAACCGGCGTTGAAAGCCTCGGCGAGTTCGCTTTCAGCCCAGTCGTTGATGTTGTCCTGCAGCTCTGACCACTGGCCAGCCTCCTGGAGTTCCTGAGCAGTCAGCAATGCGTTGTTGTAGACTTCCTGGAACTTCTTGTAGAGTTCATTGGAGGCGGTGGCAGCTACGGTAACGTCGTCGAGGGCAGCTACGGCAGCCTTCATCTCGTCGCTTGTGCCGCTGAGGGCAGCCTTGGCGTTGTTGATAGCTTCTTCGAAGGCGGCAGCAACGTCAGCGTTGAGGTTGAAGATAGAAGCGTCCTCGATGTCGTTGCCAACGATGTTGTTGGCGATTGCCTCAGCTCTTGCGATGGCATCTTCAAGTGCAAGTTCTTCTTGTGACTTGGTTGTTTCACCATAGTATGTCAGCTTGAAGTTGTCGGCGCTCAGCCAGTTTGCATTTGTTGAGATAGCCTCCAGACCGAATGTAAGAACGTCGCTACCATCGTTGACATAGGTTACGCTGTAGTGAGTGATGCCGAGACGAGCAGTGCCGACACGTGTAGTAACCTTGTTTGCACCTGCCTGAATGAAGAGGTTCACACCTACGATGTCTGAACCATCGCCATTGGCGGGATCATGGCAAGCAGAAGCATCGCACTCGAGAACGTATTTGCCCTTAGGCAGACCATATATAGTCTGTGCAATCACACCATCGCCAAGCGAATTGGGATGCCAAGCTTCGATAAAGTTTATAATGGTAAGACCTGTACTTTCATTTTTGTCAGTACGATTCCGCTGACCGCAGTTCTGGCCGGTAATTGTGATATCCCATCCCGGAGGGAGAACAGTATCAGCGATCAGGTTTCCATTTTCATCTCTATATTCGAAATCGGGGTTTGTCAGTACTTGGTTCGTCACGTCAAGAGGATTGCTCTCAGAAGCACCAGAGAAGTCATACTGCATGCCGGCAATGAGGGCACGCAGGTGGCTTCTTTGAGCATCAATCTCTTCAAGAGTAGCACTTGCATTGTTGTAAACGGCCTCGGCCTCGCTCACGTCGATGCCAGCAGCATCAGCCTCAGCCATTGTATTGCGGAGTTCAATCTTAGCGTTGTAGACTGCCATCTGATCATTGTACTCATCAACCTTTGCCTGATAATTGGCCAGTGTTGCCTGATAAGCCTCGCTATTGTAAGCCTCTTTGAAAGCATTAGCGTAAGCTCTAACAGCTGCGCCGTCGTTGGCGTCAACGAACTGCCATACGAGGTAAGGCAGGGTGGTGTTGCCTTCGGGAAGTTCAATCCAGAGGTCGGTCCATGTCGTAGCCCAAGTGCCGGCAGTATTATGTCCGTCAACACCATAAGCGCGAGTGATTTCACCGCCTTCGCCGGGATATTTCAAGGTTGAAGCGTAGACATTCTGAATCATGTAACCGCCTTCATAGGGTTGGAAGGTCCAGTCGCCATAGTTCGTGTTTCGATCGTTGTCACCATCAATCCATGCCTGAGCGCCGTCTTCACCTACGAAGTGGCCGACACCGCTAGTAGCCTTGCTGTTGCAGAGGTCGTTGAATTGAACGGTGCCCTCTTGAGAACCAGCTACGATTTCAAATGGTAGAACGTAGTTGGCAGTGGTGTTGTTCGATACGTTGTTAATAGCAACGGGATCTTGGTTGAGCAGAACGACGGAATCGGCAAGGACTATGCCTCGCGTACCCCAAGTCTGACCACCACCAAGAAACAGACCAGCACCGACATTGTAGAGGTAGTACTTGCCGCCTACTTCGGGTGTGGCCCATGAGCCAGTGTACTGAGTGGGTGCAGCCGGCGTTGAAGGAAAAGTGGGGCGAGTGGGGTCGGCCCACTTCGACACGTCCTGTGCCATGGCACTCATACTCATCAGTGCGCCTGCAAGCGCAAAGAGTAACTTGTGTTTCATAAAGCAATTAATTAATTAGTTAGTAAATAATAGTGTGGT